>CAKSWQ010000021.1 GCA_934512105.1 uncultured Faecalibacterium sp. | reverse complement strand
GAACCGGCTGCGGAGGAAGAAAAAGAAGAATTTGTGGAGCTGATGACCCGGGGCAGTTTTGTGCTGAAGGGCGGCAGTTACTATGTGACCTACCGTGAGACTGAGACCACCGGCTACGAGGGCTGCACCACCACCCTGAAGATCGCCGTAGACGGCAGCCGGGTGGCCATGCTGCGGTTCGGCAAGGGCGGCGGGGCGGGCACCCAGCTGCTGATCGAAAAAGGCCGCCGCAACCTGTGCCACTACGAGACGGGCTTCGGCTCCATGACCTTGGGCGTGACCGCAGACGAGATCGACTGCCAGCTGACCGAAAAGGGCGGCACCGCCCGGTTTGCCTACCTGCTGGATGCTGACAGCGCCGAGCTGGTGAGCCGCAACCGTCTGGAAGTTACCGTGACCCATGTGAATTGACAAAGTTCCCTGAAACTGTGAAAGGAATCCGACCCATGACTGATTTTGAAAAGACCTACCAGAACTACAACCCCCGGCAGGCTGCGCTGGACGAGGCACGCGCTCTGCTGACCGCAGCCGCCAAGGCTGCTATGGCAGACGGCACCCTGCCCGAGGCAGAGCTGCCCGCCTTTATCGTGGAGATCCCCGCCGACGTGAAGAACGGCGATATTGCCTCCAATCTCGCCATGGCCGGTGCACGCACCTGGCGCAAGGCACCCAAGATGATCGCAGATGCCCTGCTGGCACATCTGCCCTCTATTGAGGACAGCGTGTTCTCCAAGGTGGAGGTGGCCGGTCCCGGCTTCATCAACCTGTTCCTTTCCCAGAGCTTCTGGGCAGGCGTGGTGCTGGGTGCCTGCGCCAACAAGGAATACGGCCGCACCGACCACGGTAAGGGCGCAAAGTACAATGTGGAGTTCGTTTCTGCCAACCCCACCGGCCCCATGCACATGGGTAACGCCCGCGGCGGCGCACTGGGCGACTGTCTGGCCGCTGTGCTGGACTGGTCCGGCTACGATGTGACCCGCGAGTTCTATATCAACGATGCCGGTAACCAGATCCAGAAGTTCGGCAAAAGTCTGGCGGTGCGCTACTTGCAGCAGTTCTGCGGCGAGAAAACTTTCCCACTGCCTGCCGAGTGCTATCAGGGTGGCGACATCAAAGTGCTGGCCAAAGAATTTGCCGAAATTAATGGCGATAAATACGTTGAGCCCTGTATCATGATACCCCTGCGGGAAAATGTCAGCGCCTACGACAGCAGTGCCTTTGCCTCCCTCAAGGACGCACTGGTGGCCTACGCCCTGCCCAAGAACATCGCCGCGCTGAAGCGCGACCTCGGCAAGTACCGCATCGACTACGATGTCTGGTTCCACGAGAGCACCCTGCACGAGTCCGGCGCAGTTCTGGCTGTGGTGGACAAACTGTTGGAGCTGGGTGCCTGCTACAAGGCCGAGGACGGCGCCATCATGTACCGCAGCGCTCAGTACGCTGCCAAGTACGGCACCGTGAACAAGAAAAAGACCGAGGACGGCACCGAGGAGGAGGCCAAGGACGAGGTGCTGGTACGCGCCAACGGCATCCCCACCTACTTTGCCGCCGATATCGCCTACCACTATAACAAGCTGGCCACCCGCGGCTTTGCCAAGGCCATCGATGTGTGGGGCGCAGACCACCACGGCCATGTGGCCCGCATGAAGGGCGCGATGGATGCCATCGGCCTGAACGGCGAGGATCTGGACGTTGTGCTGATGCAGATGGTCAACCTGATGCGGGACGGTCAGCCTGTCCGTATGTCCAAGCGCACCGGCAATGCCATCACCCTGACCGACCTGCTGGAAGAGGTGCCCATTGACAGCGCACGCTTCCTGTTCAATATGCACGACGCTGGCAGCGGCATCGACTTTGACTTGGATCAGGCAGTCAAGACCGACAATGATAACCCGGTGTACTATGTGCAGTACGCCCATGCCCGCATCTGCTCCATCCTGAAGAAGATGGAGAGCGAGGGCGTGCAGTTTGCCGGTGCGGAGAACATCGACGCTACCCTGCTCACCGAGCCCTCTGAGATGGATCTGATCCGTATGCTGGCCGCCTTCCCGCAGGAGATCGTGATGGCTGCGGAAAAGTACGACCCCAGCCGCATCAACCGCTTTGTCATTGATCTGGCCAGCGCCTTCCACCGCTTCTACGGCAACTGCCGCATTCAGGGCGCAGACCCCGCCGTGCAGCAGGCACGTCTGGCTCTGTGCATCGGCGTGAAGAACGCCATCTTCAACGTGCTCACCATGTTCAAGATCAACGTGCCCGAGAAGATGTAACATAAAACCACAGGGGCTGTTGCACAGCATTTGGCGCAACAGCCCCTTTTTACGGTGTACTGATGGAAACAACCCCTTCCGTCTTGCCGCTTCGCGTCAAGCCACCTTCCCCAAGGGGACGGCTTTCGCGGTGGTGGCAAACTTTCCGATATAGCCAAAAGGCGTCCCCTTGGGGGAGCTGGCTGCGAACGTAGTGAGCAGACTGAGGGGGTACTTTCCCACAGCGCCGCGCTTTCGCAGAAAGCGGCGCGGCAGATGCCGTTTTCCTTTACGACCCCTCCCGTGAAAATGCGTTTGGAGCGCTCCGCAGAGCGCGACAAACGCGAATTATAAATAATCATTCCGCTGAATATGGCCAGAGCGCAAGCGGAGGCCATTATAAATCGTCTACCCCAAAACAGATACAAGGAGAACCCATGGAACCTTTGAAGATCGGCAATATCACCCTGCCCCACCGGGCGGTGTTCGGCCCTATGGCAGGCTTTACGGATGCCCCCTGCCGCCGCCTGATGGCACAGCACGGCGCGGGCTTTACCGTCAGCGAGATGGTGTCCAGCCGGGCGCTGGTGTACGGCGACCATAAGACCGTCAGCCTGCTGAAGGCAGAGCCCAACGGCGCACCCTACGGGGTGCAGATCTTCGGCGAGGTGCCGGAGATCATGGGCGAGGCCACCGCCGCCATCGAGCAGTACGCATTTGACTTTGTGGACATCAACATGGGCTGCCCTGCCCCCAAGATCGTTTCCGGCGGGGCGGGCAGCAAGCTGATGCTGGACCCCGACCGCTGCGGGCGCATCGTGGAGCAGGTGGTGGCGCACACCAAGCGCCCGGTCACTGTAAAAATGCGCAAGGGCTGGGACGCCGACCACATCACCGCCGTGGAATGCGCCAAAGCCTGCGAGCAGGCGGGCGCGGCGCTGGTGGCGGTGCACGCCCGCACCCGGGAGCAGATGTACACCCCGGGCATCGACCCGGAGATCATCGCCCGGGTAAAGGACGCGGTAAAAGTGCCGGTGCTGGGCAACGGCGATATCCACTGCGCCGAGGACGCGCTGCGCATGGTGCGCGAGACGCACTGCGACGGCGTGATGATCGCCCGGGGCGCACTGGGCGACCCATGGCTGTTTGAACGGGTGAACGCCGCGCTGGAGGGTCTACCCGCCCCCAAGGAGCCGAACCTGCAAGCGCGGATGAACGCGCTGCGCCGTCAGGTGGAGGAGATGGTGGAGCAGAAGGGCGAGTTTGTGGCCATGCCGCAGGCGCGCGCCCAGACCATGCACTACATGAAGGGGCTGAAGGGCGCTGCCGCCCTGCGCCGCTGCTGCTGCACCCTGACCCACTTGGAGGACTTGGACGAGTTGATCGCCGCCGTGTTTGAAGAGCAGCGCAAGGCCGGGCTGGACCCCGACGATGTGCGGGAAGTACCGTTCCCGTAATTTAAACCGAAGCAGAGCAATGCCGGGCAGCCTGTGGGCTGTCCGGCATTGTATTTTCACGGGGAGAAATACCCCTTCCGTCATCGCCTGCGGCGATGCCACCTTCCCCAAGGGGACGGCTTTCAGCGGTGGCGGGAAAGTTTCCGGCATAGCACGAAGGCGCCCCCTTGGGGGAGCTGGCGCGTAGCGCCTGAAGGGGTTAGCTTGACTATAACGGCGTGCGCCCTCTCAGTCAAAGCTTTACAGCTTCGTCAGCTCATCCAGATTCTGAGTGTAGCAGGGCAGGCAGTGCGCCAGAAACCAGTCGGCCTCCGGGCAGTGCATGGCTTGCAGCGCGGCGCGCTGCTGCGTGAGCGCGGCGTCAAATTCGTGGTTGCCGCTGCGCTGCTCCTCGGTGCATTTGATGAGCGCGCTCAGCCGGTCGGCGGCTTTGAGCAGCCGGTGCTCCTCAGCCGTCAGGGCGCTGCCGTCCATGCAGGGGGTCAGCTCTGCGGCCAGTTCTGCGGGCAGCAGAGCCGCCATAGAGCGCACACTCTCGGTCTCCAGCGCCTTGTAGGCGTCCCGCAGCGCCGGAGAGTGGTACTTGACCGGCGTGGGCATATCCCCGGTGATGATCTCCGGGGCGTCGTGGTACAGCGCCGCCACCGCCACCGCCTCGGGGCGGCAGGGCGTGCCGGTGTAGTGCTTGGCGATGAGACACAGCAGGTGCGCCAGCAGCGCGGTGTCGCAGGTGTGCTCGCTGAGGGATTCCGCCCGGGTGGAGTGCATCAGGCTCCACCGGGTAATGTACTTCATGCGCGCCAGCAAGGCGCTGAAGGGATACAGCATGGCAAAACGCCTCCTTTTCTTCACCATACCCGCCCCGCGTGCGGTTGTCAAGCCCTTTTTTCTTGCACGCTGCCGTGTTACAATACTACAAGGTGACATCAAATCCACTTCCGCGCCGGTGCGCGGAGAAAGAGGAACGCTATGGAAAAGTTTATAAAACCACGGCTGCTCACACCAAGGGAGCAGAATCATAAAAAATTCTGGCAGACGGTGGGACTGTGCGCCCTGACGGCGGCGGTATTCTTTCTGCCCTTCTATATCCTTGACGGCGGCTTTTTCCACTATGCCGGCGATTTCAACAGCCAGCAGATCAGCTTTTACCGGTATATGAACGGCTTCGTCAAGGGCGCGGGCTACCCGGACAGCGCCTTTGCCGGTGCGCCGCACAATACCTTTTCGTGGGCGACCGACCTTGGCAGCGGGGTGATGAACGCCTACTCCTTCTACCTGTACGGCTCGCCGTTTTTCTGGCTGTCGGTGCTGCTGCCGCAGAGCTGGCTGCCCTATATGATGGTGCCGCTGCTGGTGCTCAAATTCGGCGTGGCGGGCGGCGGTGCATACCTGTACCTGCGCCGCTACGTTAAAAACGAGAACTACGCGGTGCTGGGCGCCTGCCTGTACGCGCTTTCCGGTTTTGCGGTGTACAACGTGTTCTTCAACCACTTTGTGGACGTGGTGGCGCTGTTTCCCTACCTGCTCTGGGCGCTGGACGAGGCTGTTTATGAAAATCGCCACGGCCTGTTCGCCTTCTGGGTGGCGGTGAACCTGCTCAATAACTACTTCTTCTTTGTGGGACAGGTCATTTTCCTGTGCATCTACTTTGTGTGCAAGCTCTCGGCGCGGGACTTTCGGCTGACCGGGCGCAAGTTCTGCCATCTGTTGTGGGAGAGCGTGCTGGGCGTTGCCATGGGCTGCCTGCTGCTGTTCCCGGCGGTGCTCAGTTTGTTGCAGAACCCGCGCACCATCGATCTTTCCTCCGGCTGGGGTTTTCTGACCTACGCCAAGGTGCAGCAGTATCTGGCTATCCTGCTCAGCTGGATCCTGCCGCCGGACTCCCCTTATCTTACCTCGGTCTGGTCGGAGGGCGTCATCAAGTGGACGAGCATGACCGCCTATCTGCCGCTGTGCAGTCTGGCCGGTGCCATGGCCTACTGGCGCAGCCGGAAAGCCGACAGCAAAAAACGTATCGTGGCGGTATGCGCCGTGTGCGCACTGGTGCCGGTGCTGAACAGCGCCTTCTATGCGCTCAATTCCAGCTACTACGCCCGCTGGTACTATATGCCCACCCTCATCCTTGCCGCCATGACCGTGAACGCGCTGGAGGACCCGGAGATCGATCTGGACGCACCCGCCCGGGGCATCAGCTGGATCATGCTGGCTACGCTGGTCTTTGCCGTGGTGCCGGTGCGGGACGATACCACCGAAACATGGTCCTTCGGCGTGCTGAAAAACCCGGGACAGTTCTTTGCCGTGCTGGGCTTCGGTCTGCTGGGGCTTATGCTGTACCGCTACCTTTGCGGCAAATGGCGGCAGGACAGCCATTTTGTGCAGCGCATGACGGCGGCGGTGCTGGTGTTTGCCTGCGTGTTCAGCATGGTACACATCGGCATTGGCAAGTTTGGCCAGTGGCACACCGACAGCGACCTTGTGGAGCAGGACACCAACGCCCTGCTGCTGAAAGACGACCTGCCGGAGGGCGACTACCGGATCGACACCTACAAGATCCATGACAACATCGGGATGTGGCTGGATAAGAGCTGCCTGCAATACTTCGGCAGCACGGCGGCGCCCAGCATCCTCAGCTTCTACCCGGGGCTGGGGGGCAAGCGGGACGTGCGCAGTGAGCCGGAGATCACAAACTACGCTTTGCGCGGTCTTTTGAGCGTGGAGTACCTCATCACCACCCCGGAAAAGCGCGAAAGCTTTGAGGACGAGGCAGACGAGGGCTGGACCTATCTGGGCGATGTGGACGGCTACGCGCTGTACCGCAACGATAACTATGTGCCCATGGGCTTTACCTACGACTACTATGTGACCGAAGCCACCTACGAGACTTCGATCAAGACCCTGCGCTCCAACCTGCTGATGCGCGCGCTGGTGCTGGAGGACGAGGACGTAGAAAAATACAGTTCCTACCTGACCGAGCTTTCGGAGGACATGCTAAATGACCTGCACTACGACAGCTACACGCAGGACTGCGCCGACCGCCGCGCCCACAGCTGCTCGGTGTTCCAGATGAACAATGCGGGCTTCCATGCCGAGATCACGCTGGATAAGGCGAACCTCGTCTTTTTCTCCGTGCCCTACGATGACGGCTTTACCGCCTACGTCAACGGCGAAAAGACCGACATCCTGCGGGTGGACGAGGGACTGATGGCGGTGCTCTGCCCGGCGGGCACAAACAGCATCGACTTTGTGTATCAGGCCGCCGGGCTTTCTGCCAGCCGGGTAGTGACCGCCGTGGCCATTCCGGTGTGGGTGGTGTACGTTGCCTACTTTGTGCGCCGCAAGCGCCGCAGCACCGGCACCCCGGCAGAAGAATGACTTTGACCGGGCCGAAAAATAAAAATTTTAAATTCCCTCTTGACTTTACGAAGATAAAGTGTATAATGCAATCAAACCGATGAGGCGGAAGAGAACCTGCACAGCGCATCTGCAGTGAGCCCGGACAGTGCAAACGGGCGAAAGCGGGGCAGAGTTTCGTGGGCCGCCGAGGGCCGGGCAAACGGGTATAAGCCCTAGTAGCTTTGGACGGAAGTCTCCGTTACAGGACAGGGGAGTGTTGGCTCTCCGTGAGTGGCTCTGCTGTATTGGATGCAGAGCAAGCAAGGTGGCACCGCAGAATCGTAATTTACCGATCCTGTCCTTGTGGATAACACACAGGGACAGGGTCGTTTTGTTTTAAGACCCGTCCCGCAAAGGGAGCGGGTCTTTTGATTTGCCGCCCGCTCCGGGAAAGGAGTTACCACTATGAAAAACCTGAACATGATCTCCCGCCGCAGCTTCCTGAAGGCCGCTCTGGCTGCCTCTGCTGTTTCTGCCATGGCACTGACCGGCTGCGGCAGCGCTGCTTCCAGCTCTGCCTCCAGTGCAGCGGTTTCTTCCTCCGCAGCGGCTTCCGGCAGCGCCGCTGCCGCCGGCGAGACCTTTAAAGTGGGCATCGTCAACTATGTGGACCACGCCTCCCTTAACCAGATCGTAGAATCTGTGGAGAGCCGTCTGGATGCCATTGGTAAGGAGAAGGGCGTCACCTTTGACTACGCCGATTACTATGCCAACGCACAGGCCGACCAGTCCAACCTGAACCAGATCGGCGCAGACCTTGTGGCTGACGGCGTGGACGTGATCGTAGCCGTGGCCACCCCCACCGCCGCTACCATGCTGGCTGCTGTGGAGGACACCGACATCCCAGTGGTCTACTCTGCCGTGACCGACCCCGCCGCCGCAGGCTTTGACGGCGAGGAGAACATCACCGGCACCTCCGATGCGCTGAACACCGACGCCATCATGAACCTGATCGTGGCGGCAAACCCCGGCATTGATACCATCGGTCTGCTGTACGATTTAAGTCAGGATTCCTCCACCCAGGCCATTGCGGACGCTAAGGCTTTCTGCGAGAAGAACGGCATCAAGGTGGTGGAAAAGAACGGCACCACCACCGCCGAGGTGCAGATGGCTGCCGAGGCACTGGTCGCCGCCGGGGTCAAGGCCGTATTCACCCCCACCGACAACACCATCATGACCGCTGAGCTGTCCATCTATGAGAGCTTCATCGAGGCCGGGGTGCAGCACTACACCGGTGCCGACAGCTTTGCGCTGAACGGCGCACTGGTGGGCTACGGCGTGGACTACGTCCAGCTGGGCGAGGCTACCGCCGATATGGTCAGCCAGCTGCTGTGCGACGGCAAAACCCCCGCAGACCTGCCCTACCAGACCTTTGACAACGGCATCGTCACCATCAACACCGAGACCGCCGAGGCACTGGGGCTGGATCTTGCTGCCCTGAAGGAAGCCTTCAAGCCCTACTGCACCGAGATCACCGAGGTGACCACCGCCGAGAACTTCTCCTGAACGCCCCGCTCCGTCAAAGCCTGACGGCTTTTCCGGCTCTCCCGCAAGGGAGAGCCTTTGGCGGTTCTGGGAAAAGTGTTTTCCCTCCCGTGAAAATGAAATACCAGTTAATCCATCCACTCAAAAAACATAAAAGGAGCATGCACCATGCTAGCGAGTATCTTTTCCCTCAACGTTTTGCAGACAGCGCTGGAGCTGGGCTGCATCTACGGACTGGTGGCGTTGGCACTGTTTCTCAGCTACTCCATCCTGAATATTGCCGACCTTTCCACCGACGGCTGCTTTACGCTGGGCTGCGCCGTGGCCTGTCAGGTGGCACTGACCGGCCACCCCATCCTTGCGCTGGCGGCTGCTATGGCTGCGGGGGTGTGCTCCGGCTTTGTCACCGCCTTTTTGCAGACAAGGCTCGGGGTGGAAAGCATCATGGCCGGTATCATCGTCAATACCGGCCTGTACACCATCAATCTGGCGGTGATGGGCTTTTCCTCCACCATGTCGCTGGTCAAGACTCCCACCATCTTCTCCATGGCAAAAACTTCGCTGGGCTTTCTGGGCAGCTGGTACAAACTGGCGCTGGCGGCAGTTATCATTGCCATCGCCTGCGCGGCGATGCTGGGCTTTCTGGGCACACGGCTGGGGCTTTCCATCCGCGCCACCGGCGATAACGCTGCCATGGTGCGCGCTTCCAGCATCAACCCCGCCTTTACCATCACGGTGGGTCTGTGCGTGTCCGGTGCGCTGTGTGCGCTGTCCGGCGGACTGCTGGCGCAGTACCAGAAAAGCTGCGATATCAACGTGGGCACCGGCATGGTGACCATTGCACTGGCTTCTCTCATCATCGGCGAGACGCTGGTGGGCAAGCGTACCATGCTGCGCCGCATCCTTGGCGTGGTGTTCGGCAGCTGCCTGTACCGCTTTATCGTGGCGGTGGCGCTGCGGTTCAATGTGCCCGCAGCTGCCATGAAGCTGGTATCCGCCATCATTGTGGCAATAGCCATCTCCATGCCCGCCATCCGGGAGCACTTCGCCTTTGAAAAGCGCCGTCACGCCGCCCGTGCACGCCGCACCGTGACCAACAGGGAGGGACAGTAAAATGGAAATGCTGCAGCTGAACGACCTGCACAAGACCTTTAACCCCGGCACCGTCAACGAAAAGGTAGCGCTTGCCGGCGTAAGCCTGCAAATGGAAGCCGGAGATTTTGCCACCATTGTGGGCTCCAACGGCGCGGGCAAATCCACCCTGTTCAACGCCATCACCGGCGGCTTTATTGCCGACGAGGGCAGCATTCTGCTGGGCGGGCAGGACATCACCTTTGCGCCGGAGCACCAGCGCAGCAAGGTCATCGGGCATCTGTTTCAGGACCCGCTCAAGGGCACCGCGCCCAACATGACCATTGAGGAAAATCTGGCGCTGGCTTACCTGCGCGCAGGCACCGCGCCCAATGCCATCTTCTCCCGCATCTCCCGCAAGGATAAGGCGCTTTTCCGCGAAAAGCTTGCCCTGCTGGACATGGGCCTTGAGGACCGCATGAAGCAGCCGGTGGGGCTGCTCTCCGGCGGTCAGCGGCAGGCGCTTACCCTGCTTATGGCTACCCTTGTCACCCCCAAGCTTCTGCTTCTGGACGAGCACACCGCCGCGCTGGACCCCGCCACCGCCGAAAAGGTGCTGGCGCTGACCAAGAGCATCGTGGCGGAGAAAAAGATCACCTGCCTGATGGTGACCCACAATATGCATCAGGCGCTGGAACTGGGCAACCGCACCCTGATGATGGACGCCGGACGCATCGTGTTTGACGTAAAGGGCGCAGCGCGCAGCAAGATGACCGTGGACGACCTGCTGGAAAAGTTCCGCGAGAACGCGGGCAAAAACCTTGATAACGACCGCATCCTGCTGAGCAAGGTGGAGAAATAAAAATATTTTTACCAGAGGTGTCGTATGATAAAAATTGCTTTTTTTGATGTAGACGGAACCTTGCTCAAGCTGGGCAGCAAGGAGCCATCCCCCAAAACTGTGCAGGCTTTACAGCAGCTGCAAGCAAACGGGGTCTTGTTGTGCATGGCGACCGGCAGAGGCTATCTCTCCATCCCGCATTTTGAAGGCGTCGATTTTGATATCTGGCTGACCTTCAACGGCTCCTATGTCCGCAGCAAGGATACCGTGCTCTTCAAAAATCCGCTGGACGCTGATGACAAACACAGAATTCTGCAAAATCTGAAGCAGATGCACCGGGCAGCTGCTATCAGCAATGAGCACTTTATCGTAACAAACGGGACAGACCCCGATCTGGCACAATACTTTTCCTTTGGCAGCGAAAAGCTGGTGATCTCTGAGCATTTTGATGCGCTGTGCGAGGAGGAGATCTATCAGATCATGTGCTCCTGCAACAGTGCCGAATACACACAGATCTTACAGGGGACGCACGCCACACAGATCACCGCATGGTGGGACAAGGCAGTAGATATTATTCCGCTCTCCTGCGGCAAGGGAAACGCTGTAAGGGCGGTCTTGGCGCATTATGGATTTTCAAAGTCCGAAGCCATTGCCTTTGGGGACGGGCGGAACGACATCGAAATGCTGGAAGCGGTCGGTACGGGTGTTGCCATGGGAAACGCGCTCGAAGAGGTCAAGGCCAGAGCTGCCGTCCTCTGCCGCTCTGTGGAAGAGGACGGGGTCTATCATTACTGCATTGAAAACCACCTTATCTGAGGGAGACTTCCTTCTATGCTGTGTTCCTTCTCGTAAAAGTCAAAACCACCGGCTAAGCCGGTGGCTTGAGTAAGCCCTAGAAGGGCACCTTACTGGCAAAGCCCCTTAAGGGGCCACGAGCAAGCATCTTTCATCTGCATTACCTGCCCTACCGCTCTAACGAGCTATGTTGCAAAGTGCATCTTCTAAGATGACAATTTCTCTGTCATCTCGCTTCGCTCGAATCTTATAGCTAAAGCATTTTCTACTCCACCAGCAGAGCTGGTGGTTGTCGCTCGCTCAAGCTACCCAACACAAAAGGTCTGCTGCACCGCACGGTGCAGCAGACCTTTTTTACTTCTATTCTTTTACCACAGGCGGATGACCTTGATGACGCCCTCGGCTTTATCGCGGGCCAGCTCCAGATGGTGCTGTAATGCCATAGCTGCGCTGTCCCAGTCCCCTGCCAGAGCAGCATCCAGAATCTGCAGATGCTCCTCACAGGTCTGCTCCTGATTGATCATGCTCACCTTGCCGGTCATGATGCGGAAGCGGGTGTTCAGGCCGGTGATGCGGTCGTAGGCAGAGCGCAGATACTTGTTGGGCAGGGTGCTCATCAGCAGCTCGTGGAAGTCGTCGTCCGACTCGCAGAAGTCCTCGATGCGCTCGCTGTGGTGCATCAGTTCGGCGTAGGCCTCCAGCTGCTCCCGGGGGATGGCATTGCCGTAAGTACGCAGGGCGTAGGGCTCCACCAGCAGACGCATTTCAAACATGCTGTGCACGTCCTCCTCGGTGATGCCGGAGACCATCAGGCCCTTTTTGGGCAGGATGGTGATCAGCCCCTCCTGCTCCAGACGCCCCAGCGCATCCCGCATGGGGGTGCGGCTGATGTTGCCCATCTCGGCGCAGAGCTTCTGCTCGTTCAGAAACTCGTTGGGGCGGTACTCGCAGTTCAGGATCTTGGTCTTGAGGTACTGGTACGCCTGCAGCTTCAGGCTGAGCTTTGCCTGTGCTTCCTGCTCTTTCATAAGCACACTCTCCTATTCTTCGTTATCTTCTTCTCCAAAAACGTTCCAAAACGTCCGAACCGGCAGCGCAAACCCACCGCTGCCGGTTTCTTCTTCTTCATGTTCAGCCAGCTTGTATCCCGGCTGCAATCCAACCACTTTATCTAGTATATTATTTCACATTAGGGCATTTTTTACAAGACTTTTTGCTTAATTTTGACGTGTTTTCCGTTTTATACAAAGATTCCGCCTCGATTTTGCTATTTTTCACAATGTTTTTTGTGCTTGTCGCCAAACAGACAGACTTTTCGCCCGCTCCTTTTGCATCCAAGCGCAAACTGTGCTACAATAGGGCTGAAAAACAACACATCTACACCGGAAAGGACCGAATCTCTCATGGCACGAAGCGATGGCTACAACACCCGCACCCGGCAGCTCATCTTGGACTACCTCATCAACAACCGCCAGCACGCGGTAAGCGCCTCCAACATTCTGGAGCATCTGGAGGCACAGGGCGCAAGCCCCAACCCCACCACTGTATACCGCTATCTGGATAAGCTGGCGGGCGAGCAGCGGATTATGAAATATGTGGCCGATAAAGGCGAGCGAGCGGTGTTCCAGTATGTGGACGAGGGACGCCACTGCCGGGAGCATTTGCACCTCAAGTGCGTGCAGTGCGGGCGCATCTATCATCTGGACTGCCATTTTATGGATGAAGTGCGCGCCCACCTGATGGCAGAGCACGGCTTTACCCTGCAATGCGAGGGCAGCGTGCTGTACGGGCTGTGCCGTCATTGTGCGCAAAACGCGGCACCGTCCGCAGCAGAAGAACAGCCTGCAAAAAAATGCGCCTGCTGTGTTGACACGGACAAAAACCCGTGATACAATGCAGACAATAAAAGCGTTGACCGGGAAAAGTAAGGCCTCAGGTTTTTCTTACAGAGAGTGCGGGATGCTGGAAGCCGCGCAGAAAACGAAGCCCGAAGAACACCCGTGAGCCGCTCCCTGAACCTGCGGTGTGCAGCAGTAGGGGCAGACGTGCGCCGCTCGTTATCGCGGCAGTGCTTTCAACGGGGAGAGCGCACAAAAGTGACCGGCGTATTGCGTATGCCGGTAATTTAGGTGGCACCACGGATACGGCAGCATATTCGTCCTAGGACTATGGGATGAATGTGCTGCCGTATTTTTATTTTTATCGTTTTTACAAGAGGGGTAAGAAGTATGTGTTGTGTTATGGGTTATACGGGGCACGACCTGAGTGCCGAAAAATTCAAAGAGTATCTGCTGCGCACCGTGGACCGCGGGCCGGACGACCAGCGGGTGGTGGAGGGGCCCTACGGCCTGATGGGCTTTGGGCGGCTCGCCATCATGGGACTGACCCCGGAGGGGATGCAGCCCTTTTACCGGGGCGCTGACTGCGTGGTGTGCAACGGCGAGCTGTACGGCTTCCGGTTTGAAAAAGAGATCTTAAAGCGCCGGGGCTATAAGTTCTGCTCCGACTGCGACTGCGAGATCCTGCTGCCGCTGTACTACGAGTACGGGCTGGATATGTTCCGCCACATGGACGCCGAGTTTGCGCTGATCCTGTACGATTCCCGCAAGGACCGGCTCATCGCCGCCCGCGACCCCATCGGCATCCGTCCGCTGTTCTACGGCTACTCCAAGTCCAGCCACAAGATCGCCTTCTCCTCCGAGATGCGCAACCTCATCGGCTGGTGCGATGATATCCGTCCCTTCCCCATCGGCAGCTACTACTGCGACGGCCGCTTTGTGCGCTACGAGGACATTGCCGATGTGCCCGCCCCCATGCAGGACGATATGCCCACCATCCTGCAGAACATCCGCGAGAAGCTGATCGCTGGTGTGGAAAAGCGGCTGGATGCCGATGCACCTGTGGGCTTCCTGCTCTCCGGCGGGTTGGATTCCTCGCTGGTGTGCTCCATTGCCGCCAAGAAGCTGGGCAAACCCATCCGCACCTTTGCCATCGGCATGGACACCGATGCCATCGACCTGAAATACGCCCGCCAGACTGCGGACTATCTTGGCAGCGAGCACCACGAGATCATCATCAACCGCGAGATGGTGCTCAGCAGTCTGGAGGAGGTCATCCGGCTGCTGGGTACATGGGATATCACCACCATCCGCGCCAGCATGGGCATGTACCTGCTGTGCAAGGCCATCCACGAGCAGACCGATGTGCGTGTGCTGCTGACCGGCGAGATCTCGGACGAGCTGTTCGGCTACAAATACACCGACTACGCCCCCACCGCCGACGCCTTCCAGCAGGAGAGCCAGAAGCGCATCCGCGAGCTGTATATGTACGATGTTCTCCGCGCCGACCGCTGCATCTCCGCCAACAGCATCGAGGCCCGCGTGCCCTTCGGCGATCTGGACTTCGTCCGCTACGTCATGGCCATTGACCCGGAAAAGAAGCTGAACCGCTACGGCAAGGGCAAGTACCTGCTGCGCAAGGCCTTTGAGGGCGACTGGCTGCCACCGGAGATTTTGTGGCGCGAAAAGGCCGCCTTCTCGGACGCCGTGGGCCACAGCATGGTGGACGACATCAAGGAGTACGCCGAGAGCCTGTACACTGAGGAAGAGTTCCAGATGCGCCGGGCAAACTACTCGGCACACTGCATGCCTTTTACCAAGGAGAGCCTGTTCTACCGCGAAATTTTTGAGAAGTACTACCACGACCAGAGCCGCACCATCGTGGGCTTCTGGATGCCCAACAAGGCATGGCCGGGCTGCAACGTCAACGACCCCTCTGCCCGCGTGCTGGCAAACTACGGTGCCTCCGGCGTGTAACGCCAGAGCATTTTGAATGCGCTCCGCTGTGCTTTGCGCATAAATAGCGGAAAACATATTTTATCAGAACAAAGTCGGACAGCCTGCGGGCTGTCCGACTTTGCATTTTTACGGGAAGAATGCGCTTTCTGCCGTTGGCAGTGGCTGCCTTATTTCCGCATAACAGCAAGCAAAAAAGCCCCCGCCGACAGAGGGAAAAAAGTGTCGGCGGGGGCTCGGGGAAATGTCAAATCAGTGGTTCAGTGCTCAGTCGTCTGCGGCCTCGTCCAGATTGCCCAGCTTCTTGGCCTGCTCCACAACGGCAGGCACCAGCATCTCGGGCAGGGTCTCGTAGCGGGCAAACTCGGTGGTGAACCAGCCGCGGCCCTGTGTGGTCTGACGGATAAAGGTGGTAAAGTTTGCAAGCTCTGCCAGCGGCACCTCGGCGATGATGGTCTGCAAGCCGTCCTCGTCCGGCTCCATGCCCAGCACGCGGCCGCGGCGCTTGGTCACATCGCCCATGATGTCGCCGGTGTTGTCGTTGGGCACATGGGCTTTCAGGGTGTGGATGGGCTCCAGAATAACCGGACCAGCCTCCGGCATAGCAGCCTTGTAGGCCAGCTTTGCAGCCATGATAAAGGCCATTTCAGAGCTGTCCACCGGGTGGTAGCTGCCGTCCAGCAGGGTGGCCTTCAGGCCGACCACGGGGTAACCGGCCAGCACGCCCTTTTCGGCAGCCAGACGCACGCCCTTTTCCACGGCGGGGAAGAAGTTCTTGGGCACGCTGCCGCCGAACACCTTCTCCTCAAACACCACCTGCTCGCTGTCGCAGGGCTCAAAGTTGATGATAACATCACCGAACTGGCCGTGGCCGCCGGTCTGCTTCTTATGGCGTCCCTGCTTTTGGCAGGCCTTGCGGATGGACTCGCGGTAGGCGATGCGGGGAGCTTCCAGACCGATCTCCACACCGAACTTGTTCTTCAGCTTGGCCTTGACCACATCCAGATGCTGCTCACCCAAGCCGCCGATGACCTGCTGATGGGTCTCGGCGTTGTTGATGTAGCACAGGGTGGGATCTTCCTCCATCAGGCGTGCCAGTGCGCTGGAGATCTTGCCCTCGTCGCCCTTCTTGGCCACGGTAACAGCCATAAACAGGCTGGGCTTGGGGAACACAGGGGCGGGCAGCTTGACCACGCGGTCTGCATCGCACAGGGTATCGCCGGTCTTTGCGCTCACCAGCTTTGCCACAGCGCCGATATCACCGGCACCGATGCCATCGTTCTCCAGCTGCTTCTTGCCAAGGACAGTCAGGGGCTTGGTGATCTTTTCCACCTCGCCGGTGCGGGCGTTGGTCAGCGGCTCGCCTGCGGTCACCTTGCCGCTGATGACCCGCAGATAGCTCAGTTTGCCCACGAACGGGTCGGCCACAGTCTTAAAGACGTAGGCGGCAGTGGGCTCGTCCTCGGTGCAGTGCAGCTCCACCGGCTCACTGTTGGCATCCTCGGCCAGCGTGCTGGTCTCGTGCTCCGGGCTGGGCAGCAGCTTGTGCATATTGAACAGCAGCATATCCAGTGCCTGCATATTCACGGCGCTGCCGCAGAACACAGGGGTGATCAGGCCGTCCTTAACGCCCTTGCGCATACCCTCCACGATCTCCTCGGTGGTAAAGGGCTCACCGCCGAAGAACTTTTCCATCAGCTCATCGTCAGTTTCTGCAATAGCCTCGCTCATGGCTTCGATCAGGCCCTGGAAGCGGTGGCCGATGTCCGGCAGATCCACCTGGATCTGCTTGCCGCCCTCGTACTTGAAGGCCTTCTGGCTGAACAGGTTGATGTACACGGGGGTGCCGTCATCCAGCTTTGCGGGCACGACACAGGGGCAGACGGTGGAGCCGAAGCGGATCTTCATATCCTCAAGGATCTTGAAGTAGTTGGCGTTTTCCAGATCGCACTTGGAGACGAACACCATGGTGGCCTTGCCGTTCTTGCGGGCCAGCTGGAACGCCTTTTCTGCGCCCACGGTAACGCCGCTGCGGCCGGACACGCACACCAGCACGCTCTCGGCGGCGCGGATGCCCTCGTACTCGCCTGCTTCAAAGTCGAACAGACCCGGTGCATCGATCAGGTTGTACTTGATGCCCTCGTACTCCACCGGCACAACGGAGGCCGACAGGCTGGCCTTGCGCTTTGCTTCCTCGGGATCAAAGTCCGAAATCGTGGTGCCGTCCTCAACCCGGCCCATACGCTCGGCAGCGCCCGAAAAATAGACCAGTGCTTCGGTCAGCGTGGTCTTGCCGCTGCCGGCATGGCCGGCAATCAGAATATTGCGGATGTTGTTGCTTGCGTATTTCATATCGGTTTTTCCCTCATTTCCGCCGCACGGAGCGTTCTCTCCGTTTTTGTGGCATATTTTACAAAGATAATACCACACTCGAAACGATTTTTAAATATATCGTTTCAAAATTTGGTAAAAACGCCTGCCAAACTTCCGGGCACTGTTTTGTGCAAGTTGACATTTGGGTATAAAACGGACGGGCAGATAAAGCAGAACTCCCGGCAGCGCGTACAGGCGCGAGACCGGGAGTTTTCGTTGCAAATATGCGGGTTTTGTGGTATGCTGTAAGTGCCGCTTCGGCGGTGAAAAGGCGCTGATTGCATAATCGGTGGTCTAGCTCCTTCCGGCTGCGCGCCAGAGGGGACGAAAAACTTTTTGCTTCCCCTGACGCGAAAGCGGAAAGGGGGGATGCCTCATGACGTTTGAACAGGTCGTGTTGCTGCTTACGCTTCTTGGCGGAGCAATCTACATTACCTTTGAGATCACATGGACGATTTCCAACGGCAAAAAGAAATGACCGCTCATGCCCTCAGAAAGCAAGCGGTCATTCTTTACGACTGATTAGCCGGATGAGGAGCTGACCATTGCAGTCAGCGCTCTTTCTATTCGTAGTATAGTCTATTTTTCCGGGTTTGTCAAGCCGCAGACCCGCCGGAAGAGGCAGGAGGTTTTACGCGATGAAACGCGAGGATTATATCAACTGGGACGAATATTTTATGGGCATTGCGCTGCTTACCGCCATGCGCTCCAAGGACCCCAACAGTCAGGTGGGTGCGTGCATCGTAAGCCCGGAAAACAAGATCCTTTCTTTGGGCTACAACGGGATGCCCATGGGCTGCAGCGATGACGAGATGCCTTGGGAGCGGGAGGGCGCACCCTTACAGACCAAGTATATGTACGTCTGCCATGCCGAGCTGAACGCCATCCTCAACAGCGCCCACAACAACCTGAAAGGTGCCCGGGTGTATGTGACCCTGTTCCCCTGCAACGAGTGCACCAAGGCCATCATCCAGTCCGGCATCGCCGAGGTAGTGTACTACGGCGACAAGTACCACGACAGCGATTCCAGCATTGCAGCACGGTTCATGTTCGAGCACGCCGGTGTCCGGCTGACCCCCTATAAGCCCACCGGCCGCCGGGCAGAGCTGGAGTTGTAAGCATAACCTTTTTATTGCAATTCGCAATAAATTATGTTATTCTACCCATAAGACGCTGATTGCATCATTGGTGGTCATGCTTTCTGTCCCGTATCGCTGATTCTTCCTGTACATGGAACGAAGCAGAGGTTCAGGGAGGAAAACTTTTTTGAAGAAAACTCCCCTGCGCCTTGAAGGCGAAGGGAGGGATATCGTTTGAATCTGACAGAAGTTTTGAATCTTCTCATGGTCATTCTCACACTGTTGGGACTGATTTTGGAAGTGATCCGTCTGACCGTCGAGGTCATGGATAAGAACTCGCAGAAGAAAAATGACAACAAAAAAGATTGACCGCCTCCAGACTTCCAAACTGAGCGGTCAATCTTTTGACTAATACGGGACGGAAAGCTGACCTATGCAGTCAGCGTCCTTCTGTTTATAGTATAGCCTTTGCTGTGTTCTTTGTCAAGGCAGGCACGAAGGTTCCCTCTTGACCTTCCCGATGCAACGTACTATAATAGAATCATAGCTTGAATAAATATTCAAGAGCGCTTGCATAGAGAGGGAAATATACAATGGAACTGAAAAATCGCAGCTTTTTGAAGCTATTGGACTACACCCCTGCCGAGATCGGTCAGCTGCTGGAACTGGCCGCTGACCTGAAGGCCAAAAAGAAAGCCGGTATCCGGCACGACCAGCTGCGGGGCAAGAACATTGCCTTGATCTTTGAAAAGACCTCCACCCGCACCCGGTGCAGCTTTGAGGTGGCCGCCCACGATCTGGGCATGGAGGTGACCTATCTGGACCCCTCCGGCAGTCAGATCGGCAAAAAAGAGTCCATCGCCGACACCGCCCGGGTGCTGGGACGGATGTTTGACGGCATCGAATACCGGGGCTACGGTCAGCAGATCGTAGAAGAGCTGGCGCACTACGCCGGTGTGCCGGTGTGGAACGGCCTGACCAACGAGTTCCACCCCACCCAGATCCTGGCTGATTTCCTGACCATTCAGGAGCATTTCGGCCATTTGAAGGGCATCCACTTCGTTTACTTCGGCGACGCCCGCTACAACATGGGCAACAGCTTGATGGTGGGCTGCGCCAAGATGGGCCTGCACTTTACCGCCTGCGCTCCCAAAAAGTACCAGCCCGACCCCGCGCTGGTGGAGCAGTGTCAGGCCATTGCCGCCCAGACCGGTGCTACCCTCTCCTTTGAGGAGGATCCCGTCAAGGCCGCAAAGGGCGCGGATGTGCTGTACACTGATGTGTGGGTGTCCATGGGCGAACCGGTAGAGGTTTGGGCCGAGCGCATCCACGATCTGGCCCCCTACCAGATCAATCAGGATCTGATGAATATTGCAGGCCCGGATGCAGTATTTATGCACTGCCTGCCCGCCTACCACGACCACAAGACCACCGTGGGCAAGGAGATGGGCGAGCGCTTTGGCCGCGACGCCATGGAGGTGACCGACGAGGTATTCGAAGGCCCCCAGAGCATCGTGTTTGACGAGGCCGAGAACCGGATGCACACCATCAAGGCGGTCATGGCGGCCACCTTGGGATATCAGGAATAAAGAGATAAGCCCGGAAGTTTCGCAGACCTTCCGGGCTTATTCTATCTAAAAGTAATTTTTCCGCTCAGCGATCATTCCGAAACTGCACTCTGTAGCTTCAGCACGCCTGCCTGCGTCAGGCGCTTCCGCAGCAGCGCACCCACGATGCAGGACACCACGATCTTGCCCAAGTCCAGCGCGATGAAGGGGTAGACGCAGACGGTCAGCGCGTAGCCCAGCTCACACTGCATCTGGAACACGAACCATGCGGTGCCCAGCACATAGCAGGCGGCATCGCCCAGCACCAGACCCACAGCGGAGACCACCGGGTTGCCCTTGCTCTTTTCAATGAACATACCGCCGATGAAGGCCAGCAGCAGATAGCCCACCAGATAACCGCCGGTAGGGCCTGCCAGCTTGGCAAGACCGGCACCGTAGCCGGAGAACACCGGAATGCCGATAGCACCCAGTGCCAGATAGATGACCACGCTCAGGGTGCCGAACTTCGGCCCCAGCAGCCATGCGGTCAGGCAGATAACAAAGTTTGCCAGCGAGATGGGCACGGCTCCGATGGGCACAGTCAGCGGGCCCAGCACGCACAGCACGGCAGCCATCACAGCGGTGACGGCCATCTGGTAGGTAGTCAGTTTTTTATCTTTCATAGTCAGTTTTCCCCTCTGTTTTTCGTTTTGCAAGGCATCTGTGCCCGAGTATACCGCACCGGTGCGCCGCAGGTCAACGGAAAAGTTTGCAAGGGGTTTACAATCCGTTTTTTGATTGTAATACTGTGGAAAGTATGTTAAAATAAAAATGACCGCCCACAGTCTCACAAACACTGAGCGGTCATTCTTATTGACTACTTAGCCGAAGGAAACTGACCCTTGCAGCCAGCACCTTTTCTATTTGCATTATAGCCTATTTTGCACGAAATGTCAAAAAACACGGAGGTCCCCATGGGTGGAGGTCATGTATCGCGGCCGGATTTCGGGATGCCGCAGCCGGATGCGGCGTACCCGCTGACCGAGTTCTATCTGCTGGCACAGCAGGCGCTTGAAAAAAGCGGCAGCTTTATGCTGCCCGCCCTCTACGCTGGGCTGCACGCCCCCGCCCGGCGCATCTACCGGGAGGAAGCCGCCGGGTATTTACAGCTTGCGGCAGCCCCGGCAGAGGGCCTGACCCGGCTGCTCTCCCCTGCCCGGATGCAGCTTTTATACAGCAGCTTGCAGGTGCAGCCGGACGGCACCCCCGCTGCCCTTTTGCTGACCGAGGAGTGCACCCGCCTGACTGTGGCGGTGCAGCTGCTGCCGCCCTTTGTGTGGGAGGACCCGCTGCCGCCGCTGCCGGATGTACCGGCGGCGCTCACCCTGCAACTGACCATGCAGGACGTGATGGCCATCGACTCCGCCCCTGCCACACTGGCACAGAAGCTGGTGCACAGCACCGACGGCAAATGCTGGCTGCACCACCCCAAGGCTGAGACCTTTCTCTCCGAGCGGCTGGCGCTGCTGCAAAGAGTCTATAAATAAAAGTGGAAGGATCATTTTTATATTCGTGTTTGTCGCACTCTGCGGAGTGCTCCAAACACATTCTTGATTTTTTACGCGGTGTGTTCCCTCTTTTACTTTTTTGCGATTCCGTGGTATACTGACCGGTAAACCGGCAGGATATCCAACTCCCGTCGGAGAACGTGGACGCGCCATGCGGCCCGGTGCGTCCGGTATACAAAAAATGGAAGGATCCGGGTTTTGTTCTGCAATAATCGGGAATGCTGAGCCGTATATTGAGTGAACGTCCCCGTGAGAACCACAAACATTCCATCGAGAAGCCCGCTTCCGGGCATCCAAGGAGAGTTTATAACAATGGGACAGCTGACCAGAAACGAAGTATTTACCCTGGCGGTGCAGCGTTACAGCGACACCGTCTACCGCACTGCGGTGCATAATTGCCGCTGCACAGCCGATGCTGAGGATGTGGTGCAGGATGTGTTTGAAAAACTGCTGCACTACAACGGCATCTTTGAGAGTGAGGAGCATCTCAAAGCATGGCTGCTGCGGGTGGCCATCAACCGCTGCCGGGACCTGACCCGCGCCGCCCACCAAAAGGACACCGAGCTGGACGAGAACCTGCCCGCCCCCGATGTCCTTGCGGAGGACGGCAGTGTGCTGGATGCCATCCGCACCCTGCCGGAAAACTATCGCAATGCCATCTATCTGCATTACTACGAAGGATACACTGCGGCAGAGATCGGGCGGATGATGGCGGTGCCCACAAACACGGTACTAAGCTGGCTGCGGCGCGCACGGGCACAGTTACATACGATACTGAAGGAGGAGATCGAAGATGAGGTGGTATGAATACAAGATGGAGGTCGATGACCTGACTGCCCCGGACGATCTGAAGGCAAAACTGCTGGCCATGGCCGACACCCTGACTGCGGAGGAAAAGGCCGAGCCCATGATGGCCGCCCCTGCCCCGCAGGCTGCACCCGCAGCACCCCCGAACACCACAGAGCCCAAGAAGAAAAAGCCCATCCACTTCCCGGTAAAGCAGCTGGGCACGCTGGCTGCCTGTCTGGCCGTGTGCGTGCTGGGTTACAGCACCCTGCATCTGGGCATCGGGATGGGCAGCGCCAAAAGCAGCGCACCTGCCCTGTACGCAGCCGAGGGCGCTGCCAACAGCTCCGCCGCCTCTGTGGCATCGAACAGTTTCGACCTCCAGCACGCCGCGCTGGACAGCGCCCCCGAGGCGGTGAATTACAGTCTGGAGGCAGACGACCGCTCTCTGGAAACGGAGTACAGCGGCACAGGCAGCACCGAGGCCGCTGCCCCTGCGGTGGACAGCGCCAAGATCATCTACACCGCCAACCTGACGCTGGAAAGCAAGGATTACGAAGCGGCCCGCAGTGCGCTGGACAGCGCCCTTGCCGAAGCGGGCGGCTATCTGGAATCCAGCAGCGAATATTCCAGCAGCGGTTCCAGCCGCTCCGTCAGCCTGACCTACCGGGTACCGCAGGCCAACTACCAGAGCTTTCTGGAAGCTGTGGCCGCTGCCGGTAATGTGACCTACCGCAGTCAGCAGGCCGATGACGTGACCACCCAGTATATGGACGTATCCGCGCGGCTTTCTAACCTGCAGGCACAGCGCGCCCGCTTACAGCAATTGCAGGCACAGGCCGAAAATCTTTCGGATCTGTTGCAGATCGAGGACTCTCTCACCGAGGTGCAATCCCAGATCGAGAGCTGGCAGAGCCAGCTGGACTGGTACAGCGATCAGGTGCAGCAGTGCACCGTGTATATCGACCTGAATGAGGTGCAGACCTACACCCCTGCGGACGAGGGCTTCTTCTCCCGCATCGGCACCGCCTTTACCTCCGGCTGGGGCAACTTTGTAAACGGCTTGCAGCAGTTCGTAGTGGCACTGGCCTCCGTCTGGCCGCTGGCAGTGCTGGCGTGCGCCGCGGTCGCCCTTGCACTTACATGGCGCAAAAAGCACCCGAAGAAGTGACCCCCATAGAAATCCATTTTCCGCATAAAGGCTTCCCCCGGCCGGGGGAAGCCTTTTGTTCAACCTTGTTGAAAAGACCACCCCTGTCCCGCCGGGCTGCTGCACCGGGAGACAGGGGTGATTTTGTATATTTTATACGTTTTATTACACGCCGGAATAGGCCGAGAAGCCGCCGTCCACCGGCAGGCAGATGCCGGTAATAAAGCCCGCCGCATCATTGTTCAGCAAAAACAGCAGTGCGCCCACAAGGTCTTTTTCGCTGTCGCCGAAGTGTCCCATGGGGGTGGCGGCAAGGATCTTTTTGGTACGCTCGGTGGGGGTTCCGTCCTCGTTGAAGAGCAGGCGGGAGTTCTGCTCGCTGGCAAAGAAGCCCGGGGCGATGGCGTTGACCCGGATGCCCACCTTGCTGAAATGCACCGCCAGCCACTGGGTAAAGTTGGTCACAGCCGCCTTGGAGCCGGAGTAGGCGGGGATCTTGGTCAGGGGCAGATAGGCGTTCATGCTGGAAATGTTCAGGATATTGCATCCCGGGCGTCCCACCATCTGGCGGGCAAAGGCCTGCGTGGGCAGCAGGGTGCCGATGAAGTTCAGGTTGAACACCATCTCTACGCCGCTCTCGTCCAGATCAAAGAAGGTGACGGTATCGCTTTCCAGATCAGCCATCTCAAAGTATTCCTTATCCGTGTTGGCGCGGGCGTTGTTGCCGCCGGCACCATTCACAAGGATATCGCAGGGGCCAAGGTCTGCCAGAACATCCTCGGCCACTTGCAGGCAGTTTGCCTTGTTCATCACGTTGCAGGTGTAGCCCTTGGCAACGCCGCCCTCGGCTTCGATCTCGTCCGCAAGCTCTTTAAGCTTATCCATGTTGCGGCCCAGCAGCGCCACCTTTGCGCCTGCCCGGGCCAGCGCCTTGGCAAAAATGGAGCACAGCGTGCCGCTTGCGCCGGTGACGACCGCCACCCTGCCGGTGAGATCGGTATTCAGTACATTCTTTTCCATAACATCCTCCTGTTACAGCTGTATTCGTTGGCTAGAGTATAGCAGAAAAGGTCGGTCTTTGCCAGAACATTCTTATTATAAAATGGGAATGTTTTACGCTTTTGTGTGGTCAACAAGCACGATATCTTCTGGATGCCGTGCAGACGAAATCGTGCAAAATCGCAAAAATGACCGTTTTTACCTTGAAAATCTTCTAACCCCTTCTGCGGCAAAACCAGTATGATAAATGCATGACAAACACATACTGACTTCGGCTCCGCACGGCCAGCGGGGCAAAGCAAGCAGCGAAGAAGAAAAGGAGATTTTTTATGGCATCTGAAAACAAGACTGCCCTGCGGCCCTTTGGCATGAAGGACAAGCTGGGCTATATGTTCGGTGACTTCGGCAACGACTTCACCTTCATCCTCTCGTCCCTGTTCCTGATGAAGTTCTACACCGACGTGATGGGCGTTTCCGCCGGTGTGGTGGGCATCGTGATGATGGCAGCCCGCATCGTGGACGCCTTTACCGATATCACCATGGGTCAGATCGTGGACCGCTGCAAGCCCACCAAGGACGGCAAGTTCCGCCCGTGGCTCAAGCGGATGTGCGGCCCTGTGGCCATTGCTTCCTTTCTGATCTTCCAGTCCGGTCTGGCCGGGATGCCTTACGGCTTCAAGGTGGCTTGGCTGGCTGTCACCTACATCCTGTGGGGCTCCATCTTCTACACCTCCATCAACATCCCCTACGGCTCCATGGCCTCTGCGGTCTCTCCTGAGTCCAAGGACCGTGCCGAGCTGTCCACCTGGCGCACCATCGGCTCCAGTCTGGCAAGCCTTGTCATCGGCGTGGGCACCCCGATGATTGCCTACGTTACCGTGGACGGCAAGACCATGCTCTCCGGCTCCCGCATGACCCTGATCGCCGGTGTGTTCTCCGTTTGCGCCATCCTCTGCTACCTGCTGTGCTTCAAGATGGTGCAGGAGCGCGTGCAGCTGACCACCAAGACCGAGAAGCTGGACTTCGGCAAGCTGCTCAAGAGCATTGCCACCAACCGCTCCCTGATGGGCATCATCGCCGCCGCCCTGATGCTGCTGCTCTCTCAGCTGACCATGAGCGGCATGAGCAGCTATGTGTACCCCAACTACTACGGCAGCGCCGCTGCACAGTCTCTGTCCAGTCTGGTGGGCATGGCAGGTACCCTGCTCATCTGCGCTCCCACCGCCGTCAAGCTCTCCCAGAAGTTCGGCAAAAAGGAGCTGGCTACCGCCGGTGCCATCGTGGGCGCGGTCTCCTACCTGCTCTGCTTCATCCTGCGTCCTTCTAACCCCTTCGTCTTTGTTGCCTTTGCCGCAGTGGCTACCGTCAGCATGGGCTACTTCAACACCGTGGTCTGGGCTATGATCACCGACGTCATCGATGATACCGAGGTGCGCACCGGCGTGCGTGAGGACGGTACTGTGTACTCTGTCTACTCCTTCGCCCGCAAGCTGGGTCAGGCCATTTCCTCCGGCCTGATCGGCGCTCTGCTGACCATGATCGGCTACTCCGAGGCCACCGCCTTCGACCCCGCTGTCACCGGCAAGATCTTCAATCTGGCGTGCCTTGCACCCTTTGCAGGCTTCGTGGCACTGGCTGTGATCCTTGTCTTCCTCTACCCGCTGAACAAGACCCGCGTGGAACAGAACATTGCTACGCTGGCTGCACGCCGTGAGGGCAAGGAAAACTAAGATATTTTCACCTCCTTAACATTTACCTCAGTTGCGCAGAACAGGCACTCTGCCGGAGCACAGCAATGTGCCTGGCGGGGTGCTTGTTCTCATGAAAAAAAGGCGGTATACTGAACCTGTACGAACCACCGCACAAAAAAAGGAGCAGACCATGAACGTAGATCCCTTACAGGTGCTCACAAAACTTGCTGCCGTTTACAATATCCCCGCCTGCCGGGTGACCCCGCCTTTTGAAGGGCTGGAAAATTTCGATTACGGTCTGCGCAAGGCGCTGGACCCGGAGTTTGACTGGCAGGAGTTCGGTGATACCCTGCTGAAGCACACACCGGAGCAGACGCTGCTGATCGCCGAGGGCACCTTTGATCTGAAATTTGCCCTGTTCCGCGTGCCGGACGAAAGAGATACCGTGTTCATGATTGGCCCGTGGACGGCCGGTCCCCGCAGTGAAAGTTCCCGCCGGTGGGCGCAGAAATATCTGGGCAAGGCCGGAGACGAGGCCGTACAGGAATACTATAACGGCGTCCATACCCTTTCCGGCAACGACTTCGCCGCCGCCATCTACACCGTGGTATCTGTTATGCTGGGGCAGGAGGAGCCGCGCATACAGGAAGTGAAGGAGTTTCTGCCCTTCATGTTCCAGCCGGATATCCGTTACTTCACCGAACCCACCTTTGAGCGGGATATCCCGGTTGCCATGATCGAGCAGCGCTATCAGGTCGAAAACGAGATGCTGGAAGCCGTGACCCGGGGCGACGAGAATGCCGCCATGCTCTGTATCCGCCAGTATGGCCGCTTTTCGCTGGGCGACCGGTTCATCGGGACGCTTTACCGGGAAAAGAGCCAGTTCATTATTATGAACACCCTGCTGCGCAAGGCCATTGAGCAGAACGCGGTGCACCCCTTTTATGTGGATAAGATCTCCTCCAGCTACGCCCGCCGCATCGAGGCGCTGGACACGGTGGAGGACGCACAGGCCGTGTCGCAGCAGATGGTGCGGGACTACTGCGCCTACGCCCGCCGCTACTCCCTGAAGGGCTACTCCCCCACGGTGCAGAAGGTGATCAACCACATCAACCTGAACCTCTCGGAGCCGCACACCCTGAAAAGCCTTGCGGCGCTGTGCCATATCAGCCCTTCCTATTTGTCCTCCCTGTTCAAGCAGGAGACCGGCAGCACCCTGATCGACTATATCAACACCCAGCGGGTCAAGCGTGCCGCCCAGCAGCTGACCACCACCGACCACTCCATCTCGGAAGTGGCGGAAGAGATGGGCATTCTGGACGTAAATTACTTTGCCAAGATTTTCAAGCGTACCTTCGGCATGACCCCCACCCGCTACCGCCGGGAGAACCGGAAAAAGTAAAAAAATCTACGATTCCGGCACAAAAATGTTCTACCTCTTCCAGCGTTTTCCATGCTAGAATAGCATCAGTAAAAGAAGACACCCAAACCCCATCACGATAGAAACAAACCAAGAAATAAGACAGGAGAATTCATCATGCGAGAGATCATTTCCCTGAACGAAGGCTGGACCCTGAGTTTCCCCAAGGGCGAGCGCGCCGCTGAGGTCGTTACCCTGCCCCACACCTGGAACGCCGTGGACGGCATGGACGGCAACGGCAGCTACCTGCGCACCACCGGCGTGTACAGCCGCACCTTTAAAAAGCCCGTGCAGCCGCTGACCGGCGGCCGCGTGTACGTGGAGGTGCTGGCAGCTGCGCTGGATGCCACCGTCAAGGTGAACGGCACCGTTGCCACCACCCACGAGGGCGGCTTCTCCATCTTCCGCGCCGACATCACCGACCTGTGCAGGGACGGCGACAACGAGCTGACCATCGAGGTCAGCAACGAGGACACCCCCTCCATGTACCCCGCCTCTGCGGACTTTACCTTCTACGGCGGATTGTACCGCGGCGTGAACTTCATCAGCGTGCCGGGCGCACACTTTGATCTGGACTACTACGGCGGCCCCGGCATCATGGTCACCCCCAAGCCCACCGCAGACGGCGGCGCTACCTTTGAGATCAAGAGCTTCGTCACCAACCCCGACGACAGCTTTACCGTGATGTACAGCATCGAGGACCCCTACGGATGCGAGGTCGCCTCCGCTGTGCGCCCCGCCGACAGCACCGCCGTCACCATCTATGTGCCGGATGCCGAGCTGTGGAGCATGGACGAGCCGAACCTCTACACCGTGGTGGCACGCTTGCAGCGCAACAACGAGGCCTTTGACGAGATCTATGCCAACGTGGGTGTGCGCAGCTACACCGTTACCCCGGACGGCGGCTTCTCCATCAACGGCGAGGCTACCCCGCTGCGCGGCGTCTCCCGCCATCAGGATAAGCTGTACAAGGGCAACGCCCTGACCGTGGAGGATCACTATCAGGACGCACAGATCATCAAGGAGCTGGGTGCCAACACCATCCGTCTGGCACACTACCAGCACAGTCAGGATTTCTACGATGCCTGCGATGAGATGGGTTTCGCCGTCTGGGCAGAGATCCCCTTCATCAGCGTGTTCAAGTCCGGCAAGGACGCCCACGAGCACTGCCGCCGCGAGCTGACCGAGCTGATCGTCCAGAACTACAACCACCCTTCTATCCTGTTCTGGGGCATCTCCAACGAGATCCTGATCGGCGGCATCAGTCAGGAGCTGGTGGACTGCCACCACGACCTGCAGAAGCTGTGCAAGGAGCTTGACCCCACCCGCCTGACCACCATTGCTCATGTTTCCAGCACCCCCACCACCGGCCCCATGCACCGCATTACCGATGTAGAGAGCTACAACCACTACTTTGGCTGGTACGGTGGCAAGATCGAGCAGAACGGCCCGTGGATGGACAAATTCCACGCTGAGAACCCGGATATCTGCCTTGGCATCTCTGAGTACGGCTGCGAGGGCATCATCAACTGGCACAGCAACACCCCCCAGTGCAAGGACTACTCTGAGGAGTATCAGGCACTGTACCACGAGTACATGGCACAGGCCTTTGAGGATCGCCCGTGGATCTGGGCAAGCCACGTCTGGAACATGTTCGACTTCGGCTGCGCTGCCCGCAGCGAGGGCGGCGTGAAGGGCCGCAACAACAAGGGTCTGGTCACCATGGACCGCAAGACCCGCAAAGACAGCTTCTATGTCTATCAGGCTTACTGGGCAAAGGACCCCATGGTGCACATCGCAGGCCGCCGCCACGCACAGCGCGCCGGTGAGACCACCGAGGTGAAAGTGTATTCCAATCAGGACACCGTGACCCTGTACTGCAACGGCAAGGAGGTCGGCACCCAGACCGCACACCGCGTGTTCAAGTTCAATGTGGCGCTGGACGAGGGCTTCAACGTGCTGATGGCCGTGGCTGACACCGTGAAGGACAGCATCACGCTGGAAAAGGTGGACACCGAGCCTGCCTGCTACACCCTGCCGGAGTTCAACGAGCGTCAGGAGGGCGTTGCCAACTGGTTCAAGCAGATGGGCAGCATGGATCTGAACGCACCCATGGAGTTCCCCGAGGGCTATTACAGCATCAAGGACAGTCTGGAAGAGCTGGCTAAGAACGAGGAAGCTTTTGCGGTTGCCGCCAAGGCCGTGAAGCTTGCCAGCAACTTTGATATCAAGCCCGGCGAGGGCATGTGGGCCATGATGAAGAAGATGACCCCCGAGGCCATGGCAAGTATGATCTCCACCATGCCGGACGGCTTCATCGAGAGCCTGAACGCCCAGCTGATCAAGATCAAGAAGTAATAGGCAAAAACATATAAAAGGGATACCGGAGCATCCGCGGATGCTCCGGTACCCCTTTTTGTATCATGAGAGCACAAAAAAGCAGGTTGAATTCCATGAATTCAACCTGCTTGGTGGTTGCGGGGGCCGGATTTGAACCAACGACCTTCGGGTTATGAGCCCGACGAGCTACCAGACTGCTCCACCCCGCGATATTTACTTTTTGCTCTTCAGCGGTTCTCGCTGACTGCTCAAGTATAATACCATAGGCCGGGCAGAATGTCAACCCTTTTTGAGAAAAAACTTTCGTTTTGTTTTCTCATGGTCTTGTGCGGCATCCGGCAGACCCCGACTGCTGGAAAGCACGCCCAGCGCCTTGGCAGAAAACAGCGGTTTTCTATCCTTCTGCCCTCTTGCGGCACCGGAGCGTATAAAAGCAGCACCCCGCTGCCGTGGGATCGGCCTGCGGGGTGCTGCTTTTTATGATGAAGGAGAAAGAAGATAGCGTTTTAGCCCTTGTCTGCGCCGGAGGTGATGCCCTCGACGTAGAACTTCTGCATGATGACGAACAGGATGGAGATGGGAATGGACACCAGCACGCCGCCTGCGCAGAAGAGTGCAAAGTAGTTGTTGATCAGCGTTTTTTGCAGCATGTTGTACAGGCCGATGGCCACCGTCCAGTCGGCGGAAAGGCCGGAGTTCAGGATCATCTTGGCCATTACAAAGTCCGTCCACGGCACCATGAAGGAACTGATGATGGTGTACACCAGAATGGGTCTGGACATGGGCAGGACGACTTGGAAAAACACCCGGGCGTCCGAGGCACCGTCCAGCTTGGCGGCCTCCCGCAGGGAGATGGGGATGGTATCGAAAAAGCCCTTGCAGATCAGGTAGCCCAGACCCGACGAACCGGCGTAGACCATGATGAGGCCCGCATAGGAGTTGGTCAGGTTGAGGTACTTCAGCACGAAGTAGACCGCGATCATAGCCAGCACACCCGGGAACAGGTTGACGATGACCGAGAGGTTCTGCAGCAGCTTACGCCCCTTGAACCGGCAGCAACTCAGCGCGTAGGCCACCATCAGCACAAAGCAGGTGGAGATCACGCAGTTGAAGCAGGCCACCACAAGGGTGTTAGTGAACCAGCGCGGGAACTGCGCCACAGAGTCCGGGTGGAACAGGATGTTGACGTAGTTGCTTACCGTGTAGCTGGCCGGGAAGAACCGCCGCACATTGATGCCCCGGTCGGTGGAAAAGGAGGTGACCAGCAGCCACAGAATGGGCACCAGCCAGATAGCTGCCAGCAAGGCCAGCAGCAGATGCCGCAAAATGCTGCGGACTTCCCGGAGGATGCGCCCGCGGCGCAGCTGCGCCGCAGTTTCCGTCCGGCGTGCCGGAGAAACAGTTGCCTGTGTCAAGAGAATGTCGCCTCCTTTTTATTAAGGAACCGGAAGCAGACCAGCGTGAACACGGCACAGATGATGAACACCATAATGCCGATGACAGCGGCCATCTTGTAGTTGTACTGCTCCTGCGTCAGGCGGAACAGCCATGTGACCAGCAGGTCCACCTCTTTGGCGCTGGAGGATGCCAGTGCCTGATCCTTTGTGATGTAAACGTCCTGCGTGAGCAGATAGATGACGTTGAAGTTGTTGACGTTCTTGACGAAATCCGTGACCAGTGCAGGCCCCTGCACGCTGAACAGATAGGGCAGCTTGATGTGGATGAAGCTCTGCCACGGCGAAGCACCGTCGATGGTGGAGGCCTCCAGCATATCGCTGGGGATGTTCATCAGCACACCGGTGGCGATGATCATCTGGTAGGGCACGCCCACCCAGATGTTGATCAGGACGATCATGAACTTTGCCCAGTGCTGATCGGTCAGGAAGGGGATATGGTTCATGTTCTGTCCCAGCAGGCCGATGGTCTTTAAAAAGTCGGTCACGCCTGCATTGGACATCAGGGTGTTGAAGATACCGGCGTCCGAGAAGAAGTTGCGCACCAGCAGCAGGGTGACGAACTGCGGCACCGCAATGGTGACCATGAACAGGGTGCGCCAGAGCTTCTGGCACTTGGTCTTTTTGTTGTTGATGAGCATGGCCAGAAATACGCCGCCGAAGAAGGTGGTAAAGGTGGCAAAGAAGGCCCACACCAGCGTCCAGCCCAGCACCCGGCCAAAGGCGTAGTTAAAGGTCACGGTCAGCGACTGCCCGCCGAACAGGGCGGCAAAGTTTGCCAGCCCCACCCATGTAAACAGGGCGGCGGGCGGCATGTGCTGCTGGTCGTAGTTCGTGAACGCCACGGCGATCAGGATGAACAGCGGCACAATGGTAAACACCACCACACCCAGCACCGGCAGGGTGAGCAGGGTCACATAGAACTTCTCGTTCAGGTACATCGTGATGTCCTGTCGGAAGTTGTTGGGCTTTTTCCCGGCGGCCTTCTGCGCCTGCAACGCGTAGTTGCTCTGCACCACCAGCATGGCTGCAGCGATCAGCGTTACAATGACCACCAGCGCGATCACGCTGAGCAGCAGGATGGCAAACGAATTGTCGTAGTTGTTGACCTCGTTCTTTAAGGTAAGAGGATTGAACTGCATCTCCATCTGCACCGTGCCCAGCGTGCCGAACTTTTTCAGCGCCGGAATGCCGGAGGTGCCCAGAAAATACAGCCCCAGTCCCTGCACCAGCGTTACCAGCAGTGCTTTGATGAGCTGACCGTGGCCAATGTAGCCCAGACCCCAGACAACGAGGGACAGCTTTGTAAAAATATCTCCATGAACGAATGCGTGACCGAACTTCTGAAGGAAATTCGGCTCCCGGCCATCCGCCCGCAAGGGCGGCGTAAGGACCATTTCTGCCACAGAAGTCAACTCCTTTCTTTTTTGCAGAGGGCTTTACAGCAAACAGGATGCTGCTTTTTCTTGCGATAAAAGGCGGGCACACTGCATTCAGCCGCGTGCCCGCCGGAAAAACCAAAGCTTACTGTGCCACAGGTGCGGTGATACCGGCCACAGTGTCATCCATCAGCTGCTGCGTGGTCTTGCCCTGCGTATCGCCGGAGACAAGGATCTCGCCCAAGCTTTCAGCGGAGCTCCAGTAGTTTGCGCCTACCCGCTGCAGGGTGGCGTAAGAGCTCTGCTCGGCCAATGCGGCAATAGCGGGTGCGGACTGCACAGCCTCGGTGGCGTTTGCATTGATGTTGGAGGGACCCAGCTTGCGGTCGTTGAAGCGCTTGACCTGATTGTCCTCGTTGGTGATGAAGTCGGCCAGCATCATGGCCACGCCCACGTTAGCACTGTGGGGGTTGACGCCCACCAGCTTGTAGCCGGAGAAGGAGCCCATCTGGACCTGCTCGCCGTTCAGGGTGTAGGTAGGCAGCTTGGTGGCGGCGTAGCCTTCGCCCCATGCCTCCTCGGCGGTGCTGGCGTTCCATGTACCGGAGATGGCGGCGCAGCAGCTGCCGTCCTTGATGGCGGAAACGATGTCGGCGTCCTTGCCGGACTTGAAGCCGGGGTTTGCGGTGATGTCCAGAATGGCCTGCGTGACATCTGCACCCGGAGCCTCGTTCCAGTTGCAGACGGTGTTGATGCCGTCATCGGCCAGCGTTGCCACCAGACCGGCACCGGCGTAGAAGCTGTAAATGTACCATGCGTCGTTCACGCTCATCATGAACTTCTTCCCGGCGGCAGCAGCCTTTTCCAGAATAACATCCATGCTCTGCACGTCCTCAGCGGTCAGAACACTTGCATCATAGTACAGGAAGTAGCCGTTGTCGGCGGTCATGGGGTAGGCGTAAAGCTTATCGTTCAGGGTGGCAGCGCCCACAGAGCCGGACAGGTTGCGGCTCTTGACGTCGTCCGGGTTCAGCAGCACTTCCTGCAGTGCACCGGCGTTCACCAGCTCGTTCAGCTGGTCGTCTGCAAAGGCAAAAACGTCAGCGGCAGACTCCGGGTCAGCCAGAACGGTGTCCTTTGCGGTGGACTCGGACTGCACACCGATCTCAATGGTCACATTGCCCTTGTCTGCATTCTGCTCAATAAAAGCATCGGCCATCTCGCGCAGCATGGTCTGGTCCTCTTCTGCGCCCCACATGGTCAGCTTCACATCGCCCCAGCTCTCCGCAGCAGATGCAGCCGTGCTGGAAGCGGCAGTAGAGGAAGCGGTGCTGTTGGAGGAACCGCCGCAGGCAGTCAGCGCACCGGCAGCAGCCATCGCACCCATGGCAGCAAGGAAGTTACGGCGGGAAATCAGCTTTTTCATGATCCAGTTCTCCTTCGTTCTCAATCTGAAATCTTCGGATGCTCTTTGTTGCGCTCGTAAGTTGCGCACATCTGAGCAACTGTTCTTCTGTACTCATAGAATACCGCATTCTTTTACACACGTCAATGGACAAAATTCACGGGATTGTTGGGTAAAAACTGGAAAACATGACGGCAAAATCGGGATATTTGAGCAAAAAGTGCGCAACTCTAGCGCAACCTTCGCCAAGCAACGAACAAAAAATGCCCGCTCCGAGAAAGGAGCAGGCACAAAAATCACGTTATTTGATGCTGCGGGAGCGCTCCATCCACTTGGTAGATTCCCGCAGGATGACCTGATAGTCCTCCACCTGCCGCATAACTGTTTCCTTTCCGGCCAGCCGGTCCAGCAGCATCCGGCAGGCGGTCTTGCCAAGCTGCTCTGCATCGTACTGCACCGCCGAGACCGAGGGCGTAATACTGGCAAGTAGGGAACTGTCGTACAGGCTGGCCACACGCAGGTCGTTGGGCACAAGGATATGCCGCATCCGCAGTTCCCGCATGACCTCAAAGGCGATCTCGTCATCGCCGCAGAGGATGCAATCTGCTTTCTGCTCCAGCGCGGCTTCCAAAGCATCGAGCATCTGCCCGGCAGATTCAATGCCGGAATGAACGAGCCGCTGGTCTACCGGTACGCCAAATTCTGCGAATCCGCGCAGATAACCGCGCGTGCGGTCGGTGTTGACGGCATAGATGGTGCTGCCCACCAGCAGCGCGATCCGCTTGGCACCCAGCTGCAACAGAATGCGGGTCATCTCGCAGGCAGCCGCGACCTGATCGTTGTCTGCCTGCGGGATGGTCCTGTCCTCGCTGCGTCCGATGAGCACGAAAGGTGTCTCGTATTGCCGCAAAAGGTCAATGCAGGGATCGTCCGCCATGGCGTAGGTCAGGATCACGCCGTCCACCTTGTGGTTGGCCAGCTGCCGCTGCAGCTGCGGGTACTCGGTGTTGGAGGAGTAGCAGAGCATCAGGTCATAGCCGCGCTGGTCTGCCATGGTGCAGATGCCGCCCATGCACTTGCGCAAAAAGGGCAGATCCAGCGTAATAAACCGCTGCGGCATGATCATAGCAATGTTGTTGGTGCGCAGCTTTTCGCCGCTCTGCGCGGAAGCAGGCTCGGAACGGGTGCGCCCCATATAGGCGTACACCTTGGCGCGGGTCTTTTCGCTGATGCGCCCCTTGCCGGAAAGTGCGCGTGATACCGTCGTTTTAGAAACACCAAGCGCCTCGGCCACCTGCTCGATCGTCATTTTTTCGGCTTCCTTTGCAGCCACGGAATATCCTCTCCTTTTCGCAGATCTGCGCAACAGAGCGCCACCCCAGCATACCGGGATAAGCCTGCTTTGTCAAGCCCGAAAACAAACAAAAAGCGTCCTGCTTTTTCGGCAGAACGCTGAAAGTTGGTATTTTGCTGCTTACAAAATCTGCTCGCCGTTTTTCCAGACAGCTGTTCCGTAACGGTTCAGTGCAGCACCGCCTACTTCGACCGGATGTTCATTGCAGTTCTGTACAAAGACGAATGCACCGCGCCGCGCCGCCAGAACGCCGTCCGGCAGCGCTTCCGGCCATGCCGGGGTCAGACCGGCTTCCTGTGCTGTGTTGCAGTAAAATGCGCGATAAAACGCAGCATCAAAGCGGCTTGCCAGATAGTAGGCGTGGCCTGCACCGTACGGATGAACCGCCACGGCGGGGCAGCCGGCAAAGTAGTCCTCAGTGTAAACACTGAGCGGCGTTGCCGGGTCGGCATCCTGCAACGCAGCCACCTCGCAGAGCACAGAAGCCTGTGCCTCCGGCAAGTTTGTGCCATCCACAGGGGCGCAGCGGCGCACCTCGCCGTCATACATCCCGTCAATTTCGGTGCGGCGCAGCCCCAGCAGCCCGGTCAGACAGTAAGGCGTGTCCCCCAAGCGGCACAGGTCGCTTTCGTCCACCACACCGCTCCAGTAGGTGACAACGACCGTGCCGCCGTTCCTTGCAAAGGCGCAGAGCTTTTGCGCAAAAGCATCCGTCAGCAGGTAGAGCATCGGGACGACGACCAGACCATAGCCGGTCAGGTCTGCTTTCTGATCCACAAACTCCACCGCGATGCCCTCGCGTGCAAGGGCGTTGTAGTGCAGCTTCAGCTCGTCCCAGTAGCCCATCCCGGCATTGCGCGGGCCGCAGGAGCCCTCCAGTGCCCACTTGTTCTCCCAGTCGTGAACGATGGCCGCCTGTTTTTCGCGGCAAAGCGTTGTAATTTCAGAAAGAGATTCCAGCTTCCGTCCTACTTCCACCGTTTCCCGGAACGGGCGGGCGTCCTCCCGTCCATCGTGCCCGATGACTGCACCATGGAGCTTTTCCTCTGCGCCGCGGCTGGCACGCCACTGGAAATAAAGCACACTGTCCGCGCCGTGCGCCACGGTCTGCAACGCGGAAAGCTCTGCAATCCCGGGCTTTTTCTGCTTGGAGACAGGCTGCCAGTTGGTAAAGCTGGGGCTGGACTCCATCAGCAGGAACGGCTTGCCCTTCATGGAGTAATACAAATCGTG
>CAKSWQ010000020.1 GCA_934512105.1 uncultured Faecalibacterium sp. | reverse complement strand
TGTTTACTCCTGTTCTGTCTGTCCGCAGAAGCTTATGCCTGATAGCCCAGCGCCACCTCGGCGATCTGTGCCGGGGCGATCACCGTATCAAAGCGCTCCGGCTTGCTGCGCAGGGCAGCAAGGCTTGCCGGTGCGGCGTGACCGGTGGCAGCCTCCAGCTGCTGCATGGCTTTAAAATCGTTTTCCGGGGCAGTTTTGCCCAGTGCGCTCAGCACACTGCGGGGGAACTTGAAGGGCGATGCGGTGGAGAGCACCACCATGGGCACGCCCTGCCGCTTTTTCTGTGCAGCCACATGGAAAGCCACGGCGGTGTGGGTATCGCACAGGTAGCCGTCCTTTTCGTAGCGGGAACGGATCTCCCCTGCCACCTCGTCCTCGCTGCTCCAGCCGCAGGAGAAGGTCTCCTGAATGGCGGCCAGCGTCTCGGGACGGACGGTGTAGCTGCCGGTGGCAGCCAACTGCTGCATAAAGCCCGCCACCTCGGCATCGCTGCCGGTCACATGGTACAGCAGGCGCTCCAGATTGGAGGACACCAGAATGTCCATGCTGGGCGAGGTGGTCTTGAAGAACTTCCGCTTTGCGGTGTAAGTACCGGTGGTGAGGAAGTCGGTCAGCACGTTGTTCTCGTTGGAAGCGCAGACCAGCTTGCCCACAGGCAGACCCATCTGCTTTGCGTAGTAACCGGCAAGGATATCGCCAAAGTTGCCGGTGGGCACGCAGAAATCCACCTCGTCACCGAAGGTGATCTTACCTGCCTTGAGCAGCTGGGCATAGGCGGCAAAGTAGTAGACGATCTGCGGCACAAGACGGCCCCAGTTGATGGAGTTAGCGCTGGAAAGACGGATGTTCCGCTTTTCCAGCTCGGCAGCGATGGCCTTATCGCCGAACACCTTCTTCACGCCGGTCTGGGCATCATCAAAGTTGCCGCGCACGGCGTACACCGCCACATTAGCGCCCTCCTGCGTTGCCATCTGCAAACGCTGGATCTCGCTGGTGCCGCCGGTGGGATAGAACACAGCGATCTCCACACCGGGGATATCATGGTAGCCGTCCAGCGCAGCCTTGCCGGTGTCGCCGCTGGTGGCCACAAGGATCAGGGTCTTTTCGGTGCGGCCCAGATTCTTTTTGGCCTCCACCAGCAGCTTGGGCATCAGCTGCAAGGCGTAATCCTTGAAGGCACAGGTAGGGCCGTGCCACAGCTCCAAGGCATAGGTGTCCCCTTCCACCGGGGCAAGATAGCCCGCCTTACCGCCGAAAGCAGCCCCGTAGGTGCTGCGGGTGGCCTCGGTCAGGAAGGCGGGGTCGTAATCGGTCAGGTACTCCCGCACAACGGCGGCTGCCAGCGCGGGGTAGTCCAGCCCGCACAGGGCTTTTACATTCACCTGCGGAAAACTTTCCGGCACAAACAGGCCGCCTTCATCGGACAGTCCCTGTGCAATTGCCTGAGAAGAGGTTACTTTGCGGTTCTGATCTCTGGTACTGAAAAACTGCATGGTCGTCGCTCCTTTTTGCCACGGAACGTGCCGGGCACGTTCCCGGTTGTACGGCAAAACCTTCGTTCTGCCGCATACTTCCCACCGGTGCCACGGTTTCTGCCTAATGTTCGCAGAGAAAGGCACCCTTTATAATATGTACCATCCAGCGCCCGCTGTCAAGAGGAACTACCTCTGCAACGTCAAAACGCACCGGTTCTTCGCTTTGGCCGGTCTGCTGCAGATACTTTTGTGCAGCGCAGATCAGCCGGTGCTGCTTGGCCGGATCTACGGCGGCAGCGGGGCGCTGCAGCATCCGTTGGCTGCGGGTCTTTACCTCGCAGATGACGATGGTGCCGTCCGGCTCCCGCAGCACAAGATCCAGCTCTCCCATACGGGTATGATAGTTATGCGCCAGCAGCTGCGCGCCCTGCTTCTGATACCAGCGGGCAGCGGCAGCCTCTCCCCTGCGGCCGGTCTCAGCGCGGTTCATTTGCCGCTCTCCGGCCAGTAGCCCTGCTTTTTGAGGAAGCTGCGGCGGTAGAACGGCTGGATGCCGTACTGGGCGATCAGCTCATAGTGCAGCTTTGTGGGGTAGCCCTTGTGCTTTGCCAGCTGATACTGCGGGCACTGCTTGTCCAGTTCCAACATATAGCGGTCACGGCTGACCTTGGCCAGCACCGAGGCCGCGCCGATGCTGGCGCTGGTGGCATCGCCCTTGACCACCGGCTGTGCCGGGAGCTGCAAACCTGCGGGGGTGCGGTTGCCGTCCACCAATACCAGATTGGGCACGATGTCCAGCTGCTCCACCGCCTGCTGCATCCCGCCCATGGTGGCGTTCAGGATGTTTTCCCGGTCGATGACCTCCGGCCCCACAAAGACGATGCGGTAGGCCAGCGCCTTTTCGCAGATCTCGTCAAACAGGGCTTCGCGCTTTTTTTCGGTCAGCTTTTTGGAATCGTTGATGCCGTACACCGGGTTTTCCGGGTCCAGAATGCAGGCAGCAACGCACACCGGGCCACAAAGCGGGCCGCGTCCGGCCTCGTCTACCCCGGCAAAGCAGCCGTACTGGCTGCGCACCTCGGCGTCAAAGGCGTACAGCGGGGCCGAGATCTCCTCATCCGAGCGGCGCTTCATTCCTCGTCCTCCCCGGCAAAATCAGCCAGATCGTCCCGCTGCGGCGGGCGCTCCAAAGAAATGCGTCCCCACTTGCAGGCGCGGAACTCGTCCACCAGCATGATGGCGCAGCGCTCGGTGTTCACCTCGCCGCCGCGCACCAGCAGCCCGCGCTTGCGGCCGATAGCTTCCAGCAGCTCGTAGGGCGGCAGCGCCAGCGTTTCGGCATCCAGCTTGTAGCGCTGTGCCACAAGGTCGGGGTAGTTGCGGCGCACCTCATCCAACAGGTTCATGGCCAGTTCCTCTACGTCCAGAATGTCGTCCTTGATGGAGCCAATGAAGGCCAGATTGGAGGCGATGGTCTTGGAATCGAACTTTTTCCACAGCACACCGGGCATATCCAGCAGGTCAAACTTTTCGGTGCTGACCCACTGCTTGCCCTTGGTCACACCGGGGCGGTCTGCCGCCTTGGCGCGGGCAGAGCCTGCAAAGGTGTTGATAAAGGTAGATTTGCCTACGTTGGGGATGCCGCACAGCATCACCTGCGTTTTGGCACCGCCCATGCCGCGGTTCTGGCGGCGCTCCAACAGGCCGGAAAGCTCCTTTTCAATGGCCACCTTCACGGCGTTTGCGCCGCCCTTCTGCTTGGCGCTGATAGCCACACAGCCGGCATCTGCGGCGTGGAAGTAGCGGATCCACTCCTCGGTCACAGCCGGGTCGGCAAGGTCAGCCTTGTTCAGCGCATAGAGCTTGGGCTTGCGGTCGGTGATGCGCTCGATCTCCGGGTTCAGGCTGGAAAGCGGGATGCGCGCGTCCAGCAGCACAAGGCTGGCATCAACGTGCTGGATCTCCTGCTCCATCATGCGCAGGGTCTTGGTCATGTGGCCCGGGAACCACTGAATATTGTACTGGTTTGCAAACCGGGTATCCATTTCGTTCATTTTACCACCCCAAAATCTGTAAAGGGCATAAAGCACAGCAGCACCTTGCCCAGAATATCACGCTCGTCAATGCAGCCGACATAGGAGGAGCGGCTGTCCAGCGATTCGTTGCGGTTGTCCCCCATCACAAACAGGGTACCCTCCGGTACCGTGAACGGGAACTGCACATCGTAGCCCAGATAGGTGGGAGCCGCAATGTAGTCCTCCTGCAAAAGCTCGCCGTTCACCGTGACCGTACCGGCATCATAGTCGATGCTGATGGTGTCGCCGCCCTTGGCGATGATCCGCTTGACCAGCGGCTTACCGTAGACGGTGTAGCTGTCTACAATGACCACATCGCCCCGCTGCGGGGTGTAGCCTGCCGCCCAGACGATGAGCTTATCGCCGTTAGCCAGAGTGGGTACCATAGAGCGCCCATCCACCTGAATGATGCGGAAGAAAAACGAAAAGATCAGTACCAGCACCAGCGCCGCAGAGATGAGCGCTTCGTACCATTCCAGTATGCCCTGCCCGCGCACCGCAGGGGCAGACTGCTGCTGTTTTTCCATAGCTTTGCCACCAGCCTTTCCTCATTTTATCCATACGCCCGGGCTTTGAAAAAGAAAAAAGGGACAACAAGTTGTCCCTTTTCTCCCGGTTTCAAATCGGGGATGATCAAATATCGCTCTTGACCTTGGCAGCCTTGCCCGTACGGCCACGCAGATAGAACAGCTTTGCGCGGCGGACCTTGCCCTTGCGGACAACAGTGACCTTCTCAACGAAGGGGCTGTTGATGGGGAAGACACGCTCGATGCCGACACCGTAAGCCACGCGGCGAACGGTGAAGGTCTCTGCAACGCCGCCGTGCTTCTTAGCGATGACAGTGCCCTCGAAGGCCTGAATGCGCTCACGGTCGCCGTCCTTGATACGAACATCAACGCGGACGGTATCGCCAACGTTGAACTGAGGCTTTTCAGCCTTGATGCTGCCTTCAGAAATAATCTTCAGTGCGTCCATTTTTGAATCCTCCATTTGTTTTTAGACGTTCATGCACGGCATAGCCGTCAGAGGACCGCCCGTTTAATGATAAATACTTGTCATTAACCCCGCTGTGGTCTCAGCGGACACTAACGCCTTAATAGGATAGCACAAAACCGGCTTGAATGCAAGCAATTTAGCGAAAAATCTTGCAAAAATTTTCTGTTTTGCCCGGTAGACGGACTTTTGTGGTGTTTCAGACAAACCGCTTGTGGTCTGCTGTCAAAAATTCAGTGCGCAGAATGTTGGCGCTGGCGGCAGGCAAGTCGAACTTTTCTTCCAGAAAACCGGTGAGCAGCGAGGGGTTCAGATTCAGCTCCTGTGCAGCGGGCAGGCAAAGTTCCAACTGTACGGTATTCCCTGCTGCTGTATAACTTAGCTGCGGGATATGCTCTTTGAGGTCTACGATCTTTTTGCCGCGCTTGCTGTGCTTTTCCACGGGGGCAGTTTCCAGCGCGTTATACTGCTCCAGCACCGCAGCGGCAGCCGCCGGGTAGCTGATGCGGTAGCAGGCAAAGGCGATGCTGTCCGCCTTCATCTCCACCGGAGCCACCCGGGTAACGCGGATGCCGGCGGGCATGATGGCGTTGAGGGCGGTCTGCCACTGGGCAAAGTCCGGAGCTTCGGCCTCGGTCTTGACGTCCACGCACTCGCACTCGCTCTCCTGCCCCAGCGAGAGTGGACAGGCAAAGGTCATGTAGATATGGGGGTTGAAGCCCAGCGTGTGCCACACCGGCAGGCCGCTGCGCTTGAGCACCCGCTGCATCACCCGCTGCAGATCCAGCAGGGAGATATAGGAGGCTTCATTTTTCTTTTCAAACGAGATTCTGACTGTAATCAAAGCAGGGACCTCCTAACAGATGGTTGGCACCGCAGGCGTTGCAGGCACGGTTGCAGGGCGGGGTGGTCTGGGCGGCCAGAGCCTTGTTATACTCCCGCACCAGATACTCGTGGGTGATGCCGTAGTCCATGTGGGACCACGGGGTCACCTCGTCCAGCGCGATGGGGCGCTGGCAGTAGAAGGCGGGGTCGATGCCCAGGTCTGCAAAGGTCTGCATCCAGGTATCGTACTTGAAGCACTCCTCCCAGCCGTCGAAGTAGCAGCCGCGCTTATATGCCTCTACGATGACCGGGGCGAGGCGGCGGTCGCCCTTGGCGAAAACGCCCTCGAGGAAGCTGGTGGTGCTGTCGTGGTAGTTCACCTTGATCTTACGGCTGTGCACGCTTTCCAGCAGGTGCTTCTGCTTGGCTTGCAGGGTCTCGGCGGTATCCATGGGCACGAACTGGAAGGGGGTGTGGGGCTTGGGCACAAAGCAGGCACAGCTGATGGTCACCTGCACACCGCGCCCCTTGGCATGGTTCGTGTTCTTGTAGTAGAGGTCTACCACCTTCTGGGCGGTCTCGGCAATGCCCTCGATATCCTCCATGGTCTCGGTGGGCAGACCCATCATAAAGTAGAGCTTGACCGAGGTGTAGCCCGCGTTGAAGGCAATGGTGCAGGTTTTTTCGATCTCGTCCCAGGTGACGTTTTTATTGATGACGTTGCGCAGGCGCTGGGTACCGGCCTCGGCGGCAAAGGTCAGGCCGCTCTTGCGCACCTTGGTGGTCTTTTCAATGAGGCTCTGGGAGAAGTTGTCCACACGCAGGGAGGGCAGCGACAGGCTGACGTGCTCCTTGGGGGCCCACTCGTTCAGATCGTCCAGCAGCTCTTCCAGCTGACCGTGGTCAGAGGTGGAAAGGCTGGAAAGGCTCAGCTCCTCGTAGCCGGTGTTAGCGCACAGATCCTGCGCCGCTTTGTTCAGCAGGCTGGCATCGCGCTGGCGCATGGGGCGGTACAAAAAGCCCGCCTGACAGAACCGGCAGCCGCGCACGCAGCCGCGCAGCACCTCGATGCTGGCGCGGTCCTGAATGGCACCCACCATGGGCACCACAAAGTTGGTGGGCGGGGCAAACTGGTTCAGATCCTTGATGATGGCCTTGGTGATGCGCGCCGGGATGCCCGGCTCGTTGGGGGTGATGGCCTTTACTCTGCCATCCTCGTGGTAGGTGACATCGTAGAAGGCCGGAATGTACACGCCCGGGATCTTTGCAATATTGAGCAGCAGCTGCTTTTTGGAGATGCCCTCTTTTTTGGCCTTCTCGATCTCGGCGCAGATGGCAGGCAGCTGGTTTTCGCCCTCGCCCAGCTGGATGACGTCAAAGAAATCCGCAATGGGCTCCGCGTTGCAGGCGCAGGGGCCGCCCGCTACGATCAGCGGCCAGCGGTCATCGCGGTCTTTGGAATAGAACGGGATGCCAGCCAAGTCCAGCATGGCAAGGATATTGGTGTAGGAAAGCTCGTACTGCAAGGTGAAGCCCACGGCATCAAAGGCCGTGAGCGGGTCTTTGCTTTCCATGGTGTACAGCGGCAGCTGCAGGCGCTCCATCTCTGCCTTCATATCCAGCCAGGGCATAAAGGCACGCTCGCACCACCAGTTCTCGTGGCTGTTGAGCAGCTCGTACAGGATCTTTTCGCCCAGAAAGGACATGCCCACCTCGTAGGTATCCGGGAAGCAGAAGGCAAAGCGCACATCCACCTTATCCTTTTCTTTATAGATACTGCCGGGCTCGCCGCCGGTATAGCGGCCGGGCTTCTGCACCCGTCCCAGCGCTTCTTTCAGTTTGGGATCAAACATCGGGTCCTCCATAAACAATCCGTTTTTTGCGTTCTTTTTATTTTACCCTAAACGATCCGGTTTTGCAATCGTTTCCGGCGGTTTGTGTGCACTTTCCGTATTTTTGCCGCCAGAGCGCCGCCGCGCACGCTGCCATCTGTGCACCGTCCAGCGGCGGCACCGGCAGCAGATTGAACAGCCCCGTCAGCAGATTCGCCGCCCAGAACGCGCTGCCGCGGATGGTGGCAGTCTGCGCAAGGCGCAGCGCCCACACCCCGGCAAGGGCAAAATTGACCGCAGGCCCGGCGGCTGCCAGCACGAGCCGCTGGCGCGGGGAGAACCTCTCCCCTGCCGTGCGCATACAAAAGCCGGTCATGGTAACCTCGATGACCGGCAGACGCCGTTGCTGGATGCAGTAGACGAAGATGTGCCCCAGTTCATGCAAAACAGCCGCCAGCAGCCCCAACCGCAGAAAGCCGCTGGCATCAAAGTACAGCAGCAGGTACACCACGCCGCACAGCAGCACCGGGTCCCGGAATATAAGCTTCCCTGCCCGCACCCGGCTCATGGGGCGTTTTCCAGCAGGGCGGCAGGGTCGCAGGCAGTGCCCTGCTGCCACAGTTCCAGATGCAGGTGCGCACCGGTAGCGCGGCCTGTCTGCCCTACCGTGCCCAGCGTCTGCCCGGCCTGCACCACCTCTCCCGGGCGGACGTAGAGGTATTGCAGGTGCGCGTAGCGGGTCTCGCAGCCATCCGGGTGCAGGATGCGCAGATGGTTGCCATAACTTGGGCTGTACGCCGCCGCAGTCACTACGCCATCCTGCACCACCCGCACTGCCGTGCCCGCCGCACAGGCAAGGTCGATACCCTGATGGAATGCAGGCTTACCGGTAAAGGGGTCTGTCCGCACACCGTAGGCATCCGAGATGCGCCATGCCGTGGTATCCAGCGGAAAGCAGTACTTTTTAGTGTTCCGTGCAGCCTGTACCGGCAAAGCTGCCAGCAGGCAGAGTGCCAGCCCTGCCAGCACAAGTGCCATGATGCCCCACCGCCGTCTGCGTATTTTTGCTGCCTGTCCGCTCCGTTTTGCCCGCATACACCGCCCTCCTATCCTGAAAAGTGTATGCACAAGCGGCGAGCGGGAGAACACAAACAGAAAAGAGCCGCCGCACAAATTTTTGCGCAGCGGCTCTGGCTTTGGTTTACATGATTTTACAGGTCAGCGCCGGAAAAAGCTCCCGATACGTTCCAGCAGGCTCTTTTTCTTAGGTGCAGTGACGGTGACAACAGACTTTGCAGCCGGCGTTTTCGGCGCGGGCTGCGCAGCGCGGGGCTTATTGTTCAGCATCTGCTCCAGCGCCTCGTAGTGGTCGGGCTGCTGCACCGCCGGGGCGGTTTCCGTTGCCTTTTCCGGTGCAGGCTGGAACACATGGGGCAGCTCCTGTTTGAGCTGCTCCACGGTCACCTCCTGACAGACCTCCGCCGGTTTTTCTGTTTCCGGGGCGGGGGTGGTGCACTTCCACGGCTCGGGGCGCTGCCAGTCGTTGCGCAGCAGCTCGTACATGCCCATCTGGCCGTTGACCAGTGGCTCCCCCTCGGCGGGCTTCACCTTCTGGTAGCTGCCGCTGGCATCCATGACCCGGGCGTTGACGTTATCTCGCAGCTGCAGCTGCAGGATATCAGTGAGCTTTTGCACCAAAACAGGGTCCTCCACCCGCACACCGACCTCCACGCGGCACTCGGTATTGCGGGTGAGGAAGTCGCCGGAGGCAATATAGATGTGGGTGTGGGTGCCATCGTAGAAGCTGTAAATGCGGCCATGCTCCAGATACCGCCCCACCAGACTGCGGATGTGCAGGTTCTCGGTCTTGCCGGGCACCTCTGCGCGCACGCAGCAGATGCCGCGCACGATCATATCAATGCGCACCCCGGCGCAGCTGGCTTCCTGCAATTTCAGGATAATATCCCGGTCACTGATGGAGTTGTTTTTCAGGATCATGGAAGCCGGGCGCCCCATGCGGGCGGCCGCGATGACGTGATCCATCTCGTCCAGCAGCACGCTCTTGAAGCGCAGCGGGGCTACCAGCATCTTGTCACTTTCCTCGGTAAGCTGCTGCACGGCCAGATTGCGGAACACCTTGGAGGCTTCCTCGCCGATGCGCTCGTCTGCGGTGATGAAGGAATAATCGGTATACAGTTCGCTGGTTTTTTCGTTGTAGTTGCCGGTACCGATCTGGGTGATGTAGGAGTAGCCCTCTGCGCCCTTGCGGGTGATGAGGGTCAGCTTGGAGTGCACCTTGTAGTCCTCGAAGCCGTAGATGACGGTGCAGCCGGCACTTTCCAGCTGCTTGGACCAGTCGATGTTGTTCTGCTCGTCAAAGCGGGCGCGCAGCTCCACCAGCGCTACCACTTCCTTGCCGTTTTCGGCGGCTTCCATCAGCGCCTGCACGATCTGGGACTCCCGCGCCATGCGGTAGAGGGTCATCTTGATGGAGATGACGTCCGGATCCTGTGCGGCCTTTTTGAGCATGGTGATAAAGGGACGGATGGACTGGTACGGATAGCTGAGCAGCACGTCATGCTTCTGCACCTCGGCAGCAAGGTCGTAGTCCTGCGGCGGCAGCATGGGGCGTGCGGGGGTGTAGAACAGCGCCGGGTGACCCTCGGCCTCCATGCGGCCGGAAAGCTTGAAGAAAAAGCTGAGGTCCAGCGGGCTCTTTTGCAGAAACACCCGCTTGCGGGTCAGTTCCAGACGGCTGCACAGCAGCCGCTCCACCTCCGGTGCGGGGGCAGGGGTGATCTGCAAACGGACAGCGGCCAGCTTACGGCGGCGCCGGAGCAGTTCGGTCATGATCTCACGATAGTCGATATCGTGATCCATCATGCCCTCTTTTACGTCGATATCCGCGTTGCGGGTGACCCGGAACAGGCATTTTTCCTGCATGGAATCCTTGCCGAAGATGCTGGACGCATAGTGCAGCACCAGTTCCTCGGTGAGGGCAAACTGCACAGCGCCGTCCTTTTTGATAAAGTGCATCCGCTCCATCTGGCTGGAGATGGGCACGATGCCAAGGCTCTGCTCCTGCGTGTGCTTTTCTTTCAGCAACACGCCAAGATAGATCTCCTTGTTGCGCAAAAACGGGAACGGGTGGCGGTTATCCACGATCTGCGGGCTGAGGATGGGGAACAGCTCGGACTGGAAGTATTTTTTCCAGAGATGCTCTTCCTCCTTGGTCAGGTGGTCGAAATCTACCTTATGGTAGCCATTCTCCGCCAGATTTTCCAGCGCCTTTGCGTAGAATTTATCGCATTCCTCTTGTAGCTGCGCCGTTTTGGGCATAATGGCGGCCAGCTGCTCGGCGGCGGTCATGTTGGTCTTGTTTTCCCGCTTTTCCTTTTTGGTCTTGCTCTGCTCAAGGTTTGCGCGCTCCTGCAAGGAGCCCACGCGCACCATGAAAAACTCGTCCAGATTGGAGCCGTAAATTGCCAGAAACTTGATCCGCTCGCCCAGCGGGACGTTCTTGTCCTTGCCCAGCGCCAGAACGCGGCGGTTAAAATCCAGCCAGCTCAGTTCGCGGTTGATAAAGATCGATTCGTCACTCATAACAATAAATCTCCATATTTCCTCTTTGACCAAGGCAGCGAGCGGGCTACACCCTAGCGGACATACGCCTGCCCTGCCCATGAATCCACCATTGCCTGGGTAATGCCCGGCACCTGCGCGGCATCCTCCACCTGTGCAAACGGGCCGTGCTGCGCCCGGTAGTCCAGAATAGCCTGTGCATTGCGGGGGCCGACACCGGGCAGGGTGCACAAAGCGTCTGCATCGGCTGTGTTCAGCTCCACCTGCGTATACGCTGCAAGTTCCTTTGTGTCTGGCAGCGTCTGCGGCGGTTGCGACCGCAGCGGCACTGCGAACCGGAACGCCAGCCCTGCGCAGACCCCTGCGGCGGCAAGGCACAGCAGCAGAAACAGCCTTTCGCGGTGCTTTTGGTTCGGCATAGTTCCTTCTCCCATTCTACCTGATTTTTTGCTAAAAAGAAAGCCCTCTGCGGAAAAATCACAGAGGACTTTGCATAAGTTTTACACAGATTTTTCAGCAGCACGCACCATGCGGTACAAAACCTCCACGGCTGCACCACCGGCGGCATCCGTCAGGGTGATCTGCTCGGCGGCAAGGCGCAGTTCTGCCGGGGCATCGGCGGCCACTGCGCTGTGCTCCACAGCCTGCACCAGCTCCAGCATGGGCTGACCGCCCGCCAGCGCAAGGACCTGCTCTGCGCCCACCTGCGCCATAGCGCAGACGGTGTCCAGCATTTCCCGGCCGGAGATGCGCTTCGGGGTGAGGACAAGGGTGTCCGGGGCGATACGCTCGCCCAACAGAGCAACACGATCCCCGATGGCCTTTTCTGCCAGCGAGATCAGGGGTACAGACTTGCTGTCCTGATACAGCAGCACCCGCAGCACCTGCTCGGGGTGGATATCGGCGGCGTTTGCCAGCAGATAGGGGGTCCACTCCTGCCGCAGATGGCGCTCCAGTGCATTGCTCATGCGCAGCACCCGGGTGGTGCCGTCCTGCATCTGCACGGCAACGCCCACGCCGGGGGTATCCGGCAGGCAAGCAAAAAGCTCCTGCTGCTGGGCAAAGCTGCACAGGGGCACCCGGTTGCCGTCGGCATAGTGGTAGGCCATGGTGCCGCCGCACACCAGCGCAGGCGCTGCCAGACGCACGCTGCCCAGAATGGAGCGCACCGCACGCGGTGAGCGCTGCGAAAAAACAGTCAGTCTGCCGCCGCGGCTGCTGAACAGCTGTAAAACATCCCGCACCACTTGGGTCAGATTGCCATCCTCGCCCAGCAGCAGGTTATCCAGATCACAGAGCACCAGAGTGGATGCCAGAGAATCGTTCATGTGTTTTTCCTCCTGAGTGTTGCGAGAAAATGGGTAAAGTAGTCCGGCAGTTCGGAGTCGAACCGCAGCTGTTCCCCGGTGATGGGGTGGATAAAGCCCAGCGTTTTGGCGTGCAAGCACTGACCGTGCAGGCTGGTGATGCAGTTGTGAGGACCGTACACCGGGTCCCCTGCCACCGGATGGTGGATGGAGGCCATGTGTACGCGGATCTGATGGGTGCGGCCGGTCTTCAGGCGACATTCCAGCAGGGTGAACTCGCCCAGCCGCTCCAGCACCTTGTAGCCGGTATAGGCGTACTTGGTGTGGGGCTCGGTGGCCGGGTAGACTGCCATTTTTTTGCGGTCGGTCTTGCTGCGGCCGAGGTTTGCTTCCACAAAGCCCTCGTCCTGTGCAAAGCCGCCGTAGACCACCGTCTGGTAGGCGCGCTCTACGCTGTGCACCGCCATCTGCTGAGAAAGGCCGATGTGGGTGGCGTCGTCCTTGGCTACCACCAGCAGGCCGCTGGTGTCCTTATCGATGCGGTGGACGATGCCGGGGCGGATCTCGCCGCCAATGCCGGAAAGGCTGCCCTTGCAGTGCCACAGCAGGGCGTTGACCAGCGTGCCGTCCGGGTTGCCGGGTGCGGGGTGCACCACCATGCCCTTGGGCTTATTGACCACCAGCAGATGGGCATCCTCGTAGACGATGTCCAGCGGGATATCCTGCGGCACAGCCTCGGTAGGCTTCGCGTCCGGGATCTCCAACAGCACGGTGTCCCCTGCCTTGAGCTTCAAGCTTTTGGCCACAGCTTTGCCGTTGCACTGCACATGCCCCTCGGCCACCAGCGCCTGCAGCGCCGAACGGGACAGGCCGGTGTCCTCGCCGCTGAGAAAGCGGTCGATGCGCTGCCCGGCAGTCTCCTGCTCTACGATAAATTCACGCTGTTCCATGGTTTACTGCTCCTTGGCGGCATCATCGGCGTGGAGTTCGTCCAGAAAGATCACCAGCACCCACAGCGCCACGCCCACGCAAACGCAGATATCCGCAAAATTGAACACGGCAAACCGCATGAACAGCAGGTTGATGTAGTCCACCACCTCACCGTTGAGCACACGGTCGATCAGGTTGCCGATGCCGCCCCCCAGCACCAGCACCAGCGCGGCCTGCTGCAAACGTTTGCCGCGGCTGCGGAAAAACAGACCATAGGCGACCAGCAGCAGTGCTGCGCTGGTGGCGATGATCAGGAACAGCTGCTTGCCGCTGAGCAGGCTGAAGGCCATGCCCTGATTGAGCACGAACCGCAGCTCCACCACATGGGGGATGAGCGGCATAGCGCCTACCGGCTGCAAGGCCTGCACTGCCCACAGCTTGATCAGCTGGTCAATGCCGATCAGCGCGGCCACAGCTGCCAGATTAAAGAGTACAAATGCCATTAGCTACCTCGTTTCTGTTATAAAAAACGGCGCTCCCCGGTCAAGGGAGCGCCGCCCTTTTACAAAACAGATTTGTATTTATGCGGGACGCTTATGCTTCCACAACGCTGGCGCAGCGTGCGCACAGGGTGGGGTGTGCGGGGTGGCTGCCGATGGAAGCAGAGTACTTCCAGCAGCGCTCGCACTTGTCGCCGGTGGCGTGTGCAGCTGCAACGCCCAAGCCCTCGACAGCGCTGGCAGCGCCGCCCTCGCCCTTGACCAGCTCCACATGGGAGACGATCATCAGGTCGGCCAGCTCGTCCATGGGGATGCTGTTGAGCAGGTCATAGACGGCATCATTGCAGTACAGGGTGACGGAAGCTTCCAGAGAAGCACCGATCAGCTTTTCAGCACGGGCCTGCTCCAGCACCTTCTTGACCTCGTCGCGCACAGCGATCAGCTGTGCCCACTTTGCCTTAAAGGCATCGTCGGCGGCGTACTGGCCAGCCTTGGGCATCTGCTCGAACACCACATACTTGTTCATGCCCTCGCTCTTGGGCATGAAGTCCCAGATCTCCTGACTGGTGAAGCACAGGATGGGGGCAATGATCTTATCCAGAGCGACAAGGATCTTGTACATAGTGGTCTGGGCGGCCTTGCGGGCTGCGCCGTTGGTGCAGTACAGGCGATCCTTGGTGACGTCCAGATAGAAGTTGGACATGGCCACCACGCAGAAGTTATACACGGCGTGGTAGACCTTGTTGAAGTCGTACACAGCGTAGCCTGCGTTGGTGTTGACGATCAGGTCATCCAGCGCAGCCAGTGCCCAGCGGTCGATATCCTGCAGCTGGTCGTCTGCCACACAATCGGTGTTGGGGTCAAAGCCGTCCAGATTGCCCAGAATGAAGCGGGCGGTGTTGCGGATCTTGCGGTAAGCCTCGCTCAGCTGCTTGAAGATGTTCTTGCCGGCACGCACATCCACGGTGTAGTCGGAAGAAGCCACCCACAGGCGGATGATATCAGCGCCGTAGTCCTTGATGATCTCGCTGGGCTCCACGCCGTTGCCGGCGCTCTTGTGCATCTGCTTGCCCTGCTCGTCCACGACCCAGCCGTGGCACAGAACGGACTTATAGGGTGCGCAGCCCTTGCTTGCAACGCTGGTCAGCAGGCTGGACTGGAACCAGCCGCGGAACTGGTCGCCGCCTTCCATATACATATCGGCGGGGAAATGCAGCTCGGGGCGCTCGTCCAGCACGGCAGCGTGGGTAGAACCGGAGTCGAACCAGACGTCCATGATGTCGGTGTCCTTCTCCCACTCGGAAGCGCCGCACTTTTCGCACACTTCGCCTGCGGGGATGATCTGCTCGGCATCGTACTTATACCATGCGTCAGAGCCTTCCTTGCGGAACAGAGCGCTGACAGCCTTGATGGTAGCATCGGTGATGTGGTAGGCACCGCACTTCTTGCAGTAGAAGGCGGGGATGGGCACGCCCCAAGTACGCTGACGGCTGATGCACCAGTCATTGCGGTCGCGCACCATGCCGGTCATGCGGTCGTGGCCCCAATCCGGCATCCAGGTGACGGTATCAATGGCCTTGTACACGTCCTCGCGGAACTTGGCAATGGAGCAGAACCACTGCTCGGTAGCACGGAAGATGATGGGGTTGTGGCAGCGCCAGCAGTGGGGGTACTGGTGCTTGATGTGCACCTGACCCATCACAGCGCCGGAGGCAGTCAGGTCGGCCAGAATGGTCTTGTTGGCTGCCCACACGCGCTGACCAGCGTACTTACCGGCCAACTCGGTCAGATAACCGCCGTCGTCTACGGGCACCGTAATAGGCACCTGCGGATACTTCTGGCAGACGTTGAAGTCGTCCACGCCGTGGCCGCCTGCGGTATGCACGCAGCCGGAACCGCTTTCCAGCGTGACGTGGTCGCCCAGAATGACCCAGCCCTCCTTGGGCAGGTAGACGTGGTTGTAGCGCATCAGCTCGAACTCAGCGCCGGAAACAGGCTCGCCCACGATCTCGTAGTTCTCGATGTGGCAGGCGTCCATGACGCTCTTGACCAGATCGGTGGCCATGATGTGGTACTCCTCGCCGATCTTGACGAAAGAATATTCGAACTGACCGTTCAGGCAGATAGCCTCGTTGGCGGGCAGGGTCCAAGTGGTGGTGGTCCAGATGACGAAGTAGGTCTTATCCATGGGGATGCCGTACTTTGCCAGCACACCGTTGGGATCCTGCGAGACGTGGAAGCGCACAAAGATGGAATCGCAGTCGTCCTCGCCGTACTCGATCTCGGCTTCTGCCAGCGCAGTGCGGCAGTCCGGGCACCAGTACACGGGCTTCAGACCCTTGTAGATGTAGCCCTTCTTGGCCATCTCGCCGAAGATCTCGATCTGACGCGCCTCAAACTCCGGCTTCAGGGTCAGGTAGGGGTGCTCGAAGTCACCGATGACGCCCAGACGCTTGAACTGGTCGCTCATGATGCCGATATGCTCGGTGGCGAATTTTTCACAGATCTGGCGCAGCTCCAGCTTGGAGATGTCCTTCTTCTTATCGCCGACCGAGGACAGAGCCTTCAGCTCAATGGGCAGGCCGTGGGTATCAAAACCGGGCACATAGGGAGCCTGATAGCCCTCCATGTTCTTTTCGCGGATGATGATATCCTTGATGATCTTGTTCAGGGCGGTGCCCATGTGGATGTTGCCGTTTGCATACGGAGGGCCGTCATGCAGAATGAACTGGGGCTTGCCCTCGTTGTGCTTCATGAGCTGGTTGTACAGGTCGTTGTCGTCCCAATCCTTGAGCATGACCGGTTCCTTTTTGGGCAGACCGGCGCGCATCTCAAACAGGGTCTTGGGCAGATTCAGCGTACTGTCGTACTGCGATTTGTTCTTAGCCAATGGTTTACACTCTCCTCTATTTTTGCGTTGGGTGCCTTACTCGCTGAACTTGACGCCCTGAAAAGCATCATAGTCCGGCTCGTCCGGCTTCATATCAGCAGGAGGCGGGTCCAGTTTGAGCTGGCTTTCGTCCTTTGCCCAGAAATCCTCGCTGCTGTCAGCCGCCTTGTCGTCATCGGCAGGGGCGGCAGGTTCGGTGGTTTCGGTGGCCTTAGCGGCAGGCTGCTCGGCCGGAGCTGCTGCGGCATCGGCTGCGGGGGCTGCCTCGGGCTGTGCGGCGGGCTGCTCTGCGGCAGCTTCCTGCACAGGCTCTGCATCCTGTGCGGGGGCGTCCTTTTCGGCGTCCTTAGCGTCCTTCTGGAACTCCGGCAGACGGCTCAAAGACTCCACATGGCTGCGGTACAGATTGAGCACATCCGACTTGAAGCGAGTGACCTCCAGACGGACGCGGTCATACTCCCGCTCCTCAGCCAGACGCTTTTCGTTGGCCTCGTTCTCGATCTCGTCTGCGCGGTCGCTTGCCTTCTGCAGCAGCTCATTGGCATCGCGGATGATATCGTCGCCCCGCAGATTTGCGCGGTGAATGATCTCCTCAGCCTTCTGGTTTGCTTCACGGATCACGTTTTCGCCCATGCGCTGGGCGTTGATCAGTGCGCTCTTGAGCATATCGCCGTCGGCCTCAAAGCTTTGCAGCTCGCCCTTGAGCTTCTGGTTCTCTGCGGTCAGATCTGCGATCTGCTTGCGCAGCTGCTCTGCCTGCGCATCGTTCTGCTGCAGCTGCTCCTCGACCTTGTCCAGAAAACGATCCACGTCCTCTGTACGGTAGCCGCGGAGGTTTTTTTCAAATTGTACAGAGCGGACATCCTGCGGAGTCAGCATAGTCATTTCCTCCCATAGCTTTTAATATTGAAAGAACTCAATGATCGAACGATCTTTTTTACTTTTCCCGGGCAATGCGGTCAGCCGGAAGCGGCCCTTGCCGCGCACGGTGAACACATCCTGTTCGTATACGAGGGCATGAGGTTTTTCTACCGGCAGATGGTTGATCTCTACCCTGCCCGCCTCGATCAGCTCCGCAGCGGTGCCGCGGCTGACGTGCAGCATGGCAGAGAGTACCGCATCCAGCCGCAGGGAGGACACGGTTGCGGTGAGCAGCTGCCGCTCCGGTGCCGGAAAAGCCGGGATCTCGTCCGGTTCCAGCAGACGGGTGGACACCTCTGTGCGTCCCGCCTGACACAGCTCCCGGCAGATGAGCTTTGCCGCCGGTTCCAGCGCGAACACATAGGCTGTGCCCGGCGCATCGGCGGGCAGAAGGATATCGCCCAGCGCCTCGCGCTTGAGGGCAAGCCCCATCAGGCTGCCCAGATAGTCCTTGTGCGCGGGGAGCACCGCACCGGGCAGCGCCCGGCATTGCAGCTGTACACAGTGCACCGGACACCCGCCGTAGCTGTACTCCGGTTCCAGACAGAGCACCCGGCGCTCGGCCTCGGGCCAGCCGCCGTCAAAACGCCAGCCGTCCCGCACACCGGCACGCCCCAGTGCCGCCCGGGCAAGATCCTGCTCCCGGTCGCTGAGAAATGCAGAGTACCGGGCTATGCCGCGGGAAAAAGCCGCATCGGCAAGATCCTCGATATGCCGCATGAGGTAGCGTTCCTCATCGTTGCGGGCGGGCACAAAGCCCCGCACCGCACCGGCTGCCGGATCAATAGAATGCGCCATTGTTCTCCAACTCGTCCAGCAGGTCGCCCATGATATCCACGTTGTACGGGGTAATGATAAAGGTGCTGTTGGCTACGCGCTTGATCTGACCGTTGTTGGCGTAGGCCACACCGGACAGGAAGTCCACCAGACGGCGGGATACCTCCTTGTTGGTGGACTCCAGATTCAGCACCACGGTACGCTTATTGTTCAGATGATCGGCAATGGTGCTGGCATCCTCGAACCGCTCGGGCTTGACCAGAACCACCTTGAGCTGAGTGGTGGCATGAATGTTGACCACCTTGTTCTTCTTGCTGGTGCCCTCGGCAGGCTCTTCGGTCTCTTCGTCCATCCCGATGCCAACGCCGCTATTGTTGTTCACCATCTGGGGGCCGTCATCGATGTACTGATCCTCGTACTCGTCCCCTTCGCCCATCAGGCCCTTCTTAATGCTATCCAGCAAAGACATAATTATCTGCTCCTTTCATTCGGGCAGCGCCCGGCTGCCTGGCGTTCTTTGCAAAAAGAATGCAAATAGCTTTTACTATTATCTGATTTTTTGCAGCAGATGTCAATAACTACAAAAGTTTTCCGTCATATAAATTTTGTCCCGAGACGATTATTTCGTCATAAAGCCTTACCTGACTGACAGAACCGTCCGTTCCCTTGGGCAAAACAAGGATGTAATCCCCTTCTGTGACCAGCGGATGGTCGGCATCCACGGGGTCGATCTTGCAGAAGCGGGCGATGTTGCCATACTTGACATACACGCCCGGGATATAGTTTTCGCCCTGCGTCTCGGCCTCGGTGCCGTCCTCCTTCAGGTAGTGCACCGCTGCGGCAGGCACCCGCAGACCGGTACTCTCGCCGGTGCTGATGCGGGCGCGGGCATGGTTGAGGCACAGCACGTCGCCGTTGATGGAGTTGCAGCGCAGTACAAAGCGGGCAACATCCTGTTCTGCATCAATGGTCACCTCGGAAACAGTGGCGCGCAGAGCGGCATCGCTCTGGCCGGGAAAGCTGATCTCCACTGCCGTGCGCAGGGGCTTTCCGTCCGAGCCCAGCAGCTTTTCGGCCTGCTTTGCCGAGCACACCCCGGCGTACTGCCAGCTGAACCCGGACACTAGCTTGCCCACGCAGCCATCCAGCGGCATCTCGGGGGCAGAGTCCAGATAGGCTTTGAGCTGCTCCGGGCTCTGCGCCAGAATGTCCGCAGCACCGGCGTTCAGCCGTCCGCTGCTGGCAGCCCGGACAAAGTAGCCGGTGGTGGGTGCGAGGATCTGGGTGGGGTTGCCCAGCTGTGCCTGCACGGTCTGTGCCTGCTGGGCAAGCAGCGCGATCTGATCTGCAAAGCCGGCGGTATCGCCGGTGGTGATCCACAGCTTGTTCTGCGCCAGCAGATAGGCATCGGCGCTGCTGTCCACATCGCTGTACTGGGCGGTATCCAGAGCATCCAGCAGGTCGTACAGTGCACCGGAGCGCTCCTTGAGCAGGCCGTCCAACTGAGTGGCTGCGGTGTTCTGGGAGCGCTGCAGCAGGTCGATCTGGCTGGTGAGCTGGGTCAGCTGCTGGCGCAGCACCGCCTGATTGGCATCGGTATACAGCTCTGCAACGGCAGTGCCCGCTGACACCCGTTCGCCGTCCGAAACAAGGTAGCCCAGATTGCCACTGCCGGAAATGCAGGTCTCGTCAAACAGCAGCACACCGTCCGCTTCAATGGTATCGGAGATGGTGATGGGCAGCGCCGTTTCGTAGACGTTCTGGGGGAAAAGGATGTGCGCCGCCTGCCAGCAGACATACGCTGCCGCCGCCAGTAAAAAGGTGGCCAGCACGACCGCCAGCGTGGTAAGCGCAGACAGCTTCCGGCGCGGTTCCTGAGAGGTTTCCGGCATAAGGATCATCCTTTCGATAAAAAGTCTTGGGTCAGACGCAGGGCAGTCTGCCGCACGTCCGCAGCTCCGGCGTCCAGCCATGTGACCCCGTCCATGTGGCGGAACCATGTCAGCTGACGCTTGGCATAATTGCGGGAGGCCTGCTTGAGCTTTTCGGTGCAGGCATCCAGCGCGGCGGTCTGCTCGAAATATGGGAAAAATTCTTTATAGCCGATGGCCTGTGCGGCGGTGCGGAAGGCTTCGCGGTTATGCCAGACGTATTCCGCCTCGGCTAAAAGCCCGGCTTCCAGCATTTTGTCCACCCGCAAGTCGATGCGGCGGTACAGCGCTGCACGCTCCGGGAAATCCAGCCCCAGCACAAGGCTGCGGTAGGGGCGCTCCGGCGGCAGTGAATCAGCCTTTTGTTCACTGAGGCGCTTACCGGTGGCGTGGTAGTGCTCCAGCGCCCGCAGCACACGCACCTTATTATTGGGGTGAATGGCAGCGGCGGCTTCCGGGTCTACGGCTTGCAGTTTTGCATACATGGTCTCCGGACCGATGGCTTCCAGTTCGGCGGTCAGCTGCTCGCGCAGACCGTCCGGGGCTTTTTCGGCGGTGAAGCGCACCCCGTATAAAAGGCTTTGTACATACAGCCCAGTACCACCTACCAGCAGCGGCAGATGTCCCCGGGCGGTGATATCCTGAATATACTCCCCTGCCAGCGCGGTAAAATCCGCCACGCTGAAGGTTTTTTCCGGGGTGAGGATGTCCACGCCGTGGTGCGGGATGCCGCAGGTCTCCTGCGGGGTGACCTTGGCGGTGCCTACATCCAGACCTTTATAGATCTGCATGGAGTCGGCGCTGATGACCTCGCCGGAGAACTGCTGCGCCAGCGCAACGCCCAGCGCGGTCTTGCCGGTGGCGGTGGGGCCTACCACAGCCACCACGGCGGGTTTTGCATTACACGATGCGTCCAAACTGCTTTTCCAACTCCTTTCGGGTAAGCTTGAGCACGCAGGGACGGCCATGGGGGCAGAAGGGCGGCACCTCGCCGGAGAGGATCTTCTCAGCCAGCGCCATAAGCTCCTGCGGAGAGGACTTGTCCCCCGCCTTGATGGCGGCGCGGCAGGAGATGGAGTGCAGCACCCACTCGGTGTGCTCGTTCAGCGCGTCCCGGCTGCCCTTGAGCAGGCGGTCGGCGATTTCCACCAGCAAGTCCTCAGCGTTCTGCGGCTCTACATCCGCAGGCACAGCGCGCAGCAGTACGGTGCTGCCGCCAAAGTCGGCTACATCCAGCCCGGCGTTTTCCAGCAGGGGCTGATTTTCCAGCAGCGCCTGCTTCTCCTCTGCGGAAAGGTCGATGGCGGCGGGCTGCAGCAGCAGCTGGCTGGGCACGTTGCCGTAATTCGCGGCAAGCTTTTCGTACAGCTGACGTTCGTGGGCGGCGTGCTTATCGATCAAGCACAGTTCGTCTCCCCGCTCGGCAAGAATATAGGTGCGGAAAACTTCGCCCACATACCGCAGCGGTTCTTCCCCCTGCGGCACATCAAAGCCCAGCTGCTCCGGCTGCTCGGGTTCTTCCGGCTGGTAGGGCACCGTGGCAGCTTCGATCTCCGGGGCGGCAGGCATGGTGTTCCATGCCGCCATGTGGTCTAGCATTGGGTCGGCTGCGGTGTCCGTTTCCGGGTGCACGTCCAGCTGTGCCTCACCGGCTGCTGCCCGGAAGGGCTGCGGCGCGGGCTGGACTTCGGTTGCATCCGGTTTTTCCGGGCTGTGGAGGGTAACCACCGGGTCCAGAATGTCCTCTGCGGGGGCAGACTGCCGCCACGAGGGCACACTGGCAGCTGCGCGGGCAGGCTGTGCGGGCTGTACCGGCGGAGTGTCCGCCGCAAAAGACGGGGTTTTCACCGGTGCGGCAGCGGGGCGCTGCGGCGGCTGTGCTTCCCAGCGCTGCGCGGGCAGCGTGCCGGGGTCTGCCTGCCCCGGAATCACGGCAGAAAGCCCTGTAAAGCGATTATTCTTTACAGTATTTTCGTTTTGTATATCGTTTTCTTTTTCAGTTTGTTCTTTTTCGTCTGCTTCAAAGGTGAAGCGGCGTTCCCCGGTGCCGGGCTGTGCCAGCGCCAGCTTGACCGCGTGGTAAACAACATCGAATACGTCATTTTCCCGGGCAAAGCGGGCTTCGATCTTTGCAGGGTGGACATTGACGTCCACAAGATCGGTGGGCATCTCCAGCAGCAGGATGCCGCCCGGGAACTTGCCCTGCATGGTCGTCCCCTTGAAGGCCATTTCCATGCCCGCCATGATGGTGCGGTTGCGCACATAGCGGCCGTTGATGTAAAAATGCTGCATACTGCGGCTGGCACGGCAGCTCTTGGGCGGGGTGATCAGGCCGGTGACCCGGTACAGCCCTTCCTCCGACTGCACCTCGATGAGGTCACGGCTGAACTCCCGCCCCAGTACCGCATAGGCGGCGCTGCGCAGCTGACCATCGCCGGGGGTGACATATTGCAGCTTGCCTTCCCGGATGAATTTGACGCTGACCTCCGGGTGGCTGAGCGCTACATGCCCTACGTTATCTGCCACAAAGGTACCTTCGCTGGAGTCCTTTTTGAGGAACTTCATGCGGGCGGGGGTGTTGTAGAACAAGTCCTGCACCCGGATGGTGGTGCCCACGGCGCGGGCGGCAGGCTCCCTGCCCTGCTCCTCGCCGCCGGCGATGCGGTAGCAGGTGGCAAACTCGTCCACCTCGGTGCGGGTGAGCAGCTCTACCCGCGCAACGCTGGCAATGGAAGCCAGTGCCTCGCCCCGGAAGCCAAGCGTATGGATGCTGTTCAGGTCGTCCGGTTTTTCAATTTTGCTGGTGGCGTGGCGGATGAAGGCCGTCGGAATATACTCGGCATCAATGCCGGTGCCGTTATCGCTGATCTCGATCAGCTTTACGCCGCCGGACTCGATACTGACGGTGACCTGCGTTGCACCGGCGTCGATGGAGTTTTCCAAAAGCTCCTTGACCACCGATGCCGGGCGCTCCACCACCTCACCGGCGGCGATCAGCTCCGCGGTATGCTTATCCAGAACATGGATGACTGCCATGGTCTTTTCCCTCCCCTGTGGTTGATTTTTACGGTCAGCCGTTCAGGCTGCCCTTGAGGGTCTTTTTCAGCTCGTACAAGAAGTTCAGCGCTTCAATGGGAGTAAGTGTTTCCACATCCACGGCCTCCAGCTTTTCCATCATTTCGCTGGGCACTGCCGGGGAATTGTACTCCTGCAAAGCGTCAAAATCCATCTGCTCCACCTTGTTTTTGGGGGCAGAGGCCTCCAGCGTACGCAGCACCTCGTGGGCGCGGCGGGTCACGCTGCCGGGCAGACCGGCCAGCTTTGCCACCTCGATGCCGTAGCTGTCGTCGGCGGGGCCGCGCACGATGCGCCGCAGGAAGGTGATGTCCTCGCCGCGCTTTTTGACCGCGATGTTGTAGTTTTTTACGCCCTCCACGGTGCCTTCCAGCTCGGTCAGCTCGTGGTAGTGGGTGGCGAACAGGGTCTTGCAGCCCAGCCCCTTGGCGGGGTCTGCGATATGCTCCACCACGGCGCGGGCGATGCTCATGCCGTCAAAGGTGGAGGTGCCGCGCCCGATCTCGTCCAGCACCACAAGGCTTTTGGCGGTGGCGTTTTTCAAAATTTCGGCCACCTCGGTCATCTCCACCATAAAGGTAGACTGACCGGCGGCAAGGTCGTCCGAGGCACCGATGCGGGTAAAAATGGCGTCCACCACACCCACATGGCAGCTGGCAGCCGGCACAAAGGAGCCGATCTGCGCCATCAGCGCAATGAGGGCATTCTGACGCATATAGGTGGATTTACCCGCCATATTGGGGCCGGTGATGATGAGGCAGCGGTCGGTGGTGCAGTTGAGGGTGGTATCGTTGGGCACGAACATACTGCCCTTGAGCACCTGCTCCACCACCGGGTGACGTCCCTCGGTGATGGTCAGCACATCGCTGTCATCCACCACGGGGCGGCAGTAGTTGTTTTCCGCAGCGACCTGCGCCAGCGCAGCCAGCACATCCAGCTGGGCGATGGCGTTGGCGGTGCGCTGGATGCGGTCCAACTGGGCACCGATGCTTTCCAGCAGTTCGTCAAACAGGCGGCGTTCCAGCGAGATGAGCCGCTCGTGCGCGCCAAGAATTTTGCTTTCCAGCTCCTTCAGCTCCTGCGTGATGTACCGCTCGCCGGAGGTGAGGGTCTGCTTGCGGATATAGGTCTCCGGCACAAGGTTTTTGTAGGAGTTGCTCACCTCGATGAAGTAGCCGAACACATGGTTATACCCAATTTTCAGCTTAGGGATGCCGGTCTCCTGCCGCAGACGGGCTTCCAGCTGTGCCAGCACCCCCTTGGTGTTATCCCTGATAGAGCGCAGCTCGTCCACCTCGGCGTGGTAGCCCTTGGCAATAACGCCGCCATCCTTGAGGGTGGAGGGTGCCTCCGGGTCTACTGCGGCATAAATGCGCGCCTTGATATCCTCCAGCGGGTCGATACTTGCCGCAAGTTCAGAAAGTTCCGGGCAGTTGCAGCCCTCTGCCTGCTTGCGCAGGCCGGGCAGACGGTCGCAGGTCTGGGCAAGGGTGTAGATCTCCTTGGGGGTGGCAGAGCCGTACACCGTGCGGGTCATCAGGCGCTCCAGATCTGCGATGTAGTGCAATTCCTCAATCAGATCGCCGCGCACCATGGTCTGGCGCACCAGCACCTCCACGGCGTTCAGACGGTGGTTGATGAGCGGGCTGGAAATGAGCGGCTGCTCGATCCAGCTGCGCAGCATCCGCTTGCCCATGGCGGTGCTGGTCTTATCCAGCACCCACAGCAGGGTGCCGCGCTTTTCGCGCCCGCGCAGGGTCTCGGTCAGCTCAAGGTTTGCCCGGGTGATCGGCGAAAGCCGCATAAACTGGGCTTCGTTGTAAGTAATGACGGTCTTTAACCGCTCCACGCCCTTGATCTGGGTATCGTGCAGATATTCCAGCAGGGCGGCCATGGCAAAACGCACCAAGCCCTCGGCGGCTATGCCGGTAGTCTGCGGCCAGTCCCGGCCAAACTGCTCTTCCAGCACAGAAGCCACCAGCCCCGGCGCATAGCGTTCGTCCTCGACCAGCTCCACCGAGCAGTTCATATTCTTTTTGATGTAGGCGGTCACCTCGCGGCAGTCCAGCAGACCGGGGTTCAGCAACACCTCGCTGGGGTGGTAGCGGCACAGCTCCGTAATGACCGCCGGGGCGATCTTATCCGCCGTCAGCTCGGTGATATGCGCCGTACCGGTGGAAACGTCCGCAAAGCAAAGGCCTGCCTTTTTGCCCTTGAGGTAGAGGCTGGCAATGTAGTTGTTGCGGTCGTCCTGCAGCATACTGCTTTCAATGACCGTACCGGGAGTGACCACCCGGATGATATCCCGCTTGACAAGCCCCTTCGCCTTGGCAGGGTCCTCCACCTGTTCGCAGATGGCGACCTTATAGCCTTTGGCGATCAGGCGCGCCACATAGCCCTCGTAGCTGTGGAAGGGCACGCCGCACATGGGAGCGCGCTCCGCAAGGCCGCACTGCTTGCCGGTAAGGGTAAGATCCAGCTCCCGGGAGGCCGTGACGGCATCGTCGAAGAACATCTCGTAAAAATCGCCGATGCGGTAAAAAAGAATTTCGTCCTTGTGTTGATTTTTGATCTCAAGATACTGCTGCATCATGGGCGAAAGCTCTGCCATGGTTTTTCCTCTTTCCCTTGTATGGTTCCGTCAGCCGGTTTGTGGGCTGTAACCGCCGGTGCAAACAAAACGCGGTCTGTGTTGCACAGCCGCGTTCCGATGAAAACTCTGCTCAGTGGCAGCCGCCGCAGGTGGAGCAGCTGCCGGTGCAGGAGGCAGAAGGCTCCTGCACGGTCATGGGGTCGCCGCCGTTCATGGCGGTGTTGATGATGGCGTCGATATAGTTGACCAGGTTCTCGCACTCGCGCTTGGCCTCGTTGTATGCCACCATGCCCTCGTTGCCCATGATCTGACCGTAAAGACTGTTCACCTTCTCGTTCAGTTCAGCGATGCGGGCATCGTCGCGCTCGTTCTTGCCGATCTCGTTGTTCAGGTCCATGCGGGCCAGATTGAACTCGCCGATCAGGTTCTGCAGCTCCTCATCCTTATCGTTTGCCTTGCGGGCCTGATCCAGAATGACGTAGCGGGGGTCGGTCTGAAGTGCCATAGCGGCACGCTTGAAAAGATCAATGCAATCCATGATTGGGTTCTCCTTGTTGTTTTTATTCTTTCTGGGGCAGTTTGCCCCGGAATCACATTTTTATGCTTCCACTTCGCCCAGCAGCACGGTGGCGCGGGCGCCGATAAGATGTACGTTTGCGTAGCTGCCCAACAGTGCCGGGTCGGCGGCAAACTCCACGGTCAGGTTATTGTCCAACCTGCCGGAAAGGGTACCCTCGTTGCGGCCAAAGCCTTCCACCAGCACCCGGACAGTCTGCCCTACCTGCGCCTTGACCAGTGCCATGGCGATCTCGTCCTGCGTTGCCAGCAGGCGGGTCATGCGGTCGGTCTTTTCCTTGCGGGGGGTGGGGTCCGGCATTTCGGCAGCCTTGGTGCCGGTGCGCTTGGAGTAGATAAAGGTAAACAGCTGCATATAGCCCACCTTGCGCACCAGCTCCAGTGTTTTTACAAAGTCCTCCTCGGTCTCGCCGGGGAAGCCCACGATGATATCGCTGGAGAAGGTGATGCCGGGCACGGTCTTGCGGGCGTAGTCGATGAGTTCCAGATACTGCTCCACCGTATAGTGGCGGTTCATCTGCTGCAAAAGCCGGTCGGAGCCGCACTGCACCGGCAGATGCAGGTGCTTGCACAGCTTCGGCTGGGCGGCGATGGTATCAATGAGCTTATGGCTGGCGTCCTTGGGGTGGCTGGTCATAAAGCGGATATGATAATCGCCGGGCACGGTGCACAGCAGGTTGAGCAGGTCGGAGAAATCGATCTGCTCTTCCAGACCCTTGCCGTAGCTGTTCACGTTCTGACCCAGCAGGGTGATCTCCTTATAGCCCGCCTCCACAAGGCTGCGGAACTCGGCAAGGATATCGCCGGGCTTGCGGCTCTTCTCGCGGCCGCGGACGTAGGGCACGATGCAGTAGGTGCAGAAGTTATCGCAGCCGTACATGATGGGCAGCCATGCACGGAACTCGCTCTCGCGCCGGATGGGAATGTTCTCCACGATGACCGGACGCTGGGCGGGGTCCAGCAGCACCCGCTTATGCTTTTGCATCTTTTGGGCGATAAGCTGCGGCAGGGTGTCGATGCCGTCCACACCGAACACCAGATCCACATAGGGATAGCTCTTGCGCAGCTTTTCCACAACATGCTGTTGGTTAGCCATGCAGCCGCACAGGCCGATGATGAGGCCGGGCTTTTTTTCTTTGAGCCCCTTCAGCGCGCCCACGTTGCCGAACACCCGCTGCTCGGCGTGCTCGCGCACGGCGCAGGTGTTGAACAGGATCAGGTCGGCGTCCTCGGGCTTATCGCACAGGCCGTAGCCGATATCCATCAGCACGCCCTTGATGCGCTCGCCGTCGTTGACGTTCTGCTGACAGCCGTAGCTGTGCACAAAGGCCAGCGGCGGGGTGTCGTAGGTCTGCCGCACCAGCTCGGCGGCAACGGTATTATGTTCAAAGTTAATGTATTCCAAAAAAACCATCCTTCTCCGCCGGGCAGGGCAGCCCCATGCGGCGAAACTCTATTTTCTGCCATTTTATAAAAGACACTCTTTAGTATACCCTGTTTGGCCGCTGCGGGCAAGAGGAAACACGCAAATTTTATGCCTGTTTGGCCGCTGCCGCCTCTGCATCCTGCTTGCGGCAGCACTCTTCGCACACGCCAAGCAGCACCACGGCGCAGTCCTGCACCCTGCCCTTCTGGTTTTTGACCAGCTCCATCACCTGTTTTCCGTCCACATCTGCATCGGTCACGCCACCGCAGACGGTGCAGTACAAATGGCTGTGCCACGGCAGGGTGTGGTCAAAGCGGTCTGCCTTGCCGGGAATGGACACCCGGCGCACCCGCCCGGCTTCCACCAGACTGTTCAGGTTGCGGTACACGGTGCCAAGGCTCAGGTTCGGGCACTCCTGTGCCGCTTTATCATAAATTTCCTCCGCAGTCGGGTGGTCGCACAGCTGCTGTACCGTCTGCATGACAAGCTCCCGCTGTTTTGAATAACGCATATCCATCCTCCTTTTTTCACACGGTTCAGACGTTTTCTTCCCCTTTGATCTTTGCCCAGTACGCCCGGGCGGCCTGTTCGGTCTTGTTGTCGCCAAAGGTGTAGTATTTCGTATCCTTCAGCACATCCGGCAGATACTGCTGCTGCACCCAGTGGTTTGCGTAGCTGTGGGCATATTTGTAGTTCTGCCCCTTTACCAGCGCATCCTCGCCATCGAAGTGCTTGTTTTGCAGCTGGCGCGGGATAGGGCCGGTGCGCCCGGCCTGCACATCCGCAATGGCTGCATTGATGGCATCATGGGCGCTGTTGGATTTGGGACTGGTGGCCACCAGAATCACCGCGTCCGCAAGGGGCAGACGCGCCTCCGGCAGGCCTACCATGTTGGCGGCATCCACCGCCGCCTTGACGATGGGGATGATCTGCGGGTAGGCAAGCCCCACATCCTCGCAGGCACACACCATCAACCGGCGGCAGGCAGAGGGCAGGTCTCCCGCCTCCAATAGGCGTGCCAGATAGTGCAGCGCCGCGTCCGGATCGGAGCCGCGCATGGACTTCTGGTAGGCAGAAACGATGTCGTAGTGGTCGTCGCCCTCCCGGTCGTAGCGCATGGCGGTGCGGCGGGTGACCTGCCGGATCATATCCAGGGTGATGCGCTTTTCTCCGTTTTCCACCGGCGCTGCCGTGACTGCAAAGTCCAGACAGCCCAGCGCCTTGCGCAGATCGCCGCCGGCGCTCTCAGCCAGATAGGCACAGGCGTCCTCGTCCATGCACACCGGCACCTGCTCCCCCTCGGAAAGGCGCTGCACGGCGTTGCGCACCCCGCGCTCCACGTCCGCTGCGGCAAGGGGCTTGAACTCAAACACCGTGCAGCGGGAAAGCAGCGCGTTATAAATGTAAAAATAGGGGTTCTCGGTGGTGGAAGCGATCAGGGTGACGCTGCCGTCCTCGATGCACTCCAAAAGGCTCTGCTGCTGCTTTTTGTTCAGGTACTGGATCTCATCCAGATACAGCAGAATGCCGCCCGCCGCTGCCAGCGTGCCGATATCCTTGAGCACCGCCTTGATATCCCCGGTGCCGCAGGAGGTGCCGTTGAGCTTGTGCAGGGTCATGCCGCTGTTCTCGGCAATGATGCGTGCCACCGTGGTCTTTCCGGTGCCGGAGGGGCCGTAAAAGATCATATTGGGAATGCGCCCGCTCTCGATGGTGCGGCGGAACACCCGCCCCGGCGCCAGCAGATGCTGCTGCCCGCACACATCCGCCAGCGTTTTGGGGCGCAGGCGCTGCGCAAGTGGTTCATTCATGGTGGGTTCTCCTTCCCTGCCGCAAAGCACTTTTTATATAGTATAACGCATTTAGAAAAGGAGGACAAGGGCTTTTCTGAAAATCATTCTCAGATAATATCCTGTAAACATTTACAAATCCTGTCAAACATGGTATGATTCAGGTATTCCCTTTTAAAGGAGGTTTGTCCCATGCCGGTACGAAAAAAATCCCCGGAGGACCTTACCGCAAAAAAAGCGCTGGCGCTGGAGGTCATCCGGCGTCTCAAGGCCGAATACCCGGATGCGGGGTGCACGCTGGATTACGACCACGCGTGGCAGCTGCTGGTCAGCGTGCGGCTGGCTGCCCAGTGCACGGATGCCCGGGTGAACATTGTGGTGGAGGAGCTGTTTGCAAAATACCCAAGCGTAGCCGCGCTGGCTGCTGCCGAGCCGGAGGACATTGAAGCCATCGTCAAGCCCTGCGGGCTGGGGCACTCCAAGGCGCGGGACATCTCGGCCTGTATGCGGATGCTGCGGGACAAGTACGACTGCCGGGTGCCTGACACCTTTGAGGCATTGCTTGCCCTGCCCGGCGTGGGGCGCAAGAGCGCAAACCTCATCATGGGGGATGTGTTCGGCAAGCCCGCCATCGTCACCGACACCCACTGCATCCGGCTGTGCAATAAGATCGGCCTTGTGGACGGCATCAAGGAGCCGCAGAAGGTGGAGATGGCCTTGTGGAAGATCATCCCGCCGGAGGAAGGCAGCGACCTTTGCCACCGCTTTGTGATGCATGGCCGCGCGGTGTGCAACGCCCGCAAGCCGGAATGCGAAAAATGCTGTTTGAAGGACATCTGCCGCACCGCCCGCGAAACCGCCGGGCAGCAGGCAGAGCCGTAATTTTCAAGGAGGTATAACCTATGATCACTTTAACGATTTTACTCATTGTTGCCCTGCTGTGCGTGCTGGTGGGCTGCCTGACCGGCCTGCTGACGCTGGTAGGCGTGCTGGCTTCCCTTTTTGTAGGCGTGCTGGTGGGTGCGCTGGCCGGATATCTGGCCGGGCGCTTTATGGGCACGGAGACCTCCCTTGGCCGCAACATCCTGATGGGCGTGCTGGGCAGCTTTGTGGGCGAGTTTTTGTTCGGCCTGCTGGGCATCCACGCTTCCGGCAGCTTTTCTTCCTTTGCCATCTCGGTGATCGGCGCCTGCATCTGCATCTGGATCGGCCAGAAGATCTCCAAGTAAGTTTTTTGTAACAGTATGCCGCCGCATTCTGCCGCCGGAGCTATCGGGCAGGGTGCGGCGGCTTTTTTATGGGCGTTCTGCCGGATAAACGCTGCCCGGGCTGTGCAGACCGCCGAACTTTCTGCCAATTCTTGACAGGCATTCCCTGCCGTTGTATCGTTGACCCAGAAACGGAGGGCTCAACATGAACAAAGCACTTGCACATATTTCTGAGGACGGGAGCCGCACCCAGACCGTCTACGAGCATCTTTCCGGCACAGCGCATCTTGCCGGAGCTTTTGCTGCCCCCTTTGGCGCCGCGCAGGAGGCTGCGTACGCTGCATGGCTGCACGACATCGGCAAATACAGCGCCGCTTTCCAGCAGCGGCTGGCAGGCGGCTGCGCGACCGACCATTCAACCGCCGGGGCGCAGGAAGCCATGAAGGGCCGTGTGCCCCACGTTCAGGCAGCTTTTGCCGTAGCTGGACACCACACCGGTCTGCCGGACGGCGGCAATAAAAGGACAGCCGATGCCGCAGACGGCACCCTGTTCGGGCGGCTGAAAAAGCCGGTGGAACCCTATGAGGGCTGGCGGGAGGTCGCTCTGCCCCAGAGTGCCCCGCCGGACTGGGCAAACCGCGACCCGCTGGATTTTGCATTCTTCACCCGGATGCTCTATTCCTGTCTGGTGGATGCGGATTTTATTGACACCGAAACCTTTATGAACGGACAGGCTGCGCCCCGGGGCAGCGGCGCGGAGCTCCGTTTCCTGCTGGAAAAAGTGCGTGCCAAGGCAGACGGCTATCTTGCGGCGCAGAGCACCTCGCCGGTCAGCAGCCAGCGCAATGCCGTGCTGCGGGCCTGCATAGAAAAAGGCGCCCACGGTGCGCCGGGGCTCTATACCCTCACCGTGCCCACCGGCGGCGGCAAGACCTTTGCCTCCCTTGCCTTTGCGCTGGAGCAGGCCGCCGCGCAGGGCATGAAGCGGGTGATCTACGTGATTCCGTATATGTCCATCATCGACCAAACTGCCGCTGTTTTTGCAGACCTTCTGGGGACAGAAAATGTACTGGCCGATTACTCCTGCGCGGACTACAAAAGCCTTGAACAGGAAAAACTGACCTCTGCGCAGTACCGCCAGCTGCTAGCCAGCGAAAACTGGGATGCGCCTGTTGTGGTGACCACGGCGGTGCAGTTTTTTGAATCGCTGTACGCTAACCGCAGCAGCCGCTGCCGCAAGCTGCACAACATTGCGCACAGTGTGGTCATCTTTGACGAGGCACAGACCCTGCCCATCAGCTATCTGCTGCCCTGCGTCAGCGCCATTGCGCAGCTGGTGCGGCATTACCACACCACCGCCGTGTTATGCACCGCCACCCAGCCCGCATTAGAGCCCTATTTCCGGCAGTTTGCGCCGGAGCTGCCCTTGCAGGAGATCGTACCGGACACAGCAACCTTATATAACACCCTGCGCCGCACCACCCTTTGCGATGCCGGGGAGCTGACGCAGGAGGCGCTGACCGCGCAGCTCTGCGCACTGCCGCAGGTGCTGTGTGTAGTGAACCGGCGCAAAACGGCACAGGAACTGTACGACGTCTTGCCCGCCGAGGGCAGCTACTGCCTGACCACCCTGCTATGCGCCGCAGACCGCCGCCGCCAGCTGGCAGAGATCCGGCAGCGGCTGCGGGAGGAGCTGCCCTGCCGGGTGGTATCCACCTCGCTGATCGAAGCCGGTGTGGACGTGGACTTTCCCGCCGCATACCGGGAGCAGTGCGGGCTGGACTCTCTTTTACAGACCGCCGGGCGCTGCAACCGGGAGGGACACCGCAGCGCAGCAGAAAGCATTGTATATCGTTTCCAGCTGGAGGGCTGCGGTGTACCGCAGATGCTGCGTCAGAACGTACACGCCTTGCAGTACGCCGCAAGCTGCACCGCAGCGCTGGACAGCCCGGAAGCTGTCAAGGCCTATTTCAAGGAGCTGTATTTTGCGCGGGGCGAGACAGCGCTGGACGCTAACGGCATTCTGGATGCCCTGCGCAAGGGGATCTCCGGCTGCATCTTTCCGTTTGCACAGGTAGCGGCACAGTTCCATCTGATCGAAGCACCCACCCGCACCGTTTACCTGCCTGTTGGCGAAGGCGCAGCCCTTTGCAAGCAGCTGCTCGACGGAAATGTGAGCCGTGCGCTTTATCGCAGGCTGGGCGCTTACAGCGTAGCCTGCTATGCCCAGCAGTTCAATGCGCTGGATGCCGCCGGAGCACTGAAACCACTGCCCAACGGCAGCGCCATCCTGACCGACAGCACCCTGTACGATGCCAAGACCGGGCTTTGCATGGATGTGGAGACCGGAAAAGGCCTGTTTTTCTGACAAAAAATCAGAAATAAAGTCAAAACAGCATTCGAAAGTCCTTTTTATGACACATCAAAAGCAGTATATTACAAGTTAAGAGGTGATAGGAATGGGAACATCCTCAAGTATTCCCTTTCTGCCGAAAAAAACAAACTTTGAAAGGAGGTGGTGTTCATGTCCATGCTGATCGAGGTCTGGGGCGACTACGCCTGCTTTTCAAGACCTGAGATGAAAACCGAGCGCGTATCCTACGACATCATGACGCCCTCGGCAGCGCGCGGGCTGGTGGAAGCCATCTACTGGCACCCGGGCATGAAGTACCATATCGACCGCATCTATCTGCTCAAGCCGGTGCAGTTTGCCAGCATCCGGCGCAACGAGGTCAAGGCTACCCTGCTATCCTCGGCGGCGCTCAGTGCAGCCAAGGGCGGCGAAGTGCCCATGCTGTGCACGGCCGAAAACATCCAGCAGCGGGCAGCGCTGGTGCTGCAAGATGTGCACTATGTTATCGAATGCCATTTTACCATGACCGAAAAAGCTGCACCCGGCGATAACCCGGGCAAGTTTCAGGATATTCTGCGGCGACGGCTGAATAAGGGCCAGTGCTACCATCAGCCCTGCTTTGGCTGCCGGGAGTTTCCGGCAAATTTCCGGGAATGGCGCGGCAAGGCCGAGGAGATCCCCGCACTGCCCCTCACGCAGGATCTGGGCTTTATGCTGTATGATCTGGACTATTCCGACCCGGAAAATATCCGCTCCCAGTTCTTCCGGGCAAAACTGGAAAACGGCGTGCTGGACTGCCGGGATGTGGAGGTGTTCACATGATCTTACAGGCGCTTACTGCCTATTATGAGCAGCTTGTCCGGCAGGGCAAGCTTTCCGCCCCCGGCTGGGACGACAGCTTTAAGGTGAGCTACGAACTGCGGTTGAACGATGCCGGGCAGCTGGTCAGCATTGTCCCCCTTCTCACCGAAAAGACCATGGGCAAAAAGACGGTCCTTGCCCCGCGTGCAATGCGTGTACCGGCGCACGTCAAGCGCACCGCCGGTGTTTCGGCGAACCTGCTGTGCGATAATTCCTCCTATCTGCTGGGCGCAGACGAAAAAGGAAAGCCGGAGCGCGCAAAGCAGTGCTTCGATGCCTGTGCGGCGCTGCACCACAGGCTGTTGGACGATGTTGACAGTCCCGCCGCCCGGGCGCTCCTTGCTTATTTTGACAGCTGGGATCCGGCACAGGCTGCCGACCATCCCCTGCTGCGGGAGCAGTGGAAGGAGATCACCGGCAGCGCTAACCTGATCTTTGGCTATGAAGCTGCCGACCACAGCCACAGTTTTGTCAATGACGACACTGCCATTCAGAACGCATGGCAGGCGCACTACAACGACCGCTCCGCTGGTGCGGACACGGTACAGTGCCTGATCACCGGCAAGCAAGCGCCTGCTGCGCTGGTACACCCATCCATTATGGGGGTACAGGGCGCGCAGAGTTCCGGTGCAGCACTGGTGTCCTTCAACGCACCCGCCTTCTGCTCCTATGGTCATGAGCAGGGCGAGAACGCCCCCATGAGTGAGTACGCCGCCTTTGCCTATACCACTGCACTGAACCGTCTGCTTGCCGACCGCAACCACTGCAAGCATGTTGGCGATACCACCATTCTTTGCTGGGCAGAAAACGCAGAGCCGGTCTATCAGGACGCCATGAGCATGTTCCTGTTTGGCGCAGACGAAACAACTGGTATTCAGGAAAGCGATGTACAGGCCGCGCTCAAACGGCTGTCTGCCGGACAGACAGTGCCTTTTCTGGAAAAAGAGCTTTCGCCCGACCAGCACTTTTATCTGCTGGGTCTGGCCCCCAACGCCTCCCGCCTGTCGGTGCGGTTCTTTTTGCGGGACACCTTCGGCAGCTTTGCGCAAAACCTGCAAAAGCACGCCGAGGAAATGGAGATCGACTGCTCAGAGAAAGAAAAGTTCCGCACCCTGCCCCTCTGGGCTGTGGTGAACGAGACCACCCGCACCGTGCCCGGACAGCCCGCAAAGCCTTCGCCGCAGTTAGCCGGTGACCTGCTGCGTGCTGTGCTGACCGGCGGGCGCTACCCTGCAACCCTGCTGAATGGTGTGACCCTGCGCATCCGTGCCGAGCAGTCCGTGACCCGCGGCCGGGCCGCTGTGATCAAAGCGTATTACCTACGCAATTACCCTACCGCGCTGAACAAGGAGGTCTATACTGTGAGCCTGAACGAAACCACCAATGTCCCCTATCTTCTGGGGCGGCTGTTCTCTGTGCTGGAGGCGGTGCAGAAAGCCGCTAATCCCGGCATCAACACCACCATCAAAGACCGGTATTTCAACGCCGCCTGCGCCACGCCGGGCATGGCCTTCCCCACCCTGCTGCGGCTGAGCCAGAAGCATCTGCAAAAGCTGAATGACGGCCTTGCCGCCCACTACGATAAGCAGATCACCGCGCTGATGGCGCAGCTGCCGGAGAGCGGCTTCCCCGCCCGGCTCAGCCTGCCGGATCAGGGTAAGTTCACCATCGGCTACTATCATCAGACCCAGAAGCGCTTTGCCAAAAAGAACGAGGAGGAATAAAAAATGTCTGCACCTATCAAGAACCGCTACGATTTTGTTATTCTGTTCGATGTGGAGAACGGCAACCCCAACGGTGACCCCGATGCCGGTAATATGCCCCGCATCGACCCCGAGACCGGCTATGGTCTGGTGACCGACGTCTGCCTGAAGCGCAAGATCCGCAACTATGTGGAAACGCTGAAGGAGGATGCCCCCGATGCCGACAATTACCGCATTTATGTCAAGGAGGGCGTGCCCCTGAACCGCAGCGATGCCGAGGCGCTGGAGCACAACGGTCTGACCCCCAAGGACGACCTGAAAAAGGCCAAGAAAAGCGACCCGGAGATCGACCGCAAGCTGCGGGATTATATGTGCGAGCATTTCTACGATATCCGCACCTTTGGTGCCGTGATGACCACCTTTGTCAAGGGCGCTCTGAACTGCGGTCAGGTGCGCGGCCCGGTGCAGCTGAGTTTTGCCCGCTCTGTGGACCCCATCGTGCCGCAGGAGGTGACCATTACCCGCGTAGCCATTACCACCGAGGCAGACGCTGAAAAGAAGAACAGTGAAATGGGCAACAAGCACATCGTGCCCTACGCGCTGTACCGCGCCGAGGGTTACGTTTCTGCCAATCTCGCCCGCAAGACCACCGGTTTCTCGGAGGAGGACTTGCAGCTGCTGTGGCAGGCCATCCTGAATATGTTCGAGAACGACCACAGCGCCGCCCGCGGCAAGATGGCCGTGCGGGAGCTGATCGTGTTCAAGCATGATTCCGAGCTGGGCAATGCGCCCGCCTACAAGCTGTTCGATGCCGTCACCGTGGCGCACAAGGCCGAGGTGGTCGCGCCCCGCAGCTATCGGGACTACACTGTCACGGTGGCCGACACCCTGCCGGAGGGCGTGCACTGCGAGAGGTTCCACTGATGGACGCGCCGGACGACTACCTGCAAATGTCCGGGATCCAGCATTTTGCCTTCTGCCGCCGCCAGTGGGCGCTGGCCTATCTGGAGCAGCAATGGGCTGAAAATCTGCGCACCACCGAAGGGCATCTGGATCACGCCCGCTGCCACGATGACACCCGCACCGAGCGCCGGGGCGATCTGCTGATCACCCGGGGGATGCGGGTGGTCAGCCACCGGCTGCGGATGTCCGGCAACTGCGACGTGGTGGAGTTCCGGGCTTGCGCGGATGGTATCCCGCTGCAAAGCACTCCCGGGCGCTGGCAGCCCTACCCGGTGGAATATAAGCACGGCCACGCGAAAGAAACGGATGCCGACCGGCTGCAATTGTGTGCACAGGCCATGGCGCTGGAGGAAATGCTGGTGTGCCACATCCCGGAGGGGGCGCTGTATTACTGCGAGACCAAACGGCGGGAGGTCGTGCCTTTTACCGAGGCACTGCGCAGCACCACCCGGCAGATGGCAGACGAGATGAACCAGTATTTTGCCCGTGGCTACACCCCAAAGGTAAAGCCCGGCAAGCACTGCAACGCCTGCTCCCTGAAGGAGCTCTGCCTGCCGGTGCTCTGCCAGAAGGCGGATGCCAAGGACTATCTGCGGCGTTATCTGGACGAGGCTGCGGCCACGGAGGTAACATCATGCGGCAATTCCTGAACACCCTGTTCATCCTCAGCGAGGACGCTTACCTCACGCTGGACGGCGAAAACGTTGTGGTCAGCCGTGGGAAAACCGAGGTCGGGCGGGTGGCGCTGCACACGCTGGAAAGCATCCTCTGCTTCAGTTACAGCGGTGCCAGCCCCGCGCTGATGGGCAAATGCGGGCGTATGGGCATCGACCTGAGCTTTTATACCCCGCGCGGCCGCTTTTTAGCGCGCACTGTGGGCGAGGAACGCGGCAACGTATTGCTGCGGCAGACCCAGTACGCCGTTGCCGCCAGTGAAGCGCTCAGTTGCAGCTACGCCCGCAG
>CAKSWQ010000019.1 GCA_934512105.1 uncultured Faecalibacterium sp. | reverse complement strand
AAAACATAAATGTTATTATAACAAAAATCCGTTTCACTTGCAAATCTTACTTTTTTATGGTATCATGAGGAACGGAAAACGAGTGGAACATACGGCGGCGGGGCGGCTTTGACCGCTCTGAGGAAAGTCCGGGCCTCACAGAGCACGGTAACTGCTAACGGCAGCCGAGGGTGACCTTAGGGAAAGTGCAACAGAAAACAAACCGCCGCAGCAATGCGGTAAGGATGAAACGGCGAGGTAAGAGCTCACCAGCGCATGGGTGACCATGCGGCTTTGTAAACCCTACCGGAAGCAACGCCTATATGGGACGTACAGCGCTGCTCGCGTGTCCCGAAGGCGGCACGAGCCTGTCAGCAATGGCAGGCCTAGACAGATCGTCGTTTAATACAGAACCCGGCTTACGGTCTATCTCGTTTTCCTTTTTGTGTTTTTGCGCTGTCTGCTGCTGCAGGCAGCGTTTTTTTGTTGCAGCAACGTAAAAAGAGGTCACCGCACAGGATTTGTGCAGTGACCTCTTTGTTGCTTGCAAGACCATTGAAAATGCCCGCCGCGTGCGCTTTGGGCATATTCAGCGGAAGGATCATTTTTAATTGCAGCCCGGGAAAATCTGCGGATTTTCCCGGGCTGCCTTTTCACAGAAAGAATTTGCTCAGTTCCCGCCTGCGCCAAGGATAGCGTCCAGCACGGTAGAGGCGGCACTGTACAGCGAGCCTGCGGCCTGCTCTACCTGCTCCTGCGTGGGCAGGCTGACGGCAGGCGTCTCAGTGCTGCCGCCCTCGGCAGGGGCGGCGTCCGGCTGGGGCGTCTCGGTGGCAGCGGGCTGCTCAGCAGGCGTTTCTGCGGGCTGCTCCGCCGGTTGTTCAGCGGGCTGCTCAGCAGGCTGCTCACCAGACTGTTCGGGCACGCTTTCCGCCGGCACTTCCACGATCACGCTGTCGGCGGGCGTTTCAGGCACCGAGACAGCGGCATCGGGGTCGGCGGTGGGGGTATACACGTCCGTCTTTTCCGGGGTCTGGGTGGTGGAGCTTACCGTACCCTCGCCGCCCAGCACCGCCGCGATCATCTCCTTGGCCTTTGCCACAGAGGCCTCGTCCGGCTTCATGACATAGAGCTTCTGTCCCTTGGCAGAGTAGCACTTGGTGCTGCTGCCGGAGGAGCCGGTAACGGTGTAGCTTTCAATATTCCACTCCGCAAAGTCGCTCAGCTGCATGCGCACCAGCGCACTGATCTGGTTCTGAGAAAGGCTGGTAACAAAGCAATCGGCGGCAGAATCCATGATCTTGGAAAAACCCATCAGCAGCGCCGGGGACTTGATCTTGTTCAGCATGGCATCGATCACCTTCATCTGGTTGATGCCGCGCTGCACATCGCCGGTCTTAAAGGCGTGGCGCTCGCGGGCAAAAGCCAGTGCGGCCTTGCCGTCCAGATGGTTCCAGCCCTCGGCGAAGGTGGTGGGGTCGTAGTAGCCGGGGCTGCCCACCGAGGTGAACGCCTGATCGGAGTACACATCCACGCCGCCCAGCGCATCAACGATGTTGATAAACCCTGCAAAATTGATGCGGATGTAGTGCTGCACGTCCACCCCGTACAGGTTGCCGAGGGTGTCCATGCTGGTCTGCACGCCGTAAAGCCCGGCGTGGGTCAGCTTATCTTTGCTGTTTGTTCCGGCAAGGTCCACATAGTAATCGCGCGGGGTGTTGATCAGCACCACCTGCTTGGTAACGGGGTTCACGGCGGCAAGGATATTCACATCGCTGCGTGCTTTTTCTGTCAGCTCACCGCGGGTATCCACGCCGCTCAGGTACACCACAAAGGGCTCTTTGGTGATCTTTTTCGCTTCGGCGTCGCTCAAAAGGCCGGTAGTCATATCGCCCAGCGCCGTCAGGCCCTGCTGCGCCCACACACAGCCCAGCGCCATGGCAGCGCACAGCACCACCGAGAACACCCGGGACACCGTGCCTGCAGTTTTGTACTCCTGACAGCGCTTGACCAGCAGCCACAGCAGCACCAGCAGCGCCGCCAGCACCACCAGATACAGCACCGGCAGCATCTGGGTGCGCCACAGCTGCACCAGCGCCAGAACGCTTAAAATTGCCTGTACGATCAGCAAAATTTTCCCTCGTTTCGGGGGCTGGTACGCCCCATTCTCCCCGCCAGTAGTGCTGCGGGGCGTGTTTTGCTGCGGGCGGCGCGGCGGCGGCGCGGATGGCTGCGGCGGCAGCTCCGAGAAAAACGCGGCGCTGTCCACCTCCACGGTAGTGTCCTGCTGCTCCGTCTTGTGCAAAAGACGATGCAGGGAACGGCCGTCCTCCTTGCGGGAATGCTCGTTTTCGTCCAACATGAGAATACTCCTTTTTTAGCCCACCGGAACGATGGTCAGCACGGCGCGGGCGGGCAGGCAGGTGGCGGTCTGATCCTCCGCCGACAGCCAGCCAAAGCCCTCGCAGATGTGATCCGGGCAGGGCGATTCAATAAACCGCGCGCTGCCGTCCTTTACCTCTATATGCACCGTATAATAACCGGTGTCCACACTGTAAGTCTCGTCCTTGTCCAGCGGAATGTCCAGCACGGCATTGTTGTCGCCGTAGATCAGCTGGGCAGTCAGTTTGCCGCCGGTGGCGTTGTGGCTGCGCACAGCCAGCAGCACCGCTGCGATGGCCAGCACCACCGCTGCAAACAGGATATTGGTCAAAAGCTTTTTGTTCTTCATAGCTTACTGCTCCCCGGGCTTGAGCTGCTCCAGCTCTGCCAGCCAGAGGGTGGCGCAGGCATCGCTGGGCATCCGCCAGTCGCCCCGGGGCGAAAGGGTCACGCTGCCCACCTTGGGGCCGTCCGGCAGGCAGCTGCGCTTGAACTGCTGGGCAAAAAAGCGCCAGTAGAAGTTGCGCAGCCACTTGTACAGCACTTCGTCCGTATACTCTGCCCTGCCCGCGAAAGCAGCCTTTGCCAGCCGGTAAATTTTGGCCGGCCCAAAGCCGCAGCGCAGCACATAATACAGGTAAAAATCGTGCAGCTCGTAGGGGCCCACTAAATCTTCGGTGATCTGTGCAATTTCGCCATCCTTGGCGGGCAGCAGCTCCGGCGAGACCGGGGTAGCCAGAATATCCAGCAGCACATCGTGCAAAGCGGCGGTAGCGGCGGCTTCGGCCTCGTACTGCACCAGATAGCGCACCAGCGTTTTGGGCACACCGGCATTTACGCCGTACATGCTCATGTGGTCGCCGTTGTAGGTGGCCCAGCCCAGCGCCAGCTCCGAAAGGTCGCCTGTGCCCACCACAAGGCCGCCGGTGCGGTTGGCAAGGTCCATCAGCTCCAGCGTGCGCACCCGCGCCTGTCCGTTTTCAAAGGTGACATCCAGCACGGTTTCATCCTGCCCGATATCCGCAAAGTGGCTGCGCACGGTGTTGGCAATGCGGATCTCCTGAAAGCTTACGCCCAGCTCCCCGCACAAAATCTCGGCATTGCTGCGGGTGCGCTTCGTGGTGCCAAAGCAGGGCATGGTCACCGCCAGCACGTCGGCGGCGGGGCGGTGCAGCTGCTTCATGGCGCGCACTGCCACCAGCAGGGCAAGGCAGCTGTCCAAGCCGCCGGAAATACCAATGACCGCCGTTTTTGCGCGGGCGTGCTCCAGCCGCTTGGCAAGGCCGTCGGCCTGCATCTTCAAAATCAGCTCACACCGGGCAGCGCGGCGCTGCGGGTCTCCGGGCACAAAGGGCGCGGGGTCAATGCGGCGGGTGAGCACCGTTTCCTCCGGTGTAAGGTCAAATTCCACCGTGACGTACCCCTCGGCGCTGTGCTCAAAGCTGGTGTTGCGGGCACGCTCGGCCTCCATGCGCTGGCAGTCCAGCTCAGTCTCGGCGTAATCGCCCGCAAAGGGCGCCGTCTCTGCCAGAATGCTGCCGTCCTCGGCGATGAGGTCGTGCCCGGCAAACACCATGTCGGTGGTGCTTTCGCCGTGCCCTGCCGAGGCATACAGGTAGCCGCACAGCAGCCGGGCAGACTGGTTTGCCACCAGTGCGCGGCGGTACTCGGCCTTGCCCACGGTCTCGTCGCTGGCAGAAAGGTTTGCGATGACGGTCGCGCCCGCCAGCGCGTGGAAGGTGGAGGGCGGCAGGGCGCTCCACAAGTCCTCGCACAGCTCCACGCCCAGCACAAAGCTGGGCATCTGGCGGCAGCGGAACAACAGCGACGTGCCAAAGGGCACCTGCTGCCCGCAGACGGTCACCGTCTGCACCTCGGTGCTGCCGGGGGTGAACTGCCGCTTTTCGTAAAACTCGCCGTAGTTGGGCAGGTAGGTCTTGGGCACGATGCCCAGCAGCTGCCCGCGGCACAGCACGGCGGCGCAGTTGTACAGCTTGCCGTGCACCAAAAGCGGCAGGCCCACCAGCGCCACGGTATCCAGCGTGCGGCTCTGGGTCAGCAGCCATTCCAGCGCATCCAGTGCGCCCTGCTGCAAGGTGCGCTGCAAGAACAAATCGCCGCAGGTGTACCCGGTAAGGCAAAACTCCGGGAATACCGCCAGCTTTACCCCGCGCTGCGCGGCAGCTTGCAGCTGCGCCAGCACCTGCTGCGCGTTATAGGTGCAGTCTGCCACCCGCAAAGCAGGCGAAAAGGCAGCTGCCTTTAAAAAACCATCTTTCATAAGAGGATTTCACATCCTGTCTGTTTCAATGTAGCCATGGTGTCCCATGATGACCATAGTATACCACAAACTGCATAAAACGGAAAGTAACAGACTGGTAAAAGAAGTGTGAACTGGGGATAATGCACCCTCTCAGGCGTACCCCTTCCGTCTGCTCACTTCGTTCGCAGCCACCTTCCCCAAGGGGACGGCTTTGGTGGTGGCGGCAAACTTTCCGGCAGTGCCAGAGGCGCCCTCTCAGGCGCTCCCGCGCCAGCTCCCCCAAAGGGGGAGCCAAGGTCTAAGGCTCATTGCTAAAGTGTTAGGCATAATGAGAAAGCTTCCGGCAGCGCTCTTGCCTCTCCCTTTGGGAGAGGTGGATGCGAACGCAGTGAGCAGACGGAGAGGGCGCACGCCGTTAACCGGAGCGCACCCCTTCCGTCTTGCCGCTGCGCGTCAAGCCACCTTCCCCAAGGGGACGGCTTTGGTGGTGGCGGCAAACTTTCCGGCGGTGCCAGAGGCGTCCCCTTGGGGGAGCTGGCACGGCGCAAGCCGTGACTGAGGGGGTACTGCCGCAGGCTTTGACTGAGGGAGTTACACAAAAAACACCCCCGCAGGCTTACGCCCACGGGGGTGTTAATATGCTGTTATGTTCCCTGCACCCCTAAAGGCACAGTCACGCAAGCATGAGCTGGTCAGCTAAGCTGATTAGGCCAGGTAGTAGTCCTTCTCAACAATGTTCTTAGCCTTGCCGAAGCCCAGGTTGTAGATAGCAGCCAGGTTGCCAACAACGTACAGAGCGACGTTGCCAGCACCCTTAACGCCCCACTTAAACTTCTGGAAGTTGGTGGTGTCATCGCCCAGCTTGTTGGTGTAGTTGGTATCCCAAATGCTGCCCATTGCAGAGCCGAAGCCAGCCATGCCAACACCGGGCTTCCAGGTGCCGCTGAACATAGCGCCGATGGTGTTGTCCAGGAAGCCCTGAACGTACTTGTTACCAACGATGGTCACCATGTTCTTGCTGAACTGCTGCCACTCCTTGGAAGTCATAATCGGGGTCAGGTAATCAGCAACGCTACCGCCCATAACGTAGGTCATTTCGTTCTCAGACACAGCAGAGAAGTTTGCAGGCATCATCATAATGAATTACTCCCTTCAAAAATAGAAAAATATTTTCGAACCGGTGTCTCCGGCTCAATCCTTACTAGGATGGCAATAATATACCACACTTTCCAGAAATGTTCAAGTACTTTTTTGAAAAAAGTGTAAAAACTGTGAAACCTCGTCCCCGTTTTTGTAGCAAATATGCACTGTTCATGCGGGTTTTTCTGGTGCGACAAGTTTTTTCACAAATTTGTGAAAAATAGACTACCAGAACCATAAGGCGGTGCTGCCAATGAAAACAATTGTTTTTGTGGACGAATTGCTGCTGGTAAACTTTGCTGCGGCTGCTGCGCTGCTGCTGGGCGCGGGGCTTTTGTGCGGGCGCAGCTGCACCGGGCTGCGCCTGTGCGCGGGCAGCGCGGCGGCGGCCGTAAGCACCCTTGCCCTGCTGGCCCCGCCGTGGCCTGCCCCGCTGGCAGTACTATATAAAATAGCCAGCTGCTGCGGGGTGGTGGCGGTGTGCTACGGCGTGCCCGGAGCGCGCAGCTTTGCCCGGCTGTGCGGGTGGTATGCGGCGCTCAACGGCCTGCTGTGCGGCGCGGTGGTGCTGCCCGGGGTGCAGGCCAACAACCTGAGCGTGCTGCTGCCGGTGCGCCCGGGGCAGCTTTTGCTCTGCTGCGCCGGGGTATACGCGCTGCTGCGCGGGCTGCTGGCGGTATTTGGCCGCCCGCAGCGGGGCTGCTTTGCCGCCGTGCTGCACATAGCAGGTGCAGCTGTGCCGGTGCAGGCCTACCACGACACCGGTTTTACCCTGCAAGACCCCCTTGCCGGGCGGCGGGTAGTGCTGGTGCAGTACCCGCCGGTGCGCAGCCGGCTGCCCGCGCCGCTGCGCGCCTGCTTAGACAGCTGGTTTGCCGCCGGAGCCGCCCCGCCCCCGGGGCTGGGGGTGCAGTTTGTGCCCTGCGCCGCCGTTACCGGCCGCAGTTTGCTGCCCGCCGTGCCTGCCGCGCTGTGCCGTGGGCAGCACTGCGTGCCCGGCCTGCTGGCGGCTTTTTGCGCCCCGGACGCCCCCACCGACGCATGGACCCTGCTGCTGGGGGACGATGTGGCGGAGGAGGTGGGGGTGTAGTTTTACCCCCTCAGGCGCTAACGCGCCAGATTCCCCTTTTTGTCACCTTCGGTGACATCTTCCCCCGGAGCGGGGGAAGTCTTTCCTCAAGGGGACGCCTTATGGCACTGCCGGAAGCTTTATCGCCACTGCTAAAGCCGTCCCCTTGGGGAAGGTGGCTTGACGCGCAGCGGCAAGACGGAAGGGGTACTTCCCGGAGCGCACCCGACAGGGCTTGACTGAGAGGGCGCAGACCGTTTTCCCCTATTATACATATAATAAAAGGTGCACAGGAGGGATATCCATGTTGCAGTTTTTCCGCAAAGTCTGGCAGCGGCTGTGGGGACGTCTGCGCTACTGCGGCGCGGTGCATTATCTGGCGGGCGGGCCCGGCCTGCCCCCGCCCCTTACCCCCGAGCAGGAAAAAACCCTGCTTGACCGCATGGCCGCCGGGGACGCCGCCGCCCGCGAGGCGCTGATCACCCACAACCTGCGGCTGGTGGTGTATCTGGCAAAAAAGTACGAAAACAGCGGTGTGCCCGCCGAGGACTTGGTAAGTATTGGCACCATCGGGCTCATCAAGGCGGTGAACACCTTCACCCCTGCCCGCAGCATCAAGCTGGCCACCTACGCCAGCCGCTGCATCGGCAACGAGATATTGATGTACCTGCGCAAAAGCTCCAACCGCCGACAGGAGGCCAGCATCGACGAGCCCCTGAACGTGGACGGCGACGGCAACGAGCTGCTGCTCTCGGATATCCTTGGCAGCGATGCCAACGCCGTAAGCCAGCAGCTGGAGCAGGACGCCGAGCGTGCGGTGCTGCGCCGCGCCGTGGCAGCGCTCTCGGCGCGGGAGCGGCAGATCATGGAGCTGCGCTTCGGCCTTACCGACGGCGTAGAGCGCACCCAGAAGGAAGCCGCCGACGCCCTTGGCATCAGCCAGAGCTACATTTCCCGGCTGGAAAAGCGCATCATCCGCACCCTGAAAACCCGCCTTGAAAGCGAGTAGCCGCAGGCACAAGCGCTTGACATTCTGCGTGGGAACGTGTATAATAAAAGTACAAGAGGCGCTGGCCCTGCAAACGGCTAACTCCTTACCATGTTAGATCAAAAGAAAAATGACCGTTCATGATTGGTAGTCACTGAAGGCGGTCATTTTTTCTTTTTATCATCACTGTGTGATACAGTCCATGTGATCTGAAAGGTAATGTAAATTGCCCCGCCAAGCAGCGTGAGCAGCAATACGACCTGTTCAAACGTCATGACGCATCCCCCCTTCCCGCCCTTAAGCGTCCGGGGAGAAACGAGATCTCAAAGAAAAAATTCGCTCTTACCCGGCACTCAGGTACCGGTAAGGAGCTAGCTGCAACGGAGCCGACCGCTGCCTGCGGCAGAAACAGGGAGGCGAGGTTGGGGCCGCGGCCAGTAAGACGCGAGTGCCGCCCAAGGCACGAAGCGGATACTGGGTGCCGCAACCCGTCCTGCGTTTGTGGGCACAGCGCCTGATGGACGGCTTGCGCCGCCAGTCACAGCATACCATAAAATTACAAGTTTGTCTATAAAAAACGTCATCAGGCAGTAAAATCCAGTTTGCCGCGCTTGACATTCTGCGCTGGAACGCATATAATAAAAGTACAAGAGGCGCTGGCCCTGCAAACGGCTAGTTCCTCATTGGCGAGTCAAGATTGACCGTTGCTTGGGGAAGCGTTGGCGGTCAATCTTTTTTTGCATTCTTGCGTTCCATGGTAATCTTCCATGCAATGTCAAACACTGCACGGACAACGTTGACGGCAAGCGACAACGCTGCGATGATTTCGGAGATCGTCATGTTCTGCTCACCCCCCTTCGTTAAAACTCCGGGAAGTGCTGCTCAATCTGATTGAACCTCCTCCCGGGTCGTTCTGGGTCGTTTCGCAGTGGAAACGAGCGTCAGTTCGCCAACAGAGAAGGGAGCCGCCTGCGTTTGTGGGCACAGCGCCTGATGGACGGCTTGCGCCGCCAGTCACAGCATACCATAAAATTACAGGTTTGTCTATAATGCGTCCCTCTTTTGCGGAGGGGCGCTCAATTTTTTCCACGCATAGCGTCCGGCGCACAGAGCCATACTTCCGGTAAAGCTAAAAGACCGGGGGCGTTTGGATGTACAACAAGGTGGAGCTATGCGGTGTGAACACGGGGCAGCTGCCTGTGCTGACCGAGGCGGAAAAGCGGCAGCTGCTCACCCTTGCCCACGCCGGGGACAAGGCTGCCCGGGCGCGGATGGTGGAGGGCAATCTGCGGCTGGTGCTCAGCGTGGTGCAGCGGTTTGCCCAGCGGGGCGAGAATCTGGACGATCTGTTTCAGGTGGGGTGCATCGGGCTGATCAAAGCCATCGACAACTTTGACCCCGCGCAGCCGGTGCGGTTTTCCACCTACGGCGTGCCCATGATCATCGGGGAGATCCGGCGGTTTTTGCGGGACAACAACGCCCTGCGGGTAAGCCGCACCCTGCGGGACACTGCCTACCGTGCCATGCAGGCGCGGGAAACGCTGGAAAAGCAGCTGGGGCGGGAGCCCACCATGGACGAGATCGCCGCCGCAGCGGGGCTTGCCCGGCGCGAGGTGACCGCCGCGCTGGAATCGGTGGTGGAGCCGCTCAGCCTTGACGAGCCGGTGTACACCGATGGCAGCGATGCCATGTATGTGATCGATCAGGTGCGGGATCCGGACAGCGAGGAAAGCTGGATCAGCGGGTTGCAGTTCCGTGATACGGTAGCCGCCCTTACGCCCCGGGAAAAGCGCATCATGGAGCTGCGGTATCTGCGCGGCAAGACCCAGATGGAGGTGGCGCAGGAGATTGGCATCAGTCAGGCGCAAGTAAGCCGACTGGAAAAAGGTGCATTGCAGCAGTTCCACACCGGTGAATAGAAGCAGCCGCCTGAAAACCCTCTCAGTCAAAGCCTTGCGGCTTTGCCAGCTCCCCCGAAGGGGGAGCTTCATCAGCGTAATCCGGAGGATGCAAAAAGCTCCCCCTTCGGGGGAGCTGGCGCGTAAGCGCCTGAGAGGGTTCCGTCCAGCACAACGAAAAAAGGCCGTTGCGTAGTGCAGCGGTCTTTTTTGCCTTCAGCGACGGCTGTATCTGCGCCGGGTGGCAGCCCCGCCCCGCAAGTGGCGCTCGGCCTTGTTGCGGGCCAGCACGGCACGCACCCGCCCATACAGCGCAGGGCTGATGCTGCGCAGCCGCACGGCAACGTCCTTGTGCACAGTGGACTTGCTGCACCCGAACGCAGCCGCCGCTGCCCGCACCGTGGCGTTGTGGGCGGCAATATACTCCCCCAGCTGCACGGCGCGCTGTTCCGGATCTGCTTTCATATCCCGCCTCCCTGCGTTCCAGCTTTGCAATGGTATAACATACGCGCCGCCAGGGCGGATTATGTCTGCGGGCTTGACTTTTTGTCCTCCGGCGCGTATACTGTGGGCGGACATAAAAACAGGGGCGCCGTAAGGCTGAGATCCGCATCGCGCGGAGTACCCTTTACCTGATCCGGGCAATGCCGGCGTAGGGAGTTTGCGGAACTGTCCGGTACGTTCAACAAACCTCCATGCGTCTGCTGCCAGCAGGCGCATTTTGTTTTTGTGTACTACTATGAGAGAGGAATCTTTTCATCATGTCCAAAACCTATTCCAAGACCCGTATTCTGGTGGAATGCGCCCTGATGATCGCCATTGGCACGGTGCTTTCCAACATCAAGTTCTTCACCATGCCTAACGGCGGCAGCATTACCCTGCTGAGTATGCTGCCCTTTGTGCTGGTGTCCTTCCGCCACGGCGCAAAGTGGGGCCTGTTCACCGGTTTCGTGAACTCCTGCCTGCAGATGATCATGGGCTTCTACCCTCCTCCCGCCTCTACCTTCCTCTACTTCCTCGGTGAGGTGCTGCTGGACTATGTGCTGGCCTTTATGGCACTGGGTCTGGCCGAGTTGTTCGCCCGCCCCTTCAAGAACCGCACCGTGGGCGTGGCCGTGGGCACTTTTGCTGCCGGTTTCCTGCGCTTTATGTGCAGCTTTTTGTCCGGCGTGCTGGTCTGGGGCAACCTGACCGACGGTCTGGCCGCATGGACCTACAGCCTGACCTACAACGGCAGTTATATGCTGCCCGAGACCCTGCTCACCATGGTGGCCGCTGTGCTGCTGTGCCGCGTGGCTCCGCAGATCTTCGACCGTCAGGCACGCTAAGGCGTCATTTTTTCAAAAAAGCACTTCTCTGCTTCCTGATCCCCGCCGGGCACACGCCCTGCGGGGATCTTTTGCTGCAAATTTTTTCAAAAAACTGTTGACAAGCGCATCTGCGGCTGGTATAATTATACACGTCGTCGGGCACGAGGGCAAACATCTGGGGGTTTAGCTCAGCTGGGAGAGCGCTTGCATGGCATGCAAGAGGTCACCGGTTCGATCCCGGTAATCTCCACCAGAAACAAAAAGCACCGCACAGAAATGTGCGGTGCCTTTTTTGTTAACGCCGAACGAGTGAGGGTTTCGCTCCTCTGGGAGAGTGCTGTGCATGGACTGCAAGAGGGTCACCGTGATCAGAATCGGCGCGGTATTCTCCACCAGAAAGAAAAAGCACTACACGGAAAGCGTGTGGTGCTTTTTTCGTTTACAGGCAGCCGCCATGCAGCCGCCGGATTACCTTAAAGGCAACCTCGTGCTCGGTCGTCAGCGGCTTTTTGAGGGCGAAGAACACAACACCGCTGGTGGGGCAGATAATTTCCGCTTCCACCTCTGCAGTAAATGGGTCGAGGATGACCCCCAGCTTCTGGCCGTATTCCACCTCCTGCCCCGGCTCCACAAAGCGGCGGAAAATGCCGCCCGCCGGAGTGAGCACATTGGCCATCTCGTTTTCCTGCACGACAGAAGAAAGATACCCGCTGTGGCAGTTATAGCGCAGCAGCCCCACCCGGCTGAGATACCGCAGCACCGCCGCCACGGCCTCCTGCGCGCTCTGCTCGTCGATCTCATCGGTCTCCTTGGTGTAGACGCTGAAGGCGTTCGTTTCCCAGACCTGCCAGTTGTAGTTCAGGGTTGTTGTGTCGATGGGCTCCGGTTTGCGCATGACCACATAGGGCAGGCCGAACAGGTTGCCCAGACTGGCCGTCTGGTAGCCGGTATTCATAATGCGCACATGGGGCACAAAATCGCCGGGCAGATAAAAAGACGCAAAATGGATGCCGTATTTATAGCCCTGCACTGCCTCAAACAGTGCTGCCGCAATGCGCTGGGTGGTTTCGCCCTGATCGTAACCGGGGAACATCCGATTGATGTCCGTTTTGTCCATCGCCCAGAACCGGCTGCCCACGTTCATGGAAAAATGGTTGACGCAGGGCACCACCAGCAGCTCGTTGCCGGGCGCAATAGCGCCCTGCTCTTCCAGCCTGCGCAGCTTTTTCACCAATAGCGCACAGACGTACATCTGCTGCACCTCGTTGCCGCGCACAGCAGCCACCATGGCACAGGCCTTTTCGCCCTCGCCGAAGCGGAAGCCTTTGATCCTGAATTTCTGGCGGTAGGGCGTTTCCAACTCGTAAAGCGTTTCTTCTCTCATTTCTGGAATCCTCCTGTCAGGATGCGGGCCAGCAGGCTGCCCGGATAGACCACGGGGTATTCCCGCAGGGTAAACAGCAGACCGTCTGCCGGAGCCATCAGGGTCTGCCGCACCTCGCCTGTCAGCGGGTCCGCAATGACCGCCAACTCCTGCCCTTTTTTCACGATGCCGTTATGCTCCACACTGGGGATGAAAATGCCCGCCTTATCCGCATTGATAAAGGCCACCTCGTCCTTGCTCACGATGGGCTTGCGGGGCGGCTTTGTTTCGCCTGCCCACATGCCCTGCGTGTGCATCAGGTTCAGGATGCCGTCCACCAGCTGCTCGCCGTAGCTCTTGGTCAGGCGCATTCCCACGCCCATCTCCACCACAAGGCAGTGGGTGCCGATGACGTTCAGGCTGTGCGCCAGCGTGCTTTCCAGCACCGTTGCCGCCGCATGGATCCAGACAAAGTCCACGTTGAGCTGCTCTGCCAGCGGCACCAGTGCCGGGGCGGTCTCCTCCGAGATGCGCACCTGCGGCAGTTCCCGCAGGTAGATGTTGGAGGCATGGATGTCGATGGCGATATCCGCCCCGCGCAGATCCTCCACCACCGCATGGGCGTAATATTCCGCCATGGGGCCATCGGTATCGCCGGGGAAAATGCGGTTCATATCCAGATCAAACAGCGGGATGCCCCGTTGAATGGTGTTGATGCCCAGCGGGTTGACTGCCGGGTAGATATCCACCGTGCCCGTCAGCAGCTCCGGGTGCTCCTGAATGCGGCGGTTGAGCAGGTAGACCACATATTGCCCTTCCAGCTCATCGCCGTGCACACCGGTGACAACGCAGATGCGTTTTCCGCTGTCCTTGCCGGGCAGCGGGGTGAGCCGGTTCTTTTTCAGTTCCAGCTTTTCGTGTACTGCAAGCGAAAGGCTTGCGACGGTTTCTTCCATGGTTCTTACACACTCCTATCTGAAAATAAAAAGGGCTTCTGCCGGTTTTGTGCAGAAGCCCGGCGTCATTGCCTTGTCTTGTATCGCTCAGCCCTTGCGGACGTCCAGCCGCATCTCGGTGTGCAGGGTCTGCTCTGCCGCGCCGCGGAAAATGCCCCGCTCTGCACGGCAGTCGGCGGCGTCCCTGCCTACGGCGAACCGCAGATGCTCCTCCCCTGCCTCGCAGGCAAAGGTGGGGTCGTAGCCGTGCCAGCCGTCCGGCAGGGCAATCTCTACCCACGCATGGGTGGCACCCTCGCCGGGCACAAGTCCCATGCAGTAGCGCGCCGCAAACCCGGAGCGCCGCGCCAGCACCAGCAGGATGTGCGCATAGTCCTGACAGACCCCGCTGCCCAGCGCAAACGCCTGCCCGGCGGTCGTGGAGATACCCGTAAGCCCCGGTACATAGTGCAGTGCACCGGCGGCCGCTTTGTTCAGCAGTTCTGCCTGTTCCTGCGGGGACTTGCCGTCCAGCGGCAGGCTCTGCCACAGCGTTTCCAGCTCTGCCGTCATAGCGGTAAGCTCCGTGAACTGCTTCAGCACCGGATTCACCGGCTCTGCCTGTGCGCGGCCGTCCACCCGCACGATGCCGTGGGAATCGTAGCAAAAGACCGTGTGCGGTTCCCGGCAGCTGCCGCATACCAGCCAGCCGCCAAAGCCGTCCCGGTGCAGGCCATACTCTGCCGCCGGTTCTATGCGGACGGCATAGCTTTGCAGCTTTTGGGCGTCATCCTCCACCGGCAGACAGTGCAGCGCAAAGGTGTGCCCGCTGACCGGAGCCGAAAACTCCACCCCGGTGTGAAAATGAAATTCCAGTTCTGTCATTGCTCGTTCCTCTGTGCTTCCTGTACTGCATTCTTTCTGCCGTTATAGGTCGAGAAACAAGCTTTCCACCGCTGCGACCAGCTCCGGTGCCGAGGCATCCGGCTTGGAGGAATCCAGCAGCGCATCCACCAGAAAATCCAGCCGCTCCCTGTTCGGCGCAAGCTGGGTCTTGTACAGACGGTTGAACAGCCGCTCAAACTCCTTGCGGGTGCGCTCCGGCTCGTCGCCCAAACGCAGGTACAGATCTACCCGCTCCACGCTGGTGCCCAGCTTGATCATGCTGCGGATCTCTTCATCAAAGATGGTCTCCTCGCACGCACCGCGGAAGGCACGGATATCGTCCAGCACCCACTGGAGCGCGATTGCAGGCGTATCGCACTGCGCCGCCTTTTCCATGGCGTTCATGGCCAGCTGGATGTACGAAAGGGTGTCGGTGGTCAGGGTATCCCGCAGCACCACAGCATTGTCATAGGCGTAGACCAGACTGGACGCCAGCGAGTTCGGGTTGTTCCTGTCAAAGAAATACCGCTTGCAGAAATCCACCGTATTGGCATAGCCGCCGGGGATGCCCAAGCGGAAGCAGTAGTCCGCATAATCGCCTTCCCTGCCGTCCACCCCGGCATCGTAAATGGGTTTTGCCTTTTTTAAGCCTGTATATACACGCTCTGTGTAGCGTCCCAGCCAGTACAGGCGGCTGGCTTTGTTCAGCGAGATAATACCCATGTGTCCTTAAAACCTCCTCCTTGCGAGCTGTTGACCACGAAGCTGTCCGGGTTGCGGGAAAAGCGGGTCAGCCCGCTTGCCCAGACCTTTGTATCGTCGCCGCTGCTCAGCACAAACGCCCGCAGGTCTGCCTTACGGGGCACCTTTTCGCCGCCGTCCATAATGGGCAGGTCAAGGAAATCTATGACCTCCTGCGCAATGAACCGGCGCGGCTCGTTGCGGATGGTCGTGCGGAACTCCTCCAGCTGCTGTTTGGTCAAGTCGCGGCCGAATACCACGCCGTAGCCGCCCGCCTCGGCAACGTCCTTGACCACCAGCGTTTCCAGATGCTCCAGCACATACTGACGGTCTTTTTCATAGAACGGCAGATAGGTGGGTGCGTTGTGCAGAATGGGCTCTTCGCCCAGATAGTACTTTATCATTTTGGGCACGAAGTAATAAATGCCCTTGTCGTCTGCCACGCCGTTTCCGGGCGCGTTCAGCAGCGCCACATTGCCGGCGCGGTAGGCATCCATGACGCCGGGAATACCGATCAGGCTCTCCGGCTTAAAGGTCAGCGGGTCAAGATATTCATCGCTGATGCGGCGGTAAATAGCACCCACCCGCTCACCGCCACGGACAGTCTTGAGGTAGACCTTGTTGTTTTCCACATACAGGTCGCCGCATTCTGCCAGCACGGCTCCGGTCTTTTCGGCCAGATAGCTGTGCTCGAAATAGGCGGCATTGTACCGTCCCGGCGTAAACACCACGTTGATGCCACCGGTGTTGACCGCATCCATGGTCTGCCGCAGCAGCTGCGCATAGTTGCGGTTGTCCACGATGGCGTTGCCGCTGAAGGTTTCCGGGCTGCACCGACGGCACAGCTCCCGCGCAATGAGCGGATAGGACGCGCCGCTGGGGATGCGGAGGTTATCTTCCAGAATGAACCAGCTGCCGTCCTTTGCCTGCACAAGGTCGATGCCGGAGATATGGCTGTAAACACCCTTGGGCGGCACAAAGCCCTCGCACTGCGGCAGATAACCGCTGCCCGCAAATACAAAATCCTCCGGCACGATGCCGTCCCGGATGATCTTTTTGTCGCCGTAGACATCCTTTAAAAACAGATTCAGTGCGTTGACCCGCTGTACAAGCCCCTCGTCCAGTGTCTCGAATTCCTGCGCCGTAATGACCCGGGGCAGCGGGTCGAACGGAAACAGTCGCTCCTGAAATGTGCCGTTTTTGTACAGTCCGAATTTGACCCCATACCGTGCCAATTGGTCGTTGATGGTCTGTTGATGCTGCACCAGTTGATCCATAGATTTCCCCTCTTTTTTTCTGGATTTTCTGCTTTTCCGGTATCGCCGGACTTTCCCTTACCGGTCTCTCTTTTCCCGAAATGCAAAAAACACAAGGCGGCGTGAACCCGTTTATGGGCCACGCCGCCTTGTGCTGGTTTTATTATAAAAACTTGACTTCCACTTGTCAACGCTTTCCGGCAGAAAAACGGGATTTTGCGCAAAGTTCGGGCAGAGCAGTCAAGCCAGCCCCCTTTGCACCCCGCACTTTTTGTGGAAATTGGCTCTTGTAGAAACCGGCAGAAAACGGTAAAATGATGCTGACAAAGGCAGTGTGGCCCCAAACGGGCCGCGCTGCCTTTTGTTTTTTATGAATGATAGGAGTATTTATAAGATGCAGGAAAAAACAAAAACCACCGCACAGGTGCTGGTGGACTGTCTGGAAGCAGAAGGCGTGGACGTGATGTTCGGCATTCCCGGCGAGGAAACGCTGGATCTGATGTTTGCCATCCGGGACAGCCATATCCGCTTTATCCCGGTGCGCCACGAGCAGGGCGCTGCCTTTATGGCCGATGTCTACGGCCGTCTGACCGGCCGGGCAGGCGTGTGCCTTTCCACCCTTGGCCCCGGTGCCACCAACCTTGTGACCGGTGTAGCCGATGCCTATCTGGACGGTGCTCCGCTGGTTGCCATTACCGGACAGGTTGGCACCGACCGGATGCAGCTGACCAGCCACCAGTATCTGGATCTGACTGCCATGTTCGAGCCCATTACCAAACGCTCCAAGCAGATCATCCGGCCGGACACCGTGGGCGAGATCGTGCGGCTGGCTTTCAAGCACGCTGAAAAGGGCAAGCCCGGTGCCACCCACATCGACCTGCCCCAGAACATTGCCAAAATGCCCGCCGACGCCGTGCCGCTCAAGCGCCAGCAGCTGCACGAGCTCTATGCCGACCCCACCCACATTGCTGCCGCCGGGCAGATCATCAGCGAGGCAAAGAGCCCGGTCATTCTGGCCGGTGCCGGGGCGGTGCGCGGCCATGCCGCCGCTGCCGTTACCGAGCTGGCCGACCGGCTGCACATCCCGGTGGTGAACACCATGATGGCCAAGGGCATCATCCCCATGGACGACAAATACAGCCTGTGGACCATCGGCATCCCCCAGAAGGACTATGTGAATCAGCTGTTCGACCGGGCCGATCTTATCATTGCCATCGGCTACGACATCGTGGAGTGTGCCCCCGCCAAGTGGGGCGCACGCGCAAACCAGACCATTCTGCACATCGACACCGCCCCGGCGGACGTGAATAAGCGGTATCAGCCCGCCGTAGAGGTGGTGGGCGATATCTCCGAAAGCATTTACGAGATCCTGCGCTGTGCCCACCGGGACAGCGAGCCGGAATTTGCGCTCAAGCTGCGTGAGACTATGGTGGCCGAGCACGCCGCCATGGCAGACGACGACAGCTGCCCCATGAAGCCCGCCCGCATCCTTGCGGATGTGCGCAAGGTGATGGGACGGGAGGACATTCTTGTGAGCGATGTGGGCGCACATAAAATGTGGATCGCCCGCCACTACGACTGCTACGCCCCCAACACCTGCCTGATCTCCAACGGCTTTGCCAGCATGGGCTTTTCCATCCCCGGTGCCTTTGCCGCCAAGCTGCTGAACCCGGACAAAAAGGTGCTGGCGGTGTGCGGTGACGGCGGTTTTATGATGAACAGTCAGGAGCTGGAAACTGCCGTGCGCGAGAAGGTGCCCTTTGTCACCCTGATCTGGGAGGACGCCAGCTACGGCCTGATCAAGTGGAAGGAGCAGGAGCAGTTTGACGGCGAGCACTGCTATGTGGATTTCACGAACCCGGACTTCAAGCTGCTGGCTGAAGCCATGCACTGCAAGGGCTACCGCGTGGAAAAAGCCGCCGACCTGATCCCCACGCTGGAAGAAGCCTTCCGGCAGACGGTGCCCAGCGTGATCGTGGTGCCTGTGGATTACAGCGAAAACATGAAGCTTTCCGCCCACCTGAAGGAGGTATATCAGCTGAGCGGGGAATAAAACAACGATAGCGCGCAAAAGCAAAACGCCAAAAAGAGTATAGCAAAGCTGAGCATCCGTAAAAAGGGTGCTCAGCTTTTTCCATTTTCGGTTTCAAAAAACACTCTTTTTGAGAGAAAAAATGCCGCAATCTCTTTCTGTTATCCACTTGTCATACCAAACAGCTTATGATAAGATAAACTTATATCCACTTTCTTTACCGACCGCAGAATACTGAATCAGAAACGCTTGGAGGTCTTGAATGCCATATATTTTGCTATATCTCTTTTTAGCAGCACTTTGTCTTTTGAACATCCAGTTCTGTCCAACCGGCACAGATATCAAAAAGACCATGCACCGTCTGCACGAGTTACGCTTTGTTTTTGCAGTGCTGATCATCTTTTCTCATTGTACAAATCCGTTTTTTCCTATGCCGCATATTCTGCTGCCGCTAAGCAAAATCTCCACATTGGGTGTAGGTTATTTCTTTATTTCATCCGGCTTTGGGCTTGCTTGCTCTGTTTCTACCAAGCCGAATTACCTCCATGATTTTTGGAAAAAAATCGTCAATCTGCTATGGATTACTCTGTTTTCAAGCGTTGTAAGCACGCTTATTCGGAACACGGCGCTCGGCAAACATCAAATTTTTCATCTAGTCAACTGGTATATGCCCGCGTTGACTGTACTGTATCTGGTTTTCTATATTTCCTACCGCATCTTCCCAAAAAATAAATTCCAGCGTGTTGTATTTCTTTTCGGCGTTATATTCATTACCACTTCGAGCCTCTGCATCTTTGACGCTGTTACAGGCTTAAATCACAGAGTTTATTACATTAGCGAACTGGCTTTTCCCTTTGGTGTATTTATTTATGAGTATGCAGACTTTCTTGCCGGTTTTTTAAAAAAGAAATACGCCTTACCATTGATTATTACAGCAGAACTTGTTTTTTCGTTTCTTGGCATAACTGTGCCGGAAAAAAGCTTATCCGATCTGATTTTCCACAATTTTATGATCTTTCCATTTGGCCTGCTTTTGATCTGGCTGCTGGACAAGTTTAAAGTCGGAAACCGAATTATAAACGCAATGAATCCCTATGCTCCGTTCCTATATCTGTTTCAGTTTGTAGTTCTCGACGTCACCAAGAGCTACTATATAATAAACGATCATTCTTTTGACATCTTCTACTTCTGGAACGTTCTGTTTATCACCTGCGTATTAGCCATTGCACTTCAGCACCTGTATAATTTTATTGGGGCAGAAGTACATAAACACTTCTGCCCCAATCGCTCAAAGCTATAACGCCTTTTACTTTTATGTTTCCTGCATCAGAATACGAATGCGGTCCTGCATTTCCTTTTTATCCTTCGGCCGCCAGACCTGCGGTTTTGGCGGTTTGCGCCGCTGTACCGAATAGGCCAGCGGCAGCAGCCGCAGTGTCATCGTGCACCAGAAAGAAAACGACGTGTTATCCGTAAGGTATGTCACTGTCATGTAACTGAGAATACTCAAATACAGCAGCGTAGTCTCATCATCTGCATAGTGCATCCAGAAAATCGGCGTAATGATATACTGGATACCAGTCCAGAACACAAAGCCGGGAAATCCCATTTCCACAAACACTTTTAAAATGTCGTTATGGAAGGGATAAGGATGGTTAATAATGCCTGAATTGTACCAGTCGGTAACAATAGTGTCCACATACTCAAAGCCGTGGCCAACGTAGGTAATGGATAAATCGTAGTAATCATTGGCAAGACTCCACAGGTAGTCACGCCCCATCATATCAATGCCCGCTGTATGCAGCAGCTTCGAAATAAGACCACTGCGAACTGCGTAAAGATACAGAAAGAAAAATACGACCCATGCAACACCCCAAAGGATGAACAGATTCTTTTTGTTTTTGAAACAGCGGACGATCAGTGCCACAAAAACAAACAGCACCACTGCCGGAATGGCGATACGCTTCATGCCCACTAAAAAGAAAAATGTACAAGCCACAAGCATCCGCCAGCGACGGCGCTTTTCCTGTTTTGTGTCATGCGGGGCAAACGTCGCATAATAAAGCACCAGCTGCCCAAACACAAAGGTAAGATCGTGTATTTCCAAACTTCGTGCATAGCCCTCTGCATCGCCAAAAGTAACCAGACACCGCACAAGGGACTGAATACTTGCCGAAAGACCGAAGTTGGGGATTTCCAGAACCATGATTCCTGCATTCGCCAGACACGCCGCAATGGCAAACAGGTCGATCGTTTTCGCCCCCAGCAGAAACACACCGCTTACCGCAGTAAGGATTGAAATGCTCTGAAACATCAGCTTAGAGCAAGCTCGGATCATAGTCGAAACCGCACTGAAGTCCATCAGCCAGATGACAATGGACCATAAAAACAGCAGTACCATCAAGGACATATAGAGCAGTGTAGGCCAGAACACCTTTTTTACACGTTCCAGATCTGGATATATGAGGCCATAGACAATTGCCATACCGATAACACCCGCAGTAATGATCTTAGGCAGACCGCCCAAAAAACTCTGCAGGGTCTTCCAGTCGCCAAGTCCCGCCAGTGCAATAAACCCCACATAGCAGATACAGATCAGCTTTTGCCAGAAGGGGCTATCCTTAGAAAAAATAGAGGACGGCGATTTTTGAGAATAATCTCGCTTGACAATGATCTCAGACAATGTGCGCACGCGCTGGTTCTCCTCTTTCGTCAGTTCTGTGGCGATAGTTTTCTTATAAGTTCAATTATATGTTTCTGTCGAAACTTTGTCAATCGCGTCATCGGGCAGAAATAGCAGGAGGGTCACCGGCACAGTCGATGACCCTCTTGTTATTCCTTTTATTTTGCGCCCAGACGCATTTTGAAGTCCTGATAGCCGAAGTGCACCAGTTCCCGGCAGCTGCCGTCTGCACCCAGCAGCCAGATGGGCGGCAGGGGCATCCCGTTGAAGGTGTTGTTCTTACAGGTGGTGTAGATGGCCATATCGCCAAAGATGAGCTTATCCCCCTCGGCAAGGGGGGCGTCAAAGCTGTAATCCCCGATGATATCCCCCGCAAGGCAGGTGGGGCCGCCCAAGCGGACGGTGCACGCCTTCTCCCCTGCCTCGCCGGCGTCCAGCAGCGGCGGGCGGTAGGGCATCTCGATGACGTCCGGAGTGTGGCAGGCTGCGGACATATCCAGAATGGCAAGACTGGTATCCCCGTTGCGCAGGGTGTCCAGCACGGTGGTGACCAGATAGCCCGCGTTCAGCGCCCAAGCCTCGCCGGGCTCCAGATACACCTGCACGCCGTACTTCTGCCGCACCGAAAGGATGCAGTTTTCCAGCGTAGCAAGGGCGTAGCCCGGGCGGGTGATGTGGTGTCCCCCGCCGAAGTTGAGCCACTGCATCTTAGGCAGCAGGTCTGCAAACTTTTCCTCCACTGCGGCCAGCGTCACCGCCAGCGCATCCGCGTCCTGCTCACAGAGGGTATGGAAGTGCAGACCGTCCAGCAGGGCGGGCAGTTCCGGGTGTTCTGCCACGGCGGCGTCCCACTGGGCACGAGTAGTGCCCAGACGGCTGCCGGGGGCGCAGGGGTCGTAGATTTCATGCCCCTCCTGCGTGGAGCACTCCGGGTTGATGCGCAGACCGATGCTTTTGCCAGCCGCCTTTGCCGCAGGGCCGAACTTTGCCAGCTGGCTGGGCGAGTTGAATACGATATGGTCAGCGTATTGCAGCAGCTGGGCAAACTCGTCTGCCCGGTAGGCCGCGCAGAACACATGGTTTTCCTTCTCTGGCAGTTCTTCCCTGCCCAAACGGCTCTCGTACAGGCCGCTGGCCTCGGTACCGGCCAGATAGGGCGCCAGCACCGGGTAGACGTTGAAGTTGGAAAAAGCCTTCTGCGCCAGCAGAATGCGGCAGCCGGTGCGCTGCTGCACCCCCAGCAGAATTTCGCCGTTGCGGCGCAGCTGGGCTTCGTCCAGCAGGTAGCAGGGGGTGGGCAGGCGGTGCAGCTGCTCCTCGGACAGGTTTGCCAGCCCCGCAAAGGGCGGGCGGCTGTCGCGCACCCGCATCAGTCCACCAGAGCCGGGTTATGGCTCTCGGAACGGGGCAGGCCGTACTTGTCCAGTGCGTCCAGATACGGATCGGGATCAAACTCCTCGACAGTGTGCACGCCCTTGGTGGTCCACTTGCCGGTGAGCAGCATCAGTGCGCCGCACATAGCCGGTACACCGGTGGTGTAGCTGATGGCCTGAGAGCCAACCTCTTTGTAGCACTCCTGATGGTCGCAGACGTTATAGATATAGTAGGTCTTATCCTTGCCGTCCTTTTTGCCGGTAAAGATGCAGCCGATGTTGGTCTTGCCCTTGGTGCGGGGGCCAAGGCTGGCGGGATCCGGCAGCAGTGCCTTGAGGAACTGGATGGGCACGATCTCCTGCCCGTTGAAGTTGACAGGGGTGGTGGACAGCATCCCCACGTCCTCCAGACAGCGCATGTGGTCCAGATAGCTCTGGCCAAAGGTCATGAAGAAGCGGATGCGCTTTGCCTCCGGGATGTTCTTTGCCAGAGACTCGATCTCCTCGTGGTGCAGCAGGTACATATCCTTGTCGCCCACCTGATCGAAGTTGTACTCCCGCTTGATGCTCATGGCCGGGATCTCCACCCAGTGGCCGTTCTCCCAGTAGCTGCCGGGCGCAGACACCTCGCGCAGGTTGATCTCAGGGTTGAAGTTGGTGGCAAAGGCATAGCCATGGTCACCGCCGTTGCAGTCCAGAATGTCGATGGTGTCAATGGTATCGAACTCGTGCTTTTTGGCGTAGGCGCAATAAGCCTGGGTCACACCCGGGTCGAAGCCGCTGCCCAGCAGGGCGGTCAGACCGGCTTCCTCGAACTTTTTGGCGTACGCCCACTGCCAGCTGTAATCAAAGTAGGCAGAGAAACCAGCCTCCTTGCAGCGCTTCTCGTAGATGGCGCGCCACTCCGGGTCGTCGGTGTTCTCGGGCTCGTAGTTGGCGGTATCCATGTAGTTGACGCCGCAGGCAAGGCAGGCGTCCATGATGGTCAGATCCTGATAAGGCAGGGCGATGTTCATCACGAGGTCGGGCTGGTAGGCCTTGATGAGGGCGATGACCTCTTCCACCTTGTCTGCGTCCACCTGTGCGGTGGTGATCTTGGTGGCGGTGGTGGGAGCCAGCTCGGCCGCCAGCTTATCGCACTTTGCCTTGGTACGGCTGGCGATGCAGATCTCGGTGAACACCTCGGGCACCTGGCAGCACTTATGGATGGCAACGGAGGCCACGCCGCCGCAGCCAATGATCAGAACTTTGCTCATGTCGGTCACTCCTTTATTTGTAAAGACGTTTTTCTTCTTATACCTGAAAGCCCGGCCAGCCCTTGTCCAGCGCGATCAGGGTCTCGCGCAGCACCTTGCAGGCAGTGGCGGTGGAAACGCCGGTGGTGTCCAGCGTGGGAGCCAGTTCGTTCAGGTCTGCGCCGATGATATTGGCCTTGGTCACAGTGCGGATAGCCTCCAGCAGCTGCAAAAAGCTTACGCCGCCAGCCTCCGGGGTACCGGTGCCCGGGAAGCAGGAGGGGTCAAGGCAGTCCAGATCGATGGTCAGGTACACCGGCACCTTGCTCTCGCACAGCTGTGCGGTCAGCTCGGCAAGGCCGGTAAAATCGAACTTGTGCATCTCAGTGTGCTGGGCAGCAAACTCGAACTCTGCCCGGTCGCCGCTGCGGATGCAGAACTGATGGATGCGGCCGTCCCCTACCAGCTCGTGGCAGCGGCGCAGCACGCAGGCGTGGCTCAGCTTCGCGCCCAGATAGTCGTCCCGCAGGTCGGCGTGGGCGTCGAAATGGACGATGTGCAGGTCGGGGTATTTTTTCACCGCAGCCCGCACCGCGCCCAGCGTGACCAGATGCTCGCCGCCCAGCAGCAGCGGGAACTTGCCGTCCTTCAAAATCTCCTCTGCCCGGGCCTCGATATCAGCCAGCGCCAGCTCGCTGGAACCGAAGCACAGCTCCAGATCGCCGCTGTCGAACACATCAAAATCGGTCAGGTCAGCGTTCTGGTAGGGGCTGTAAGTCTCCAGCCCGTAACTCTCGTGCCGGATGGCCGCCGGGCCGAACCGTGCCCCGGGGCGGTAGCTGGTAGTGGAATCATAGGGCGCACCGTACAGCACGATGCTGGCGGCGCGGTAGCTGCTGTCGCAGCCGATAAAGTTCTCAACGTTGGGGTGCATCAGTGTTCCTCCACTTCCCGCAGCATCTCCTCCAGAAAAGCCGGCAGGTAGAATGCTCCGATATGCAGTTTGGTGGTGTAGTAGCGGGTGCGCATATTCAGCGCCTTCCACGCTTCTGCGTCCAGATCATCGATGGGATGATACTTTTTGCTGGCAAAGCCGAACAGCCAGTAGCCCGCCGCAAAGGTGGGGATATGTGCCTGATACACCCGGCTGATGGGGAAGGTGGACGCAATGCGCTTGTGGCTGCGCTGCATGGCGCTGGCGTCCTCGGCGTAGAAGGGGCTGCCCTGCTGGTTGACCATGATGCCGTCCTCTTTCAGGGCGTTGAAGCAGCTGCCGTAGAACTCGCGGGTGAACAGACCCTCGGAGGGGCCGAAGGGGTCGGAGGAGTCCACGATAATGAGGTCGTATTCTTCCTCGCAGCGGCGGATATACTTCAGGGCGTTCTCAAAGTAGATATGCACCCGGCGGTCATCCATACGGCAGGCATTGCCGGGCAGGTAGGCGCGGCAGGCTTCCACCACCTGCGGGTCCATCTCCACAAGGTCGATGCGCTCCACGCGGTCGTAGCGGGTCAGTTCCCGCACCACGCCGCCGTCACCGGCACCGATGACCAGAATATCCTTGGCTTCCTTGTGCACCGCCATGGGCACATGGACGATCATTTCATCGTAGATGAACTCGTCGCGCTCGGTCAGCATCACGTTGCCGTCCAGCGTGAGCACCCGGCCGAACTCCGGGGTCTCAAAGATATCAATGCGCTGGTAATCGCTCTGCTTGGAGTAGAGCTGCTTGTTCACCCGGATGCTGTGCTTCACATCCGGGGTGTGAAACTCTGAAAACCAAAATTCCATCTCTTTCCCTCCTTATGCCAGAACATTCAGGTGCAAAATTTCAGGGTCCTCCGGGCCGGTCATGCTGCAGCCCTTGGCCTTGGCGTACTCGATGTAGTTCAAAATTTCCTTGGTGATGCGCTCGCCGGGTGCAAGGATGGGGATGCCCGGGGGATAGCACATGACGAACTCGCTGCACACCATGCCCTCGGTCTCCCGCAGGGGCAGGCTCTTTTTGGGGGCGTAGAAGGCCTCCTGCGGGCTGGCAGCCACCACAGGGTCGATGTATTCCTGACTCAGCAGACCCGAACCGTCGGTGCGGTAGCGGCGCTTGATCTCGGCCAGTGCACTGACCAGACGCTCCACCTCCTGCGGGCGGTCGCCGATGGACAGGTAGGCGAGGATGTTGCCGATATCGCCGAACTCGATCTGAATGTCGTACTCGTCCCGCAGGATGTCATAGACCTCGATGCCGGCAAGACCGATATCCAGCGTATGGACGCTGAGTTTGGTGGTGTCGAAATCAAAGACGGAATCGCCGTTGCACAGCTCCTTGCCAAAGGCGTAGTAGCCGCCCACGGCGTTGATCTCCTCGCGGGCATACTCGGCAATATCTGCCACCTGATGGAACACCTGACGTCCCCGCAGCGCCAGATTGCGGCGGGAGATGTCCAGACTGGACATCAGCAGATAGCTGCCGGAGGTGGTCTGGGTCAGGTTGATGATCTGGCGCACATAGCCCGGGTGCACGTTGGGGCCGATGAGCAGCAGGCTGGACTGGGTCAGGCTGCCGCCGCTCTTGTGCATGGACACCGAGGCCATATCCGCGCCCGCCGCCATGGCAGACACCGGCAGACCGCCGCCAAAGTAGAAGTGGGTGCCGTGGGCTTCATCGGCAAGGCAGAGCATCCCGGCATCGTGCGCCATTTTTACGATGGCACGCAGGTCGGAGCAGATGCCATAGTAGGTGGGGTTATTCACCAGCACCGCCACAGCATTGGGGTGCTCCTTGATGGCCTTGGCCACCTGTTCCCGCTTCATGCCCAGCGAGATGCCCAGACGCTTGTCCACCTCCGGGTTCACATACACCGGCACAGCGCCGCACAGCACCAGCGCGTTCAGCACGCTGCGGTGCACGTTGCGGGGCAGAATGATCTCATCGCCCCGCTTGCAGGCGGTAAGCACCATGCTCTGCACGCTGCTGGTGGTGCCGCCTACCATTAAAAAGGCGTGTGCCGCGCCAAAGGCATCGGCGGCAAGCTCCTCAGCCTCCCGGATGACCGACACCGGGTGGCAGAGGTTATCCAGCGGCTTCATACTGTTTACGTCCACGCCCACGCACTGCTGACCCAGAAAAGCGGTCAGCTCCGGGTTGCCGCGGCCCCGCTTGTGGCCGGGCACGTCAAAGGGCACCACCCGCATCTGCCGGAACCGCTCCAGCGCCTCGTAAATGGGCGCACGGCGCTGGTCCAGCCGGGAACGCGCTTTGTTCTCGTTCATCTTTTCCTCCGTCCCTGTTTCCCTTTTTGCACAACAAAAAAGCGCAGGCACTGCACAAATGTGCAGACCTGCGCTTGGAACAGCTTTTTCCGCGCTGATAAAGCACCCAGCCGTAAGTGCCGGTGCTGCGCGTTATTTGCGATCCAAAAAGACGGGATGATGAGAGTCTATATAGCAACTACACTTTTACTACTCTTATTGACCGTTTCACAAGTCTGCGCATAGGCTGCGCAATTTCATGGTTGTAAAGGAACCAACTTATAAAATTTGAGCTTCAAACTCAATCAATAATGGCAGCTTGCGCCGCCGGTCGGCAGTGGACCCGGCTGTCCGTATGGCCTTAGCCCCGTTTGGGCGGTCCCGAGTAAATTGCTTTGAAAAGACTCTGCAAGGCGGTGTCTCTCAAAATCAACAAAAGAATAACATGATTCGCCCCGTCTGTCAACTAAAACTTTTTGGCAGCTGGCTGCTGCGGGTGCTCCGGGCGGCGCTCGGCGTGCAAAAAAGAGCGTTTTGTGCAAAAAAGCAGATGCCCTTCCCGGCGCAGTATGCTATAATAAAGGAACAATGAATGGAGAAAGAGGGTGCAGGGATGGCACTGCCAATCGCCATCGTAGAGGATCAGGCCCCGGACGCCCGGCGGCGGCGGGCGCTGCGGTTCGGGGAGGACTGCATCGAGATCTTGGACGGCATCTGCCTGCCGGTACGGCAAAAGGATAAATGCGCCCTGCTTGCCCGCTTTACACAGTACCAGTTCCACCACATGCGGCAGGAACTGCATTGAGGAAAGGAGCAGCCGCCATGGAGCTTGCCCTGTTCGGCCGTTATTTTCTGGATTTTGCGCTGCTGTACCCCAGCGCGTTTCTGTGTCTGGCATCCCTATGGGAAAAGCTGCGCACCCCTAAGCGCACCGCCTGCATCGCCGCCGGGTGCATCACCCTGCTGTGCATCGGCTGCGCTGCTCTGTGCACCGTGTTCGGGCTGGACAGCAATACTTTTCTGCCCGTGATCGTGCTGGTCTCCTTTTGGCTGCTGCGCTGGCGGGTAGCGCCGGAGGTGACTGTAAGCCAGACTGCGTTTTTGTTTTTCGTCTCTGCCGTGATGATGGCGGTGTGTTCCCTGCTTTCGATGGTGCTCAACGCCCGGGCCGAGATCTCCAACCCACGGACAGTCTGCCTTGCCTCCACGGCGCTGCTGCGGCTGGGCCTTGCAGCGGTGCTTACCGTGCTGTTCTGGTTCACCGCCGTGCAGTGGAGCCGGTGGCTGCTGCGGGAGTACAGCGGCGAAGCCTTCTGGCAGTCCGCGTGGCCGCTGCCCGCCCTCTATGCCGTTTTTCTGGTATACTGTATGCCGCTGGACCCCGCCGTGGTGCTGGTCGGACGGCTGATGATCATCTCGGTGCTGGCGGTGTCCATCTCGCTGTTCGGCATCTTTCTGCTGCTGTACGAGATGTACCGTGTTGCCCGGGAGTTTACCCGCAATGCCCGGCTGGACCGGGAAAACCAGCTGCTGGCCATGGAATCCCTCCGGTATATGGAGCTGCAGACCTATCTGGACAACACCCGCCGTCTGCGGCACGACTTCCGGCAGCATCTGCATGTGATTGCCGGACTGACCGAGACCGGACAATTGGAGGAACTGAAAAGCTATCTGCGCCAGTACGAAAGCGAGCTCAGTGAGCACCGCCCCAGCCTGTGCGCCAACGCCGCCGTGGATGCGCTGGCCGGATATTACGACCATGCGGCCGGGCAGCAGGGCGTCCCTGTGGAGTGGAAGCTGGCGCTGCCCCGGCAGCTGCCCATGCCGGAGGCTGACCTGTGCACCATTCTGGGCAATCTGTTAGAAAACGCCCTGCACGCCAGCCAGAAACTGCCGCCGGAGCAGCGCCGGGTACAGGTGATGGCACAGATGCTCAGCCCCGCCATGCTGGGGCTTGTAATCGAGAACCGTTACGATGGCATACTGAAAAAGCAGCAGGGCATCCTGCGCTCCACCAAGCACGAGGGCACCGGCATCGGGCTGGTATCTGCCGAGACGGTGGTGCACAAATACAACGGCAGTCTGCATCTGGAGACCGAGGGGCAAATCTTCCGGGTGAATGTCCTGCTCAATCTATAACCACCGGCAGGCCAACGTGAAAGTGTTCAAAAAGCAGCGCCGTCCTTCACAGAGAAGTTTTTTCTGCGAAGGACGGCGCTGTATTATTGTTCAGTTTTCTCAGTGTTTTTCTGTGCGGCTTCCAGCTCATCCACCCGATTTTGCAGAGCGGTGATCTTATCGTCCATTTTCAAAAACGTCCAGACCAGAACGGCCAGCACCAGCGCGGGCGGAACGACCATCCACAGGGACTGCTGGCACCAGAGCAACAGCGAATAGCCGCCGAACACGGTAAAGAGAAACACGGCAAACAGGCTTGCAGCCAGTACAGCAAAAAATCCCATATAGAAGGTCTCCTTTCGGTTATTCTTCCGTTTCTTCCTCGTCCGGGTCCAGCTCGATGCTGAACACGGCTTTTTTCAGCTTGCCGCAGCCCTGCGCCTTCAGGCCGGATTTATACGGCTCCCCTGCCAGATACAGGGCAAAGCGTCCCTCGCACAGCATTCCGGCAATGCTGGTACCCGCAGTGCCTACGGTGATGTCGGCGGCTTCATCGGTGGGCTTGGTGGGGGTCAGTTCGGCAAGGCTTACCTCGAACAGCTCACTGCCGTCCAAGTCGGTCTCCAGCGTGATGTGGTTGTCGTGCCGCTGGAACAGCGCCTTGTCGGACGTCTGGGGCGTGACGGTGCTCACGGTGACCACCGCCTTGTCCCCATCAATGCGGGTGCGCCCGGTGGGCAGGGTGGTGATATCCCGCGCCATGATGTACTCGATCACGGTGTCCAGATTGTCGCTTACGCCCAGATAGTTGGGCAGATTGTTCAGAGTATCGTAGATCATGGAAAAATTCCTCCGTCTGTGTTGTTTTGGTTACCTGTATGGTATCACAGGTCGGGGACAGATGCAATATCTGCGGGGAGAAGGACTTGCGCGCAGCCCTTGTGCAAAAAATGCAAACAGATATCATATCCTGCCGATTGACACAGCAAATCAGGGTACACTATACTTATAATAAACTGGTGCTGACGGTCGCGGACAACGGCATCGGCATGGACGAGACTGCGCTGGAAAATCTGCGGCATCAGATCGCACACGGCCGCAAGCCTTCGGCAGAAAAGAACCGCCGCAGCACCGGCATCGGTCTGCACAACATCGAAGCCCGCCTGCGACTGTACGCAGGCGCATCCGATCACGTCACGGTGCAGAGCCGTCCCGGTTTTGGCACACGGGTTCGCATCGAGCTGCCGTGGAAAACCATCTGAATCCAAAAACTGAGGGGTGCCGCTGCGCTGGGTCTGGCCGCCTGCGGCGGCTCTTCCAGCAGCTCTACCGCAGCCAGCACACCGGCTTCCTCTGCTGCCGCAAGCGCTGCATCCGGCTCCGGCAAGCCCTACGAGGGTGTCGTTCTGCACTATGCCGCAACCGATACCGAGGCAACCGGCAACGAGATGCAGGATATCGTAAAGATGGTCAAGGAAAAGACCGGTATCGAGATCCAGTTCACCATCATCCCCAAGGCCGATGTCGGCGAAGTGGATAAGCGTCTGGTCAGCCTGCAGGCAGGCGACGAGCTGGATATCATCTACGGCACCACTGCACAGCTGAAGGTGTTCTACGATGCAGGCGTCCTCTCTCCGCTGGACGAATATGCAGCAGCCAGCTACGATGCACCGGCTGTTTTCGGCGGCAGCATTCCGTATTACGATGACGGCCGGATGTACGGCCTGCCTGCTTTCAACGATGTGTGGTGCACCTTCGTCAACACCAAGGTCTTTGAAAACGCCGGTGTGGAGGTTTCCTCCGCAGAGGGCTGGACCTGGGAAAAGTACGTTGAGACCGCCAAAAAGCTGACCGATGTCAACAACGAGATCTACGGCTCCCTGATGCTGGACTACGACTGCTACAATTATATGTACGCATTGCAGAAGGGCGCAGAGCACTACAAGGCAGACGGCACCTCCAACTACGATGATATGCGCAACGCCGGATACACGGATGTAGAACGCGGTGAACGCGGCAGCACCGAAGAACACCTGACTGTCACCCAGTTCAAAGCCCAGAGGGAGCAGGAGCGACTGGACACCCTTACCGCCCAAGCCGACCAGCAGGCACAGTCGCTTGCTAAAACCTGTCAGACCCTCTCCAAAAAGGAGAAGGAACTTGCCGCTGTGCAGAAAAAGACCATGCTCACGAAAGAAGCCCTCATTCATGCGCGCGATCTGGATTATATTGGCAAGCGCACCTTTCTCGGCAACTATTCGCTGACCGAAGAAGAGTTTTCCAAGCTGAAAAAGCAAGCCGACCACGGCTATATGATGGATGTAGAGAACCGCCGCCTGAAAGAAGAACTTTCCATCGCCAAGAAAGAAGCAGTTCGTTGGAGCAACAAGTACCACGACCTGTGGTACGATGTGAAGCCCTATCTGGACGCGCTCCACCGTGCGCCTGAACTGGTGCGCGGCTTTCTGGAAAAGATTCTTGCCCCCAAGCAGGAGCGCACCATGAATGTGCCGCAGAAAAACCGCAGGCATGGGCAGGATATGGAACTTTGATTTTCGGAGGATACCATTTGAACAAAAAGAAGAAGTCAAACAAATCCGGTTACCCGGATGAAGCGATCAAAACCCTTGCACGCTGCTTTTATCCCTCCATGGTTGAGTTTTTCAACAGCGAGGAAGGCCAGCGTGAATACGAAGAATGGCTGAAAGAGCAGGAAGCACTACAAGCCTTGCCTATTGCCGCATAAAAACAGCAGGACGCTCCCGGAAAAGGGAACGCCCTGTCTTATATAGATGTATCTCACTGAGGTGTGTCCAGCTGGGCACACCTCTTATTTTTTGTCCTTAATCTTCTAGCCCATGGCTCCCGGCCACATTCTTCAAATATTCCTCCGGGTCACCGTTTAGAATCAAATCCGCATAGCTCAGCGGGTCGTTGTAGATGAGGTAATCCAGCTCGGTCTGCTGCGCCATGGTCACATCCAGCGCGTCTTCAATCCCGGTGCAGTCGATGGAGATTTTTCTCCCATCCCGGAGCAGCAGTTCCACACACCCGGTATCCATGTTAAATTTGCAGGCTCTTTCATCGTACTTCATAATCGCATCCTCCAAATCTTGTTAGTGGCTTACGGTCTATGACAAGGTATCGGAGTTTTGCGCCGTCCACGGGAGCCTTCGTTGTTGTACCCGAAGAAAACGAAAAATCCGAACCCTTCTCCAATCGGAAACAGGTTCGGATTTTTCTTGTTTGGTGGGCGCGGGTGGATTCGAACCACCGAAGCTGAAAGCAGCAGATTTACAGTCTGTCCCCATTGGCCACTCGGGAACACGCCCATATTCTTTTTTGCAGTCGCGTGGACTGCCTATATATGTTACCACTGAAAACGCGATTTGTCAACCCATAATTTGGGCTGAGGGCAAAAATATATACAACAATCACAAAAGCCCTCCCATCCGGGTACGCTTTACAGCGTCCGGGCGGGAGGGCTTTTCAGCCTGACAAAAAATCAGGAGAAGATCACTTCTGGTTCTTCATGTAGATATGGTGCGGCAGACCGGCGATGTACAGCGGGGTCAGCTCGGCCTGGATCAGCGGACGGGCGTAGTCCAGGAAGTCCTCGGTCATCTGGGTGTGGTTGTTGTTCATCCAGCTCAGGGGGACCTTCTTTTCCAGGTTGGCAACCTCGCTGATGGGATGCAGCTCGGTGGTGCACTGGTAGGGGTTGTTGGAGATGCGCTTCAGGGCAACCATCTGGCCGGTAACACCCTCAAAGGCTGCCTTGGCGGCGGCGCCGCCCACCTGATAGGCCTCGGTGATGTCGGTGCGGCTGGTCAGGTGACCGGCGCAGCGCTGCAGGGTGGAAAGCTCGATGCAGCGGGTCTTGGTGTCCAGATTGCGCGCCACCACGTTGGCCAGGTACCGTGCGGTACCGGTCAGTGCCTTGTGGCCGAAAGCGTCCACTGCGTGCACGTCATCAGCCAGCTCGCAGACATAGCGGCCGTCCTCCAGCTTAACGCCCTCGGACACGGCAATGACGATGCTGGGCTTCTTTTCCTGCATCACACGCACCTTTTCCACAAAGCGCTCCACATTGAAGGGAACCTCGGGCAGGCAGATCATGTCCACGCCCTCGCAATCATCGCTCTTAGCCAGTGCGGCGGCGGCGGTCAGCCAGCCGGCGTTGCGGCCCATGATCTCTACCACGGTAACGTACTTGGTGCCGTACACGGTGGCGTCGCGGATGATCTCCTTCATCACAACGCCGATGTACTTGGCGGCAGAGCCGTAGCCGGGGGTGTGGTCGGTAACCATCAGGTCGTTGTCGATGGTCTTGGGCACGCCCATAAAGCGGATGTCGCTGCCGATGCGGTCGCCGTAGTCGGCCAGCTTGCCGATGGTGTCCATGGAGTCGTTGCCGCCGATGTAGAAGAAATAGCCGATGTTCAGCTTTTCCAGAATAGCGAACAGCTTTTTGTACACTGCCTCGTCATCCCGCCAGTCGGGCAGCTTATAGCGGCAGCTGCCCAGAAAGCTGGACGGCGTACGCTTGAGCAGCTCGATGTCCAAGTCATCGGTCAGCAGGGTGGAAAGATCCACCACCCGCTCCTCCAGCAGACCGGCAACGCCGTTGCACATACCGTACACGACGTCTGCGCCGCGGTTCTTGCAGCTTTCAAAGACACCCGCCAGACTGGCATTGATGACAGAGGTGGGGCCGCCGGACTGACCGACAATTGCATTTTTTCCCATGATGATTTCTCCTTTTTTGTTTTTTCTGTTTCGGCTATAAAAACGTGCAGTTGCACGAAAACAGACGCGGAAGGGAAAGGCGGATCACAGACGGATGTGGCGGGGGGTACCGTTCACATACACGGGGGTCACCTCGTCCAGGATCAGCGGGCGGGCGTACTCCTCAAAGGCTTCGGTCACCTGCATCCCGTCCGGAGTGATCCATTCCAGCGGGACCTTCTTTTCCAGATTTGCCACCTGCTGCACATCCACAGACTCGGTGATGCACTGGTACGGGTAGTTGGAGACCCGCTTGAGGGCGATCATACGGCCGCTCTCGCCTGCAAAGGCAGCAGCGGCGGCAGCACCGCCAACGGCGTAGGCCTCGTTCACATCCGTGCGGCTGGCCAGATGGCTGGCGCAGCGCTGCAGGGTGGAGAACTCGATGGCGCGGCTCTTGCACTGCAGCTTGTCGTGGATGAGCTCGGAAAGGTAACGGCTGGTGCCGCTGAGGATGGCCTTGTGGCCAAAAGCGTCCAGCTGGCCGGCGGTGGACACCAGATCGCACAGGTAGGTGCCGTCTGCGGTCTTTACGCCCTCGCTGGCTGCGATGATAACATTGGACTTCACCCGCTGCAACTCGTCCACCCGGGCAAGGAACTTGTCCTGATCAAAGGGCACTTCCGGCAGCAGGATCAGGTCGGGGCCTTCGCAGTCCTCGCCGCCGGCCAGACAGGCCGCACCGGCCAGCCAGCCTGCGTGGCGGCCCATGATCTCGGCCACCGTCACGCTGCGGATGTTGTACACCGAGGAGTCGCGGATGACTTCCTTTAAGATGGTAGCAATGTACTTTGCGGCAGAACCGTAGCCCGGGGTGTGGTCGGTAAGGCACAGGTCGTTGTCGATGGTCTTAGGCACACCGATAAACCGCACACTGCTGCCCACACGCTGCCCGTAGCGGGACAGCTTTGCGATGGTATCCATCGAGTCGTTGCCGCCGATGTAGAACACAGCACAGATGTCGTACTTGTCAAACAGGGTGAACAGCTTGACGAACGGAGTGGCGTCGGTGTCCGGGTCGGGCAGCTTGAAGCGGCAGCTGCCCAGATAGCTGGACGGAGTGCGTTTGAGCAGTTCGATGCTCATGCGGTCGTCCAGCAGGATGTTGAGCTCCAGCAACTCTTCCTTGAGCAGACCCTCGATGCCGTATTTCATACCGTACACCTTGTCTGCACCCAGACTGCGGGCAGCTTTGTACACGCCCGCAAGGCTGGAGTTGATCACGGCGGTAGGGCCGCCGCTCTGACCAATGATAATATTCTTGGCCATGGAAACCTCCTTCAGATCATTTAAATAAAATGTGTCTGCTGCCGGGCAAACGGCTTTCCGCACCGTCCGGTAAAATGGTCTGTCGGCCCTGCACTGCCAACGGACCGGGACGGCAAAACAGCCGCCTGCCGCAACTGACACAAAAATATTTGCAGCTTGTGTATTTGCTTTTTGTAAAATGTGCAAAATATGCTGCAATCCTATTGTACCCGTTTTGCCTGTTGTATGCAAGACCCAATTGGTTGCACAGGCAAAAAAAATATGATAAAATAGGTGCGCACTTCAAAATTACCGGGCAGAAGTACCTGCCTGTTGGGATAAATGCAGAAAGCTGGACAGAGATTATGGGCATTTCACACGAGTATCATTCGGCACCCCGGCGGCACTCCCGCGGGGGCATCGGCGGCAAGCTGCGGCTGGCAGGGGTCATTGTGGCCATCCTGCTGGTCGCCTATGCGGTGACCGCCATCTTGGAAAAAGGGAGCGCTGAAGAGGACAGTACCCCGCAGACCGGCGCAGGCGGCATTGCACAGAACATTCTGGCACCGCTGCCCATGCAGGGCGAGGCGGCTTCCGGCAGCGGCAGCGAGGGTACAGCCGATAGCAGCGGCACGGCGCAGGCGGTGCAGCTGGAGAACTTCGGCCCTGCCCGGCAGACCGACGGTGCCTATACTATTAAAGCGTATGACGCCAGCGTCATCCGGCAGCCGACCTGCGGTCAGGTAGACCTGAGCTATTTTTCGGACGCCGCCTTTCTGGGCGACAGCCTGACGGTGGGCTTCTCGGATTATCAGATCAATCTGAGCGGCGCGCTCATCTGCGGCTATACGGGTGTGGGGCCGGACGCCATCGCCAACCGTGCCGCCGTCAAGAGCCCCACCCGCGGGCAGGAGGTGGCACTGGATGTGCTGGCTGCGGCGCAGCCCAAAAAGCTGTATATCCTGCTGGGTACCAATACCCTGACCACCTTGGGTGCCGCCGACCGTTTTCTGGCCTACTACGGCCAGATGCTGGACGAGCTGCGCCAGACGCTGGGGGATGACTGCATTATTTATGTACAGTCCATCCCGCCGGTACGGCCTGCGGCAGCGGAAAAGAAGCCGGGTCTTGCCTCGGATGTGCTGCGCGGTGTCAATGAGCAGCTGGCACAGCTGGCCGCCAGCAAGGGCTGCGTTTATCTGGACCTGTGGGAGGCGCTGGCTGACGGCGAGGGCAACCTGAAGGAAATGATCGCCGCACCGGACGGCGTGCATCTTTCGGCCGGCAACGGCTACGGTGCATGGGTCACCTACCTGCGCAACCACGCGAAATATTCCGCAGATAATCCGTGGATCATGGGCAGCGCTTACAGCGCAGAATAAAAAACAAAAAGCAAGTGCACCACCTCTGTCAAAAGCCAACGCTTCTGATAAAGATGTGGTGCACTTGCTTTTTTATTAATTTTTATCTTTATTCTGCGGGTCATCCAGCCCTTGGAACATCACCATGGCCAGACCGACAAAACTGGCGCCCAGCGCAAAACCCACCGTCCCCAGCGACATACTGAACAAAACGCCCATGGCAACACCGAACAGAATGCCTGCAACCTGACTTTTCTTCATCTTACTGCTCTGCCTTTCCGTACCATGCAACGGACAGCCGCCACGAGAGGGCATACAGCGCCAGCACTGCTGCCAGCACGACCACCAGCACCAGCAGCGAGCCATGGGCGGGCAGGATGCTGTTTAAAGCATTGTCTCCCGAAGAGACGAAATAGCCCATAAAGCTGGCAAGCAGACCGATGCTCAGGTAATACACATACCTTGCCTTCTCGTAGCCAAAGCGGTAGGTCAGCGGCAGCAGGATGATGTTGCCCAGCAAAGTCAGCATGGCCACCTGAAGCAGGGTCGCCACGGTGATCTGCACCGTCACCGTGCCCCAGAGCAGCTGTGCTGCTGCCAGCGCTGCCATGCTCAGCAGTTCCGCCAGTACCATACCGCACAGGCCGATGAGGTATTTGCCGCCCACCAGCTGCTCTTTTGTCACCGGCAAGGCGGCGCTGTAAGCGCTGAACCGGCCGTTCTGGTCGTAAGCCAACAGCGTCATGGGCAATATCCCCAGCAAAAGCCCGCCGTACAGCATAAAGAAATTAGAGCCTTCCTTCATAAAAAACGTTCCCATCAGCATCATAGCCACCGACACCAGAATGATCCATCTGGTATAGCTCCACATCTGATAGGCATCCTTTAACAGCAGACCTTTCATTGCACGTTCTCCCCTTTCACCATCAGCACAAACAGTTCCTCGATGCTTACCGGGGCAAGCTCTGTCCCGGCGGGCATTGCATCCCGGCGCACAAGTGCCTCGGCTCCGTAAGGGGTGACCCGCTTGCCGTACACCTGTGCATCCAGTACCGCCAGCTGCGCCGCCGTACCATGCCACAGGGCGTATTCCTCCCGCAGGGCGTCCTTTTCCTCACAGAGCAGCAGTCTGCCCTTGTGCAGGAAGGCGATGGTGTCGCACAGCTTTTCCAAGTCGCTGACGATGTGGGAGGAGATGAGGATGGAGTGGTTTTCGTCCCGGGCAAAGTCCAGCAGCAGGTCGGTCACCTCGTCCCGCACCACCGGGTCCAGCCCGTTGGTGGCTTCGTCCAACAACAGCAGCTTCGGGTGGTGCGCCAGCGCCACGGCGATGCACAGCTTCATCTTCATGCCGGTGGAGTAGTCCTTGTACTGCTTTTTGTCCGGCAGGCCGAATTTTTGGCACAGTTCCGCATAGGCGGCAGCGTCCCAGTTGTGGTAGATGCCCGCCATCACCTTGCCCGCCTGCACCGCGTTCAGGCACAGGGGGATGCCCTCGCTGCCCAGCACCACGCCGATCTCCTCCTTGGTGCGGACGGAAGCGGTGCGGCTGTCCCTGCCAAGGATGGTCACGGTGCCGCCGTCCCGCTGCACCATGTCTAAGATCAGCCGGATGGTGGTGCTCTTGCCTGCTCCGTTTTCACCGATCAGGCCGCAGATGGTGCCGCCGGGCAAGGTCAGATCCAGCGGCCCAAGGGTAAAGTCCTTATAGTGCTTTGTAAGCCCTCGCAGTTCCAGTGCATTCATATTCAGCCCTCCCACAGTAGTTCCAGCATCTCCCGCAGTTCTTCCCTGCTCAGCCCGCAGGATGCGGACAGGCGGACAGCCTCGGTAAGATGCGCTTCAATCTTTTTCAGGTTTTCTTCCCGCAGCAGCTCGGTATTTTTAGGGGCTACAAAAAAGCCCTTTGCCGGTACTGCGTAAAGAAAGCCCTCTTTTTCCAGTTCATCGTAGGCGCGCTTGGTGGTAATGACGCTGATGCGCAGATCCCGTGCCAGCCCCCGGATGGAGGGCATGGCCTCGTCCGGCTGCAAAGCCCCGCTGATGATCTGCTGCTTGATCTGGTTGTAGATCTGGTCATAGATAGGCGCGCCGCTTTTGTTGTTGATAAACAGTTCCATCGGCTGCTCCTTTGACGTTCGTGTTTCTTCTGTACATGTACAGTATATACAGTAGATACAGGTTTGTCAAGAGGGTTCGCAAAAAAATACACCCGCTGTCCAAAACGGACAACGGGTGCAATTTTTATAGGTTTTACAGCGCCTTGATAGCGGTCTTGATGCGCTCGGCGGCAAGCTTGGTCTTTTCCGCATCGCCGAAGGCGGTCAGGCGGAAGTAGCCCTCGCCGCACTCGCCGAAGCCCACACCGGGGGTGCCCACAACGCCGCAGTTCTCCAGCAGCCAGTCAAAGAACTCCCAGCTCTTCATGTTGCCGGGGCAGCGCAGCCAGATGTAGGGGCTGTTCTTGCCGCCGCAGTACCACAC
>CAKSWQ010000018.1 GCA_934512105.1 uncultured Faecalibacterium sp. | reverse complement strand
AGCTGCTCCCCGGCCAGACCCTTGCCTGCATCGGCTTCGGCGGCGGCCTGACCTGGGGCGGCATGATCGTGGAATATGACCCTCTCAGGCGCTGACGCGCCAGCTCCCCCGAAGGGGGAGCTTTATGGGCGGGTAGGGTCAGCGTGCTTTCCAAGAGAAGGTCTAGCTGACAGAAAAGCAGAAAAAAGCTCCCCCTTCGGGGGAGCTGGCAATGCCGTAAGGCATTGACTGAGAGGGTTTTCAATGAAACTTTTAAACGAGATCCTGGGGACGAAATACCCCATCATTCAGGGCGGTATGGCCAACATTGCCACCGGCGAGTTTGCCGCCGCCTGTTCCAACGCCGGTGCACTGGGCATCATCGGTGCGGGTGGCATGAATGCCGACACCCTGCGCCAGAACATCCGCCGCTGCCGGGAGCTGACCGATAAGCCCTTTGGCGTGAACATCATGCTCATGCACCCGCAGGCAGATGAATTTGCCCAGATCGTGGTGGAGGAAAAGGTCGCTGTGGTCACCACCGGTGCAGGCAACCCGGGCAAGTACGTTCCCATGTGGAAAGCTGCCGGTATCAAGGTGATCCCGGTGGTGGCGGCTGCCGTGCTGGCACGGCACTTGGAGCCGCTGGGCATCGATGCCGTCATCGCCGAGGGCACCGAGAGCGGCGGCCATGTGGGCGAGATGACCACCATGGCACTGGTGCCGCAGGTGGTGGACGCGGTCAGCGTGCCGGTCATCGCCGCAGGCGGCATTGCAGATGGCCGTCAGCTGGCGGCTGCGCTGGCGCTGGGTGCCTGCGGTGTGCAGGTGGGCACCTGCCTGCTGGCAAGCGAGGAGTGCCCCATCCACGAAAACTACAAGGCCGCGCTGCTCAAGGCCGGGGACAGTGACACCATCGTTACCGGGCGCACGGTAGGCGCGCCGGTGCGTGTGCTGAAAAACCGCATGAGCCGGGAGTATGTCCGTCAGGAAAAGGCGGGCGCCGATAAGATGGAACTGGAGAAATACACGCTGGGCAGCCTGCGCCGCGCCGTCTTTGAGGGCGACACGGTAAGCGGCAGCCTGATGGCCGGTCAGGTGGCCGGAATGCTGCACGAGGTGCGCCCCGTGGCGGATATCCTTGCCGACCTGTGGCAGGGCGGGAGGCAGCGCATTGCCGCGCTGAACACCGAATGCTGACCCTTGGCGGCAAGCCCCTGCAAGTCCCCATTTTGCAGGGCGGCATGGGCGTGGGCGTCTCGCTGGGCGGGCTGGCCGGTGCGGTAGCAGCCTGCGGCGGCATGGGGTGCATCTCCACCGCCGATGCAGGCTACCGCGAGCCGGATTTTGCCCGCGACCCGGCGGCAGCCAACCACCGCGCCCTGACCGCAGAGATCCAAAAAGCCAAGGCCATTGCCGGGGGCATGGGTGTGGTAGCCATCAACGCGATGGTAGCCACCCGGGACTACGCCGATGCCATCCGCACCGCCGTGGCGGCGGGGGTGGATGCCGTGGTCTCCGGTGCGGGTCTGCCGCTGGAACTGCCGGGCATCGTGGGCACCAAAGAGGTAGCCATTGCGCCCATCGTATCCAGCGCCCGGGCGGCAAAGCTCATCCTGCGCCGCTGGGCAAAGGGCTTTGACCGCACCGCCGATTTTGTGGTCATCGAGGGCTGCAAGGCGGGCGGACATCTCGGCTTTGCCGAGGAGGACCTGCTTGCTGACCGCTGCCAGACCTTGGACGAGATCCTGCCCGGGGTGCTGGCCGAGGTAAAGCCCTACGAGGAACAATACGGCCACGCCATCCCGGTGTTCGTGGCGGGCGGCGTGTACACCGGTGCCGACATGGCACACTTTACAAAGCTTGGCGCTGCGGGCGTGCAGCTTGCCACCCGCTTTATCCCTACCTACGAGTGCGACGCCTCCCAGACCTATAAGGACGTGCTGCTGGCGGCAAAGCCGGAGGATGTGCGCATCATCCACAGCCCGGTGGGAATGCCCGGCCGTGCACTGAACACCCCGCTGGTGCAGGCGCTGGCGGAGGGCAAACGCTTCCCGCCCAAGCGCTGTGCCCGATGCCTCAAGACCTGCGACCCCGCCGCCGTGCCCTACTGCATCACCCACGCCCTCATCGAGGCGGTGAAGGGCAACGTGGAGGAAGGGCTCTTCTTCTGCGGCGAAAACGTGGGCAGGCTGGACCGGATGCGCACCGTGCGTGAGCTGATGGACGAACTTGTGACCGAATGGAGGCAGAATTTATGAAGCTTGCCGTACTTTACGCCGGTCAGGGTGCGCAGCACCCCGGCATGGGCAAGGAATTTTACGAAGCATCTCCCGCCTTCCGGGCGGCCTTTGACAGCGCAGCGCTGGATTTTGACCTGCACCGCGTCTGCTTTGAGGACCCGGACGGCGTTTTGAATCAGACCGAATACACCCAGCCCTGCATGGTGGCCTTTGCCTGCGGCGTGACCGCCGTGCTGGCCGAAAAAGGCGTGAAACCCGCCTATCTGGCGGGGCTTTCGCTGGGCGAATACTCCGCACTGCAAGCAGCCGGAGTGTTCACCGCAAAGCAGGCCATCGAGCTGACCGCCTTCCGGGGCAAGGCCATGGCCGAGGCTGCAAAGGGACTTGACTGTGGTATGACCGCCGTGCTGGGACTGGACAGAGAAAAACTGTCTGCCTGCTGCGAACAGGCAGCTGCGGCGGGCTGTGTGCAGATCTGCAACTACAACTGCCCGGGGCAGCTGGTCATCGGCGGCGAAAAGGCCGCTGTGGAGCAGGCCGCCGCGCTGGCAAAGGAAGCCGGTGCCCGCCGCTGCATCCCGCTGAAGGTCAGCGGCCCCTTCCACACAAAGCTGATGGCTCCCGCAGGAGATGCGCTGGCACAGCGCTTTGCGGGCGAAAGCTTCGGCACCATGGAGACGCCGGTGCTGTTCAACTGTCTGGGGCATGAAAAGGCCGAGACCGACAGCATCCCGCAGCTGCTGGTAAAGCAGGTGCAGAGCAGCGTCTACATGGAAGATACGCTGCGCCGTCTGGGCGAGCTGGGCGTGGACCACATTCTGGAAGTCGGCCCCGGCAACGCCCTGAGCGGTTTTGTGAAAAAGACCCTGCCCGGGGTGGTCTGCACCGCAGTGGAGACCCCGGAACAGCTGGATGCGGTGCTGACCGCATGGAAGGAAGCAGAATGAGCGAAGAAAAGCTGACCCGCGCCGCCATTGTCACCGGCGGCAGCCGGGGCATTGGCCGCGCAGTGTGCGTGGCACTGGCAAAGCAGGGCTGCAATGTGGTGGTGAACTACTGCCACGGCGCAGAGCCTGCGGAGCAGACGGCAGCCCTCTGCCGCGCCGAGGGCGTGCAGGCGGTGACCGTGCAGGCGGATGTATCCACCGCCGAGGGCTGCAAAGCGCTGTTCGATGCCGCCGCCGAGGCCTTTGGCCGGGTGGATGTGCTGGTGAACAACGCGGGCATCACCCGGGACAACCTGATCCTGCGCCTGACCGAGCAGGATTTTGACGCGGTGCTGGACACCAACCTGAAAAGCGCCTTTCTCTGCTGCAAGGAGGCTGCCCGCCGCATGGTGCGCCAGCGCTATGGCCGCATCGTGAATCTTTCCAGCGTGGTGGCGCTGCGCGGCAACGCCGGGCAGACCAACTACGCCGCCAGCAAGGCGGGGCTCATCGGCCTGACCAAGAGCCTTGCCCGGGAACTGGCCGCGCGGAACGTGACCGTGAACGCGGTAGCGCCCGGCTTTATCGACACCGACATGACTGCCGTGCTGCCGGAGGCGGTGCGCACCGGCATGACGCAGGGCATCCCCGCAGGCCGTGCAGGCCAGCCGGAGGATGTGGCGCAGGCAGTGGCGTTTTTTGCCGCAGAACAAAGCAGCTATCTCACCGGGCAGGTGCTCTGTGTGGACGGCGGCATGGCAATGTAAAGGAGAACCCTTATGGATAAACGCAGAGTTGTGATCACCGGCCTTGGCACGGTGAACCCGCTGGGCAACAATGTGGCCGACAGCTGGGCAGCAGCCCGTGCCGGTAAATGCGGCATCGGCCCCATCACCCAGTTCGACACCACCGACTTCAAGTGCAAGCTGGCCGGTGAGGTAAAGGGTTTTGACCCCGAGACCGTGGTGGACAAAAAGGAAGTCCGCAAGATGGCACGCTTTACCCTGCTGGCACTGGGCGCTGCCGCCGAAGCCATTGCAGACAGCGGCCTTGATACCGAGGCCGAGGAAAAGAACATCGGCGTCATCCTGTCCAGCGGCATCGGCGGTCTGCCCACTATTGAGGAGCAGCACGCCCGCGGCGAGGAAAAGGGCATGGAGAAGGTAAGCCCCTACTTTGTGCCCATGGCCATTGCCAACATGGCAGCGGCACAGGTGGCCATCCGCTTCGGCCTGAAGGGCATGTGCACCTGCCCGGTCACGGCCTGCGCCGGCGGCACCAACGCCGTGGGCGACGCCTTCCACCGCATCCGGGACGGCTACGAGCCGGTGATGGTCTGCGGCGGCGCGGAAAGCTGCATCAGCCCCTTGGGCATCGGCGGCTTTACCAGCATGAAGGCGCTTTCCACCGCCACCGACCCGGACGCTGCCAGCCTGCCCTTTGACGCCCGCCGCGGCGGCTTTGTCATGGGCGAGGGCAGCGGCGTGCTGGTGCTGGAGGAGCTGGAGCACGCAAGAGCGCGCGGCGCACACATCTACGCCGAGGTGGTGGGCTACGGCGCCAACTGCGACGCCTACCACTTTACCGCTCCGGCTCCCGGCGGCGTGGGCGCTATCGACTGCATGAAGCTGACCTTGGTGGATGCGGACATCGCACCGGATCAGGTGGATCACATCAACGCCCACGGCACCGGCACCCACATGAACGATGCCTGCGAGACTGCCGCCATTCACGCGGTGTTCGGCGCACACGCAAAGGAGATGACCGTGGTCAGCACCAAGAGCATGACCGGCCATCTGCTGGGCGGCGCGGGCGGCATCGAGGCTGTGTTCACCGCGCTGGCACTGCGGGACCAGTTTGCGCCGCCTACCATCCACTATGCTCAGCCTGACCCGGAGTGTGATCTGGACTATGTGCCCAACACCGGGCGGCAGCAGGCCATGCAGTACGCGCTGAGCAACAGCTTGGGCTTTGGCGGCCACAACGCCTGCATCGCCCTGCGCAGATGGGAGGGCTGACCCATGGCAGAGCCCCGTACCGTGCGTGAAAACGCCAACACCCTGAGCAGTGTGCAGATCGCGGAGATCCTGCCCCACCGCTACCCCTTTGCCCTCGTGGACCGCGTTCTGGACTACGAGCCGGGGCAGTGGGCCATTGGCCGCAAGTGCGTCACCCGCAACGAGGAATTTTTCAACGGCCACTTCCCGGCACAGCCGGTCATGCCCGGTGTGCTGCTGCTGGAAGCACTGGCACAGACCGGCGCTGTGGCAGCGCTGAGCCTGCCGGAAAACAAGGGCAAGCTGGCGCTGTTCGGCGGCATCAAGAGTGCCCGCTTCCGCAAGCAGGTCGTCCCCGGGGATGTGCTCACCCTCCACTGCGAGCTGGTGCAGCAGCACGGCGCTGTGGGCGTAGGCAAGGCTTCGGCATGGGTGGACGGCAAGTGCGCCGTCACCGCAGAGCTGACCTTTGTGCTGACCGACGCAGCAGAATAAAATGAATGCAAAAAGAGATAGACGATCCCTTTTCGGGAAAGCCTATCTCTTTTTTGTTGGGGTTATTTGTGCTTGTTTCAGCTGGTTTACTCTGCGGCAGCTGTGTCGGCGTCTGTTTCGGCAGTCGTGGCGGTCGCCGCCAGCTCCTTCTCTGCCCACTCCCGCACACGGTCGGGGCGGTTGGTGATGTAGGCATCGGCGCTGGTGCGCAGCAGGCTGCGGACGGAATCCTCCGTGTCCACCGTCCACAAAGACACCTTGATGCCCATCTCGTGCAGTTTGTCAATGAAACCGGCGTTTTTGTAGGCGGTGTGATACTCGCAGCTGACCCACTCCGGCACAAAGCCCAGACTGCGGATGTAGGCGGGCAGATCCCGCTGCGCCATCAGGTTTTTGTAGATCTCGTTCAGGCTCTCACCGGGAAAGTTTGCCCGCAGCATGCTTACCTTATCGCTCATCCAGCGGGTCATCCAGCTGCAATTTTCCTCGTCTGCTGCACTCTCCGGCAGGGCGGCGTCCATGGCTTCCATGTCGTCCTCCATGCCGTTGGTCAGCCCCAGATCCTTCCAGATGATGGGCGGCGGCAGCAGCATGCTTTCCAGCTCGCCGTATACCAGCGCACCCACCCGCAGTTCGGGCAGCAGCTGCTTTGCCTGCCGCAGCAGCGCGTGGTTGAAGGAGATCAGAATCACCTGTTCTACCATCTCGGTCTGCCGCAGCACTTCCAGCACCCGGGGCACAAAGTCCGGGTCGTTGTCCATGGTGGATTTCAGCTCCAAATGCACGGTGCAACCCGGCATCTGCTTGCACAGCTCCATGGCTTCCTGTAAGGTGGCAATCTTCTCGTCCTGATAGATGGCGTCCTTCCAGCTGCCGAAATCCAGTTCTTTCAGATCGCCCATGGTCATATCGTAGATCTTGCCGGAAATATCCGTGTGCAGATCGATCATATAGTCATGGTGGATCACAAGCCCGGCGTCAATGGTCTGCTGTACGTCCATCTCTACGCCGTCCGCGCCAATCTCCATGGCCTTTTTAAAGGCGATCAAGGTGTTTTCCGGTGCAAGATAGGAAGCACCGCGGTGTGCAATGATCTGTGGTGTCATAAATTTTCTCCGTTATTGATTCTTTCTCACACTTTTATGTCCCGGCACTGCTGTTCCGCAAACAGTGCCGGGGCGTTGGCTCAAACCAAGTCCTCGCCGTCCGAAGCGATGACCTTTTTGTACCAGTAAAAACTGTCCTTCCGGCTGCGGGCAAGGGTGCCGTTGCCGTCGTTGTCCTTGTCCACATAGATAAAGCCGTACCGCTTTTTCATCTCGCCGGTGGAGGCGCTTACAAGGTCGATGGGGCCCCAGGTGGTGTAGCCCATCAGCGGCAGACCATCCTCGTTGACGGCCTTTTCCATCTCCTCGATGTGTGCCCGCAGGTAGTCGATGCGGTAGCTGTCGTGGATGGAGCCGTCCGGCTCTACGGTATCCACCGCGCCCAGACCGTTCTCCACGATGAACATGGGCTTTTCGTACCGGTCGTAGATGGTGTTCAGCGTCACCCGCAGACCCACCGGGTCGATGGCCCAGCCCCACTCGCTGGCTTTCAGGTAGGGATTTTTCACCGATGCAGACACGGCGTTGCCTTCCGCATTCTCTGCCGCCATCAGTTCTTTATCCACCGTGATGCAGCGGCTGGAATAGTAGCTGAAGGACACAAAATCCACCGTGCCCTCCTGCAGCGTGCGGTCGTCCTCCGGCTGGGTGCGCAGCTGCACCCCGGCGCGCTCCATCCGCTTTTTGGCCCACACGGGGTAAGCGCCGCGCACCTGTACGTCGGTAAAGAAGTAGTTGTCCCGGTCGGCCTCCTGCGCCGCCCGCACATCCTCCGGGGCGCAGGTGCGGGGGTAGAACTGCCCTGCCGCCAGCATACAGCCCACCATGGCGTCCGGCATTTTTTCGTGTGCCAGCTTTACCGCCTTTGCACTGGCTACCAGCTCGTGATGGGCGGCCTGATACTTGACCTGCTCCACGTTCTCGCCGGGGTAGAACACCAGCCCTGCGCCGGTAAAGGACAGGTGCAGCAGCATGTTGATCTCGTTAAAGGTGAGCCAGTACTTCACCTTGCCCTTGAAACGGTCGAACAGCACCTCGCAGTAGTGGACGTAGGCGTCCACCATGCGGCGGTCCTTCCAGCCGCCGTATTTTTTGATGAGCGCAATGGGGGTGTCAAAGTGGCAGATGGTGACCAGCGGCTCGATGCCGTACTTATGGCACTCGTCAAAAATGCTGTCGTAGAAGGCCAGCCCTGCCTCGTTGGGTTGGGCATCATCGCCGTTGGGCAGGATGCGGGTCCATGCAATGGACAGCCGGAAGCACTTGAAGCCCATCTCTGCAAACAGGGCGATGTCCTCTTTATAATGATGATACAGGTCAATGGCCTCGTGGCTGGGGTAGAAATGCGCATCGTCACAATCCAGCATTTCCATATAGCCCATCGCTACCGGGAAACGGTCCGGGCCGAAGGGGGTCACATCCACCGTTGCCAGACCCTTGCCGTCTGCCTGCCATGCACCCTCGCACTGGTTGGCGGCGGTAGCGCCGCCCCACAAAAAGCCCTTGGGGAATTTGCCCATATTCTTTACCTCCTTATTTACTTTTGCGCCCCTGCGGAGCGCAGAAACACTCATACTACTATGATACCGCAACCGGCGGCACTTGTCCATGACTGCATTTTGCAAAGGAGCGCACATTTGGGGATAAAGTACGACTTTTATCGTCAAAACGCCGAAATTCCCTGCCGTTTTTTGCGCACTTTTCACGATAAAAACACAAAACTTGCCCGTTTTTCTTTTATTCTGTTCCTTTTAAACCGCGCGGCAGTATGGTAGAATAATAGGGTAAGAACTGCGCCGCGCTGCTGCGCTGCCGAGAACATGGAAAAATGGAGTGTTTGATTATGACAGAGTTCAAACCCATCAAAGAAGGCAAGGTCCGCGAGATCTACGACAATGGCGACAGCCTGATCATGGTTGCCACCGACCGCATTTCTGCGTTTGACGTCATCCTGAAAAACAAGGTCACCAAAAAGGGCACTGTGCTCACCCAGATGAGCAAGTTCTGGTTCGATTACACCCGCGATCTGCTGCCCAACCACATGCTGAGCGTGGATGTGCAGGAGATGCCGGAATTCTTCCGTCAGCCTCAGTTCACCGGCAACAGCATGATGTGCCGCAAGCTGACCATGCTGCCCATCGAGTGCATCGTGCGCGGCTACATCACCGGCAGCGGCTGGGCCAGCTACCAGAAGACCGGCAAGGTGTGCGGCATCCAGCTGCCCGAGGGCCTGAAGGAGTCCGATAAGCTGCCCGAGCCCATCTACACCCCCTCTACCAAGGCAGAGATCGGCGACCACGACGAGAATATCTCCTACGAGCAGAGCATCGACGTGCTGGAAAAGCAGTTCCCCGGCCACGGTCTGGAGTACGCCACCAAGCTGCGCGATTACACCATTGCCCTGTACAAGAAGTGCGCCGAGTACGCACTGTCCCGCGGCATCATCATTGCCGACACCAAGTTCGAGTTTGGTCTGGACGAGGACGGCAACGTGGTGCTGGGCGACGAGATGCTGACCCCGGATTCCTCCCGCTTCTGGCCGCTGGAGGGCTACGAGCCGGGTCACAGCCAGCCCTCCTTCGACAAGCAGTTCGTGCGCGACTGGCTGAAGGCCAACCCCGACAGCAACTACGACCTGCCGCAGGGTGTCATTGACAAGACCATTGCCAAGTATCTGGAGGCCTACGAGCTGCTGACCGGCAAAAAGCTGTAAGCGTATCCCGTATCCATAGAAACCAAGGCTGCTGCGGAAAATTTTCCGCAGCAGCCTTTTTGCGTCCCGCCCTCTTGACAAGGGGTGAGGAGATGGGTAAAATATGTATCGTATCAAACAGTTTCACATCAAACAATTTGACCGAAACAGAGGAAAACCATTATGTGTACAGAGCATCCTATTGAAGAGCCCTGCAAGCTGGACCCGCCGTGGGAGGGGCCGCAGGTCATCCCTGCCCAGCTGCGCCGGGTGGACAACCTGATCTTCCGCAGGCTGAACCAGTTTTCCCGCGCTAATGGGATAGAGCAGACCACCCCCATGCACGGGTGGATCATCGAGTATCTCTACCGCCACCGGGACGAGCCGGTGTTCCAGCGGGACATCGAGCGGGAGTTTTCCATCACCCGCTCTACCGTGACGAGCATTTTGCAGCTGATGGAGCGCAAGGGCTACATCCAGCGGCTGAGCGTGCCGCAGGACGCCCGGCTCAAGCAGCTGGTTTTGACCGAAGAGGGCATCCGTCTGCACGAAAAGACCCTGCTTTCCTTCCACCAGACCGAAGATTATGTAGCCGGGCTGCTGACCGAGGAGGAGAATGCAGAACTGCTGCGGCTGCTGAACAAGCTGCGGGAAGCGTTGAAATAACCCTCGTTTCCGTCAAAGCGCTGAAAAAGGCATTGTTAAATTAGTAATTATGAACATTTTCTGAAACATCTTGACATTTAAATTGTTTTGTATAAAATTGTTTCGTACCAAACAAATAAATTCAAATAGGAGGGAACTCAGATGATCAAAAAGCTTGTGTCACATCTGGGCGAGTATAAAGCCGCCTCGATCAAGACACCGCTCTTTGCTGCGCTGGAAGCCATTATGGATGTGCTGCTGCCCACCATCATGGCCTTTATCATCGACCAGGGCATTGAAAAGGGCGATATGAACGCCATCATCCGCTACGGCCTGCTTACCTTTCTGGTGGCAGCCATTGCGCTGGTGCTGGGCGTGCTGGCGGGCAAGTATGCCGCCGAGGCATCCACCGGCTTTGCCGGAAATCTGCGCGATGCCATGTATGAAAACATTCAGCATTACTCTTTTTCCAACATCGACAAATTCTCCACGGCAGGTCTTGTCACCCGCATGACCACCGACGTGACCAATGTGCAGAACGCCTTCCAGATGATTTTGCGCATGTGCGTGCGCGCCCCGGTGCATCTGGTGTTTGCCATGTGCATGGCTGTGGTCATCGGCGGCCCGCTGTCGCTGGTGTTCGTGGTGGCAGTGGCCTTTCTGGTGGCGGTGCTGGCTGCCATCATGATCCCCACCTTCCGCATTTTCGACCGGGTGTTCAAAAACTACGATAACCTCAACGCCTCGGTGCAGGAGAACGTCTCTGCCATCCGTGTGGTCAAGAGCTTTGTGCGCGAGGGCTTTGAGAACGAAAAATACACCGCTGCCTGCGAGAGTCTGTACAAGCAGTTCGTCAACGCCGAAAGCCGCCTGAGCTTCAATAACCCCGCCATGCTGGTGGCGGTGTACGGCTGCAACATCGCGCTGAGCTGGTTCGGCGCAAAGTATGTGCTGCACGGTGCCATTACCACCGGCCAGCTGAACGCCCTGTTCGGCTATATCATGAACATCCTCATGGCACTGATGATGCTGAGCATGGCCTTTGTCATGATCGCCATGTCCGCCGCTTCTGCCAAGCGTATCGTGGAGGTGCTGGATGAGCGCACCGACCTGCCCCCGGCAAAGCAGCCGGTGCAGCAGGTGGCAGACGGCAGCATCCAGTTTGACCACGTTACCTTCAAGTATAAGCACGGCAGCGGTCAGCCGGTGCTGAACGATATCAGCTTTACCATCCAGCCCGGCGAGACGCTGGGCATCATCGGCGGCACCGGCAGTGCAAAATCCAGTCTGGTGCAGCTGATCCCCCGCCTGTACGATGCCGAGAGCGGTACCGTGCGCGTGGGCGGCGTGGACGTGCGGGATTATAACCTTGACGTGCTGCGCCGGGAGGTCTCCATGGTGCTGCAGAAGAACGTGCTGTTCAGCGGCACCATTCTGGATAACCTGCGCTGGGGCGATGCCAACGCCACCGAGGAAGAGTGCATCCGCATGGCAAAACTGGCCTGCGCGGACGAATTTATCCAGCGCTTCCCGGATAAGTACAATACTTGGATCGAGCAGGGCGGCTCCAATGTGTCCGGCGGCCAGAAGCAGCGCCTGACCATCGCCCGCGCCCTGCTGCGCAAGCCCAAGGTGCTGATTTTGGACGACTCCACCAGCGCCGTGGATACCGCGACCGATGCCAAGATCCGCAAGGCCTTCCGGGAGGAGATCCCCGGCACGACCAAGATCATCATTGCACAGCGTATCTCCTCGGTGCAGGATGCAGACCGCATTCTGGTGCTGGATAACGGCCAGATCAACGGTCTGGGCACCCACGCAGAGCTGCTGGCGACCAACGCCATCTATCAGGAGGTCTACAACAGCCAGACGCAGGGCGGCGGCGATTTTGACAAGCAGGGAGGTGCGCAGTAATGGCAGTAAAAGAAGTACATGGCCCCGGCCCGCGGGGCGCACGGGGGCCGCGCCCCAAGGTGGAAAACCCGGGCAAGCTGCTGAAGCGCATCATGGATGAGGTGTTCCGCAACTATCTGCCCCACTGCATCCTTGTGCTTGTCTGCATCGTGGTCAGCGCGCTGGCCAATGTGCAGGCCAGCCTGTTCTTGCAGACTTTGATGGACGATTACATCGTGCCCATGACCCGCCAGCAGAACCCCAGCTTTGCACCGCTGGCCGGTGCACTGGTGCGGATGTGCTGCATCTACCTTGTGGGCATTCTGGCCGCATGGGCCAACGCCCGCATCATGGTCAATGTGACGCAGGGCACGCTGCGCAATCTGCGCACCAAGCTGTTCACCCACATGGAAAGCCTGCCCATCCGGTATTTTGACACCCATCCCCACGGCGATATCATGTCCGTGTACACCAACGATGTGGATACCCTGCGCCAGATGCTCAGCCAGAGCATCCCGCAGCTGGTGTCCAGCGTCATCACCATCGTATCGGTGTTCTTCAGTATGTGCATGCTCAGCTGGCAGCTGACCATCGTTACCATGCTCATGGTGGCGCTGATGCTGTTCTGCTCCAAGCAGATCGCAAAAAGTTCTTCCAAGTACTTCATCCAGCAGCAGCGGGATCTGGGCAAGGTGAACGGCTACATCGAGGAGATGATGGAGGGCCAGAAGGTGGTCAAGGTGTTCACCCACGAGCAGCAGACCCTTGCCGGTTTCCGCGAGTTGAACGACCAGCTGAAGGAAAGCGCCAAGCAGGCCAACGCCTTCTCTAACATCATGATGCCGGTCAACGCCCAGCTGGGCAACATCAGCTACGCCATCTGCGCACTGGTTGGTGCAGCCATGGCCGTGGGCGGCGTTGGCGGCATGACCCTTGGCACTGTGGTGGCCTTCCTCAGCCTGAACAAGGGCTTCAATATGCCCATCAGTCAGGTGTCCATGCAGGCCAACAGCGTCATCATGGCGCTGGCCGGTGCAGAGCGTATCTTCAAGATGATGGACGAGCCCAGCGAGACCGACGAGGGCTATGTGACGCTGGTGAACGCCAAGTACGACCGCAACGACCAGCTGGTGGAAACTGCTGAGCGCACCGGTATCTGGGCGTGGAAGCACCCCCACCACGACGGCACTACCACCTACCACAAGCTGGCGGGCGATATCACCTTTACGGACGTAGACTTTGGCTATGTGCCGGAAAAGACGGTGCTGCACGACATCAACCTGTACGGCCGTCCGGGGCAGAAGATCGCCTTTGTCGGCTCCACCGGTGCGGGCAAGACCACCATCACCAACCTGATCAACCGTTTCTACGATATTCAGGAGGGCAAGATCCGCTACGACGGCATCAACATCCACAAGATCAAAAAGGCCGACCTGCGCCGCTCGCTGGGCATCGTGCTGCAGGACACCCACCTGTTCACCGGCACGGTGATGGAGAACATCCGCTACGGACGGCTGGATGCCACCGATGAAGAGTGCATCGCCGCCGCCCGTCTGGCCAACGCCGATGGCTTCATCAAGCGCCTGCCGGAGGGCTACAACACCATGCTGACCGGCGATGGTGCCAACCTCTCGCAGGGACAGCGCCAGCTGCTGGCCATTGCCCGCGCAGCCGTGGCAGACCCGCCGGTGCTGATTCTGGACGAGGCGACCTCCTCCATTGATACCCGCACCGAGGCGCTGGTGCAGCGCGGCATGGACGGCCTGATGTACGGCCGCACCAGCTTTGTCATCGCGCACCGCCTGTCCACCGTCCGCAATGCAGACTGCATCGTGGTGCTGGAGCAGGGCCGCATCATCGAGCGCGGCAGCCACGACGAGCTGATCGCCAAAAAGGGCAAGTATTACCAGCTTTATACCGGTAATCTGGCCGAGAACTAAGCGCTTTCGTAAGCCCGGAAAGTCCGCAGACTTTCCGGGCTTACGCTATATAAAAATATTTTTCCGCGTATACAAACGCCCCGGGCTGTGCTAGAATGGAGCAAACGAGTAGAAAAGGCTGGTGAGTGTATGCACCCTCTGACGGAATATCCCCGCCCGGCCATGCGCCGGGACAGCTACGAGAACCTGAACGGCCTGTGGCAGTACGCCATCACCGCCTCGGCACAGCGCCCGGCGGGCTGGGACGGCGAGATCCTGGTGCCCTACGCGCCGGAGTGCCGCGCTTCCGGGGTGGGACGCACAGTGCAGCCCGGGCAGTGGCTGCACTACCACCGGTACTTTGCCCCGCCCGCCGGGACGGGCGGCAGGGTGCTGCTGCATTTCGGCGCAGTGGACTACGCCTGTGCCGTGCAGGTGAACGGCCATCTGGTGGGCGGTCACCGGGGCGGCTACTGGCCCTTTACGCTGGATATCACCGCGCAGCTCAACGGCACCGGCCGAAACAGCCTGTGGTTGGCGGTTCAGGACCCCACCGGCCACGGCACACAGGCGCGGGGCAAGCAGACTTTGCAGCCCGGCGGGATGTTCTACCCCGCCCAAAGCGGCATCTGGCAGACGGTCTGGCTGGAGCGCGTGCCGGAAAACTACATCCAGTCTCTCACCGTCACGCCGGACTATGATGCCCGCACCGTGACCGTGAAAGCCCATACCTCTGCGCCCGGCGGCGCGGCGAACCTGTGGGCGGTAGTACGCGCCGGGGGCGTGACCATTGCCGAGGACTGGGGCAGCGACGAGGCCGGTCAGGACGGCACGGTGACGCTGCATATTGCGGAGGAGTATTTCTTTCCGTGGAGCCCGGACACGCCCTTTTTGTACGACCTGACCGTGGGCACTACGCAGGGAGAGGAAGAGCAGTTCGACACCGTGCACAGCTACTTTGCCCTGCGCAAGTGGAGCTGCGCACCGGATGCAAGGGGCGTGCTGCGCTTCTGCCTGAACGATAAACCCATCCTGCTCAACGGCCTGCTGGATCAGGGCTACTGGCCGGAGGGACTGTACACCCCGCCCTCGGATGCGGCGGTGGAGCGGGAACTGAGCGAGGTAAAGGCGCTGGGCTACAACCTGCTGCGCAAGCACGCAAAGCTCGAGCCGCAGCGCTGGTACTACCACTGCGACAAGCTGGGGCTTGTGGTATGGCAGGATATGGTCAACGGCGGCAGCAAGTATAACCTGTGGTTCGTCACCTACCTGACCAATGTTCTGCAGCCGCTTATGCGCCGTCTGCCGGACAAAGCGCCCCTGTGGGGGCTGCTGAGCCGGGGCAGCGAGGGCAGCCGCGCAGAATACCGCCGGGAGCTGGCAGATACGGTGCAGGCGCTGTGCTGCCACCCCTGTGTGGGCTGCTGGGTGCCCTTTAACGAGGGATGGGGACAGTACGATGCCGCCGGGGCGGTGCAGGCCATCCGCGCGCTGGACGATACCCGCCTTGTGGACGAAGCCAGCGGCTGGTACGATCAGGGCGGCGGGGATGTATACTCCCTGCACAACTACTTCTACCCCCTGCGGGTGCGCCCGCAGACGCGCACCGTGGCGCTGAGCGAGTACGGCGGCATCGCATGGCCCATGCCGGGGCACGAGCCGCCCCGCAAGACCTACGGCTACGGCACAGCCAAAAGCCGGGAGGAGCTGACCGCCCGGTACAAAAAAATGCAGCTGGGCACGGTGCTGCCGCAGCTGCAAAAGGGGCTTTCGGCGCTGGTGTACACCCAGCTGACCGACGTGGAGGACGAGGTGAACGGCCTGTTCACCTACGACCGCACCGCCATCAAGCCGGACGCCAACGCTGTCCGTTCGGTGAACGCCGCTCTTGCCGCAGAGTTTGCAAAAGTAATAAAATAAAAAACAACGCCCGGGGTTTCCACCTTCCGCAGGAAGGATGTGGAAAACCCGGGCGTGTTGTGTTTACAAAGAGATCAGCTGTTGGCGCTGGTATCGTTCACGATCTTGGAGGCGGGCAGCTTGCCCATGGCAGAGCTGCTCAGGGTGTTATCCAGCTGGGCACCGTAGGCGGCAAGGGCATCGTCCAGCTCCTCGCCCTTCAGGTCGCTTAAGATCTGGCTGCGCAGAGCGTCCAGCGTGGAAACGCTCAGCGGGTCCAGACGGACAGCCAGCATCAGGGCGTAGCCGGAGTACTGGATGGCGGCTGCCTGCCCGTAGGCAAGGCCGCGCAGGGTATCGGCGGCACCCTCCTGCGTAAAGGCGCTGGTCAGGTCGCTCTCGGTCAGCAGGTCGGTTTGCAGGGTGCTGGTGGAGGGAACCTCTGCATCCAGCACAGCGCAGATATCGGTCAGTGCGCTGCTTGCGATGCTGTTAAAGGTGGTCAGCTGGTTGGAGGTGTCCTCCGGGGCGTTGGCGTTGTAGCTGTCCGCAGCCTTCTGGGCAAGGGAGAGCATCTCGGCCTTCTGGTCGTCGGTGGCAAAGGCAAAGGTGCTGGTGTTGTACAGGGGCACGGTAATAAAGCCGATCTCATACATGGTGCTGTCCAGATGCTCAGTCAGCTCATCGTCCTCCACAGGAGTCTCGCCATTTTTGCCGTAGACAAGATCCAGCAGCAGGGTGTGCTTGTATTGCAGTTGCTGGAACAGCTTCAAAGTTTCCAGCCCGATGCCGTTGGCGGTGTAGGTGTCGCCGTAGTTATCCATCAGCTGCTGGGCGTAGCTGTCGGCGGCGGACTTCTGCTCGTCGGTCAGCTGGCCGCCCAGCTCGGTAAAGCGGGTGTCCACAGCGGCAAGGGTCTGCAAAGTCTCAAGGGTTTTTTGCGCCACATAGTCCTTTACCACGGCGGTCTCGCCGGTATCGGCATCGGTGGTGATGGTGGCCTTGAGGAAGGACTTCACCTTGCTGGTGTCCTGCGCAGAGTCCGCCAGCTGCGCAGCCTGCTGGTAAGCATCGTACTGCGCCAGCAGGTACAGGCCGCTGGTCACCTCAAAATCACCGATCTTGCCCACGGTGTCCGGGGTGGAGAGTGCACAGCCCACAAGGCTGACGGTCAGTGCAAGTGCGCATACCAGCGCAAGCAGTTTCTTTTTCATGCGTTTTGCTCCTTATTGTTTAAAATGACATCCATGGCTTTCAGGATGCTTTGCAGCAGTTCCAGCGGTTTTTCGTCCGGCTGTAATACCACCGAGAGATAGGGCTTTGTGCCCGCCCCGGCGGTGACCCGGCCATTGAAGGCTTGCAGCAGACCGCGGATCATGGCAAGGTCCAGCGTTTCCAGATTCAGCACGAGGGTGTCCTTCTTCTGGGTCACCTCGTACACGCCCACGGTAGCGGCCTGCACGCGGACAAGGGAGACGTTGACCAGATCGCTCACCGAGGGCGGCGGGTCGCCGTAGCGGTCGATGAGCTCGTCCAGCACATCGGCGGCGTCCTCCGGGGTCTGGATGGCGGCAATGCGCTTGTAGGCTTCGATGCGCCCCGCGCCGTCCGGGATATACTTTTCCGGGATGAAGGCGTCCACCCGCAGGTCTACAAGACAATCGCTCTTGTCCCGCTGGACGGGCTCGCCCCGCGCCCGGGCAATGGCCTGTCCCAGCATTTTAACGTAGAGATCGTAGCCCACGGCTTCCATGTGGCCGTGCTGGCTGTGCCCCAGCAGACTGCCCGCGCCGCGAATTTGCAGGTCCCGCATGGCAATGCGGAAGCCGGAGCCGAAAGCGGTGAACTCCCGGATGGCGGAAAGCCGCTTCTGGGCGATATCGGTCAGGGTCTTGTCCCGGCGGAAGGTGAAGTAGGCGTAGGCCTTGCGGCCGGAGCGTCCCACCCGCCCACGGATCTGGTACAGCTGCGCCAGACCCATGCGGTCGGCGTCCTCAATGATGAGGGTGTTGCAGTTGCGCACATCAATGCCGGTCTCGATGAGGGTGGTGCAGACCAGAATGTCGATCTCGCCGTTCAGCAGGTGCTGCCACACGGGGTTCAGCTCTTCTTCGGTCATCTTGCCGTGGGCGATGCCCACCCGCGCACCCGGCACCATCTGGCTGACATGGGCGGCGCAGGCTTCAATGTTGTCCACCCGGTTGTGCAGGTAGTACACCTGCCCGCCCCGGGCAAGCTCCTTCTTCATGGCTTCGGCAAGGATGACGTCGTTATATTCCAGCACAAAGGTCTCCACCGGCTGCCGCTCGATGGGCGGCTGCTCGATGGTGGAAAGATCCCGGATGCCGCTCATGGCCATGTTCAGGGTGCGGGGGATGGGGGTGGCCGACAGGGTGAGCATATCCACCCCGATGAAGTTCTCCTTCAGCTTTTCCTTGTGCTTCACGCCGAAGCGCTGCTCCTCGTCGATGATGACAAGGCCGAGGTCGTGGAACTTCACGTCCTTGGACAGCAGCCGGTGGGTGCCCACCACGATATCCACGCTGCCGGCCTGCAAGCCGCGCAGGGTCTCCTTTTGCTGCTTGGCGGTACGGAAACGGGACAGCATCCCGATCTTCACCGGGAAGGCTTCCATGCGGGAGAGCAGGGTGTTGTAGTGCTGCCACGCCAGCAGGGTGGTGGGTGCCAGCAGGGCGCATTGTTTGCCGCCCATGATGCACTTGAAGGCGGCGCGCAGCGCCACCTCGGTCTTGCCCACGCCCACATCGCCGCAGAGCAGCCGATCCATGGGGTAGCCTTTTTCCATGTCCTGCTTGATCTCGGCGGTGGCGTGCAGCTGGTCGTCCGTTTCGTCGTAGTCAAAGCGGGTCTCAAAGTCCCGCTGCCAGTCGCCGTCCGGCGGGAAGGCGTAGCCCGTGGCCTGACGGCGGCGGGCGTAAAGCTCGATCAGCTCCTGCGCCATCTCCTCGGTGGCCTTTTTCACCTTGGCGCGGGTGCGCTGCCACTCGGTGCCGCCCAGCTTTGCCAGCTTTACCTTTTCCTCGTCGCCGGGGGCGGTGTAGCGGCTGAGCAGATCCAGCTGGGTCACCGGCACATACAGCACATCCGAGCCGGAATACTGCACCTTGAGGTAGTCCTTGGTAGCGCCCTGCACCTCTAACCGCTGGATACCAGCGTACATGCCAATGCCGTGGCTCTGGTGCACCACATAGTCCCCGGGCTTGATGTCCGAAAGGCTGGACAGGGCGTTTTTGTTCTTCTTGCGCTTTTTGGCTTCGGCGGCGGCTTCCTCGTCCAGCCCGTGGCGGCGGCTGGAAAGCACTGCTGCGTGGGCAAAGGGGAAGGTGCACCCGGCGGTCAAGTGTCCGGGCAGCACCTGCAAAATGCCCTTGGCAGGGCGCACATCCCGGCTCATGCTCACGGAATAGCCCTTGTCGGCAAGGTCGCGGGTCAAAGCGGCTGCGCCCTTGGGCGTACCGGCAAACAGGGTGACGGCGTAGCCTTGGGCAATGAGCGGGTCTAAGTCCTCCCGCAGGGAGGCAAGGTCGCCATTCCAGTTGGGGGCGGCAAAGGCCTCGGCGTTGATAAGGTCTTTCAGCTTGAACTCGTTCATCCCGCGCAGAAAGTTCTCGCACAGCAGGGTGCTGTAGTTCCCGGCGGCAATGACAAGATCCTCCATGGTCTGGTACAGCACATCCAGCCCGGGGCAGAGCACGCCCTCTTCCAGCAGCCCGGTCAGCTCCTCGCTGCGGCGGAACTCGGTGGCTTTCTGGGCATCCCGGATGCCGCCCACTTCGTCCAGAATGAACAGCGGCGCGTCCAGATGATCCAGCAGCGTGGCCGGGGCGGGGTAGCGGATGCCGTAATATTTATCCATGGCCTCCGGCATCAGGCCGGAATCCAGCTGGGAAAGATCGGCCTCGGTGGCCTTTTCCAGCGCAGTGCGGCGCTTGCCGCGCGCCTTTTTGATGGCATTGCGCAGCGCTTCGGCGGTCTCGGCGGTGCTGCCGAACAGCACCTCGCGGGCAGGGGAGAGGTATATTTTTTCCAGTGCGCTGTCCCGCCGCTGGGTCAGCAGGTCAAAGGAGAACATGGAGTCGATCTCGTCGTCCCAGTACTCCACGCGGGCGGGCTGACGCATATCCGGTGCGTAGATGTCCACGATATCGCCGCGCACGCTGAACTGCCCCGGGCCGTCTACCTGACTGCGGCGCACATACCCGGCGGCAAACAGCCGCGCCACCAGCGCTTCGCGGTTATACACCATGCCGGGCTTTAAGGTAAGGGTGTTCTGGATAAATTCCGCCCGGGGCACGGTGTACTGCAGCAGCGCCTCGGCGGGCACACAGACGGCTTGCAGCCGCCCGCCCGCCAGTGCGCCCAGCACCGAAAGGCGGCGGTACTCGTACTCGCGGCCTGCGCCCTCCACCGGGCGCAGCATAAAGTCCCGAGGCGGGAACACCGCAGCGGTAAGCCCCAGCGCCTTGAGGTCGTCCGCAAAGTGGGTGGCTTCGGCCTCGCCGGGGGTCACGATGCAGAGCGTGCGCCCAAGGTCCTTTTGCAGGGCGGCATACAGCAGCGCCCGGCCTGCGGGCGGCAGACCGAACAGTGCCGCCGGCCCTGCGGAGCCAAAGCTTGCGGCGACCTTCTGATATTCCGGTGTGGCCTTGAGTAAGGCTTCGTACATGGAAAAACCTCCTTTCCTGTCAGGATGCGGGGGAATGATTTTTACCCGTTATACTTGCTCTGTGCCAGACCCAGCTTACCGTCCATGATGAGCTTTGCGGCGGCTTCAAGGTCGGGGTAGCGGTCGGCGATGGCTTTGGCGTCCTCCGGCGGGAACTTGCCCAGCACCCATGCGGCAAGGTCGTAGTCCGGGTGGGGCTTTGCGCCGATGCCGATGCGGATGCGGGGGAAGTTCTCCCCGCCCAGCCGGGCAATGATGCTCTTCAGGCCGTTGTGCCCGCCCGCAGAGCCGGAGGGACGGATGCGCAGCTTGCCGGGTGCTTGGGTGATATCATCGCACAGCACCAGCACATGGTCGGCAGGGATCTTGAAAAAGCCCGCCATGGGGGCGATGGAATCGCCGGAGAGGTTCATGTAGGTCAGGGGCTTCAGCAGCACCACCTTGTGGCCGTCCACCTCGCCCTGTCCCCACAGGCCTTGGAACTTGGTCTTGCCCACAGAGATGTTCCACTTGTCGGCCAGCGCGTCCAGCGCGGCAAAACCGGCGTTGTGGCGGGTGCCATCGTACTTTGCTTCGGGGTTGCCCAGCCCTGCAATGAGCCAGATATCGTTTTCATTCATGATGTGATAATACCTTTTCCTGATAATAGTGTGATACAACATCTAAGTATAACATACGCGCGCGTAAAAAGATATACATTATAAACGAAATGGGCAAAAAATGCCCCCATGCCGCAGGGCACAGGGGCAAAAGGGTTTATTACAGGTTCAGGGTGATGGCAGAGGCCTTCCAGCGGCCGTCCTCCTTCACCATGGTGATGGTGCCGGATACCTGCGCGGCGGCGGTGCTGTCCGCGGCGATCAGCAGGGCGGCGGAAAAGTCGTAGCAGTTTTCTGCCCCGGCACGTTTTTTCAGGGTGAGGTCAGCGGGCACCAGCTGATCGCCGGACTGCCCGGCCAGCGCGGTGATGCGGGTGGGCAGGCGGTTCGCCATGACCTTGTTCAGACAGTCGGCTGTCATGGCATCGCCCAGCTGCGCCTGAAGGAAGGTGTACAGTCCGTCGGTGTCCGCTGCGGCAAGCCCCGGTTCACTGCCGGAAGCCGAAGCGGCGGCGGTATCCACAGCCTGTTCCACGGCAGAGGAGCAGGAGAGCAGCTGCTGCACCACGAACTCCGCCTGCTTTTTGGCGGGGTCGCTGCGCAGACGGGTCAGGGCGAACACGGCGGCAACAGCCGCGAAGAAAAGGACCAGGCTCAGCGCCTGCTTGCGAAAGCTTTCAGACTTCATACGCAGCTCCCTTCCGGCAGAGGGTTACTTGCTCTGCTCGTTCTCCAGCTTCTGCTTTTTGGCGATGTAGGCTTCCATCTTGGGCTCTGCCCAGCCGTCCAGATTGGTCTGGCGCTCCCGGGCGATGCCCAGTGCCTGTGCGGGCACATCCTTGGTGATGGTGCTGCCGGCGGCGGTGTAGGCACCGTCGCCCACCTTGACCGGGGCCACAAGGTTGGTGTTGCAGCCGATGAAGCAGTAATCGCCGATCTGGGTGCGGAACTTATCCTTGCCGTCGTAGTTGCAGGTGACGGTGCCGCAGCCGAAGTTGCAGTACTTGCCCACATCGCTGTCGCCGATGTAGGTCAGGTGGCTCACGGTGTTGCCGCGGGCAAAGTTGGAGTTCTTGGTCTCCACATAGGCACCCAGATGCACGCCGTAATCGGTGACAGTGTTCACCCGCACATGGGTGAAGGGGCCGATGTTGTTGTGGGGGCCGATGTGGCTGCCGTAGATCTGGCTGGCGTTCACGGCGGTGCCCTCGTCCACGGTGCTGTCCTCGATGAGGGTGTTGGGGCCGATGACGCAGCCCGCACCGATGACCGTCTTGCCCCGCAGGATGGTGCCCGCAAGGATCACAGCGCCCGGGGCGATGACCACCTCCGGGTCGATCTGCACGGTGCGGCTGTTGATGACAACGCCGTTTGCAATGTGCTGCACAAGGATGTCCTCACGGGCAGTCTCGGCGGCATCCAGCTGTGCCAGGGCAGCGGCACGGGTCTGCTCAGAAATAGGATTCTGCATGAAAAAAATCTCCCTTTCCACCAAAGCGCGCGGCGGAAGAGAGACGGGAAAGGCGACCGGAAAATTGTTGCCTGTCCGCCCCAGCATACCCGCTGCGGAAAGCTTTGTTCCGACAAAATAGAATTTGAAAAGTTACAGGGATAGAAAGTTGTATCCAACAGGACGAGAAATCGCGTGCTCAAACAAAAAACCTCTCGAACTTTCTCCCATTCTATACTACCTTAAAACTTGGAAAATTTCAAGAGATTTGCATAAAAAATAACAGACAAATTCGGGATTTTGCATGGTGGAAAGGAATGGATTTTCTGGTATAATAGTTTAGCATTCACAAAACAATGTTCATCGTACGTTCAAGACAAGGCAAACGATGAGACCACGGCTGCCATGCCGCCGGTCACGAATGGGAGGTAAACAACGCATGAGCAAAAAGTATCTGTACTACTTCAGCGAAGGCAATGACGCTTTCGGCGGTGACAAGGTCACCATGAAGAACACGCTGGGCGGCAAGGGTGCCGGTCTGGCCGAGATGACCGCAGCCGGTATGCCGGTGCCGCAGGGCTTCACCATCACCACCGACGCCTGCACCCAGTACTACGCAGACGGCCGTCAGATCAATGACGACATCACTGCTGACATCTTTGAGCACCTCAAGGGTCTGGAAGAGATCACCGGCAAGAAGTTCGGTGACAACACCAACCCCCTGCTGGTCTCTGTCCGTTCCGGCGCACGTCAGTCCATGCCCGGCATGATGGACACCATCCTGAACCTGGGCCTGAACGATGAGGCTGTTGAGGGTCTGGCAAAGAAGACCGGCAACGCCCGCTTTGCATACGACTGCTACCGCCGCTTCGTGCAGATGTTCGCCGACGTCGTTATGATGGTCCCGAAGAGCCTGTTCGAGGTCGAGATCGACAAGATGAAGGAAGCCAAGGGCGTCAAGAACGACGTGGACCTGACTGCTGACGACCTGAAGGAACTGGTCGGCACCTTCAAGAAGATCTACGAGGAGAACGAAGGCCGTCCCTTCCCGCAGGATCCCCGCGATCAGCTGATCGAGGCTGTCAAGGCCGTGTTCCGCAGCTGGGATAACCCCCGTGCAAACGTCTACCGTAAGATGAACGAGATCCCCTACGAGTGGGGCACCGCTGTCAACGTGCAGCAGATGGCCTTTGGTAACTCCGGCGACCGTTCCGGCACCGGCGTTGCATTCACCCGTGACCCCGCCACCGGCGCTAAGAAGCTGATGGGCGAGTACCTGATCAATGCACAGGGCGAGGACGTTGTTGCCGGCGTGCGCACTCCTTCCCCCATCAGCCACCTGAAGGATCAGATGCCTGAGGTGTACGATCAGTTCGTCGAGATCGCTACCCGTCTGGAGAACTACTTCCGCGATATGCAGGATATGGAGTTCACCATTGAGGACGGCCACCTGTACATGCTGCAGACCCGTAACGGCAAGCGTACCGCACAGGCTGCTCTGCAGATCGCCTGCGATCTGGTGGACGAGGGCATGATCACCGAGCAGGAGGCTGTCCTGCGCGTGGAGCCCAAGCAGCTGGATACCCTGCTGCATCCCCAGTTCGACGCTGCTGCCCTGAAGGCTGCAGAGGTCGTCGGCAAGGGTCTGGCAGCTTCTCCCGGTTCTGCCTGCGGCCAGATCGTCTTTACTGCTGAAGAGGCAGAGGAGATGGTCAAGTCCGGCAAGATGAAGAAGGTCGTTCTGGTGCGTCTGGAGACCAGCCCCGAGGATATCGTGGGCATGCAGGTGTCTCAGGGCATCCTGACCGTCCGCGGCGGCATGACCAGCCACGCAGCCGTTGTTGCCCGTGGTATGGGCACCTGCTGTGTCTCCGGCTGCGGCAACGACAACGAGGTCAAGATCGATGAGGAGGCCAAGACCTTCGAGATCAACGGCCACAAGTTCGTCGAGGGCGACTGGATCTCCATCGACGGTTCTACCGGCAACATCTACGGCGAGCAGGTCGCTACCGTGGCCGCTACCGGCAACAAGAACTTCAACCGCTTCATGGGTTGGGCAGACGCAGCACGTCAGCTGCTGGTCATGACCAACGCCGACAACCCGCGCGACGCACAGCAGGCAGTGGATCTGGGTGCTGAGGGCATCGGCCTGTGCCGTACCGAGCACATGTTCTTCGCTGAGGACCGCATCAAGGCTGTCCGCGAGATGATCTGCGCACGTACCGTGGAAGAGCGCGAGGCTGCTCTGGCCAAGGTCGAGCCGTTCCAGCAGGGCGACTTCGAGGCGATGTACCGCATCATGGGTGAGCGCCCGATGACCATCCGTTATCTGGACCCGCCCCTGCACGAGTTCCTGCCCACCAAGGACGAGGATATCAAGGAGCTGGCTGCCGACATGGGCATGACCTACGACGACCTGAAGAACGTGGTTGCTTCTCTGCACGAGTTCAACCCCATGATGGGTCACCGTGGCTGCCGTCTGGCTGTTACCTACCCCGAGATCGCTGCTATGCAGACCCGTGCTGTGATCAAGGCTGCTCTGAATGTCTCTGCTGAGACCGGCCATGTGATCACCCCGCACATCATGATCCCGCTGGTCGGCGAGGTCAAGGAGCTGAAGTTCGTCAAGGATGTTGTCGTCAAGGTTGCTGACGAGCTGATCGCTGCTGCCGGCGTTGACATGAAGTATCAGGTCGGTACCATGATCGAGATCCCCCGTGCAGCCCTGACTGCCGGCGAGATTGCCAAGGAAGCTGAGTTCTTCAGCTTCGGCACCAACGACCTGACCCAGATGACCTTCGGCTTCAGCCGTGATGACGCTGCCAAGTTCCTGGGCGCATACTACGAGAACAAGATCTACGAGAGCGATCCGTTCCAGCATCTGGATCAGATCGGCGTCGGCAAGCTGGTCAAGATGGCTGCCCACGACGGCCGCGAGACCCGCCCCGATCTGGGTCTGGGCATCTGCGGCGAGCACGGCGGCGACCCCACGAGCGTGGAGTTCTGCCACAACGTCGGTCTGGACTACGTCAGCTGCTCTCCCTTCCGTGTGCCTATCGCACGTCTGGCCGCTGCCCAGGCTGCTATCAAAAATCCGAGGAAATAAGATTTTCCCTGTGGTGTAAGATAGCCTAAAAGCGAATCAAGCCCCTTGGTTTCTGTAATGGAAGCCAAGGGGCTTTTTGATGCAAAAAAAGAATGGCTCTCAGTCTCCTTGTGGAAGCTGGGAGCCATTTGCTGTCTGGAGGGTTAGATGCTAATGATAACGGTCTTATCGTGCCATTTCTTACCGAAGAACTTCAGGCCGATCTCTTTGCAGTAGGCTGCTGCCATCTCACGGGTGATAGTGAAGCGGAGCAGCTCTTTGGGATTCAAGATATGGTCGGTCAAGGCGCAGTCGATGCAGGACGGGGCGTTTGGAAATTTCTTCTCACGATAGGATTGCAATGCAACCTGACTGGCGGTAAAATTGTGTTGAGAATCTTTCCGTGCGTCAAGGTTCAGCGTAAAATTAAAGGTGTTGTCGTCAATCTCAACGGCCTGCAAAACAAACTCATCAATGACAGCATCATCTACGCAGGTGTCGGACAGGTCGAGCCAGCGCTCCAGCGTCTTACGGATAGCTGAAAGATTGATGCTCGAATTAGCGTCTTGAGCCTCAGCAGCGTTTTGCAGCTGTGCGATTTGCTGTTCAATAGAGGTGCGTTCTGACTGAATTTCGGCAGAGTCGGTCAGAAATTCTTCCCGGCTGATGTCCCCCAGAGAACGCATTTCACGAAGCCCAGCAGCTCGACGGTCGAGCTTATGGAGTTGGCTGTTAAGTTTGGCTAAGGCGGTGTCTTGTGTGGAAGCATCCTTGGTGGCGCAGTCTTCAATCATTTTGCAGACTTGCAGGATGCAGTCCTTCTTGCCCTGCCACACAGTACGGAACACCTCGCGGCACATCAGGTTGATATGCCATTCAGGGATGCTCTTGCTGGTACAGATAATGGAGGGGTCAAGACCATGTTCCAGTACCTGTCTGCTGGCACCGCGTTTCTGGCGATAGCACTCGAAGCCGTAAGCCTTTGTGCCGTCTGCATTGACACGCCACAGGAAACGTCGGAATGCAGAGCCACAGCTGCAACGCAGTTTTTTCGACCAGACGGACTGAGGTTCCTTTGACCCGAATTTCTGAAGTTTGCCTTCTGGCGACAACCGAACGCTGCTGCGCTTTTGACGGATAGCAGCGCATTTGTCCCATAGTTCTTCAGAAACAATCGGAGGAAAGTTACCCTTGATATAGATGAACTCATCGCTGGTGTTCGCTACACGCTTTTTGCTCAGAAAGTCTACACAGGTGCTTTTGTTATAGCCGATGTAGCCCTTGTATGTAGCATTGCCTAAGATGCGCCCAATGCGCTCACAAGTCCATTTTGTAAGGCCAGTAGAGCTTTTACGACGCTGCGCAGTAAGGACGTTACAGATTTTCATGTAACCATTCCCCTGAGCATACAACTCAAAAACCATTTTTACGGTTTCAGCTTCGTCAGGTTCGATGACATAGGTTTTTCCAACACGGCGGTAGCCTAAGATGTTGCCGCTGCCATAGAGAACGCCGTTTTCACGGCTGATTTGCTGCCCAGCCCGAACACGTTCAGAAATTTTGCGGCTTTCCTCTTGAGCCATAGATGCCATAATGGTGAGACGAAGCTCACCATCAGAATCCATCGTATGGATATTATCTTGGATGAAGTAGACTTCAACGCCGAGAAGCTTCAGATCACGGGTGATGCTGAGGGTAACAACGGTATTTCGTGCAAAGCGGCAGACCTCACGGGTAATGATAAGGTCAAATTCTTTTCGGCGAGCAGCATCTATCATCGCCATGAACTGCGGACGTTTTTTGGCGTTTGTACCAGTGATACCTTCATCATAGTAGCGAGCGACAACAATCCAGTTATCATGACGGGCAGCCTCATCCTCGTACCACTGCTTCTGGTTATCCATAGCAGAAATTTGAGCCTCATGCGGTGTAGATACTCGGCCATAGATGGCAACCCGGCGCATGGGCGAAGAAAAATCGGAGGACATAGGCAATCACCTCCTTGTTCTCCGATGCTTTGTAGTCAGGCTGCGGTGCGGTCTGACGGTGTGGGTAAGTACTTTTTCAGGATAGCTTGGTATGTGGCATTGTTGACCAGACCACGCTCATGTAGGGCACAGACCAGCTTCAACGCCAAAACCATATCATCCACGGTCATAGGGACACCTCCTTAAAATGGTTCTGATACAAGGTCTCGTATGAGAGATGCTAACACCTTGAAAGGTGGGTCAACATGAATCGACATTAAATTTTTAGCAAGCAGGATGCGGTCAGATTCGTATAGATGAGGAAGCCATTCTTGCGGAACGTACAATGCTAAAAATTTTCGATGGGATGTTGTAAACGTGGAAAAAGACGAATCGTTGCCAGAAAAGGTACAAGAGCACCATGAGATGGTGTAGTTACGCAGATCCTTTTCATAGTCACGGCGTTCATATAGAAGAACACCCATCTGGCTCAGGAACTGTTTTAATTGAGTGAAATTGCGTCGCCGTAGTGTAACTTGTGTCTGCTCAAAAATGTCACGGACAGCGTGTTCGTAACAACTCCAGAAAGCTTCAGCAGAAACGACCACCATAACATTACCATCTTGATGGGATAAATTGGGAAATATAACACGAACGTCACTGTCATAAAAAGCAACGCCGTATTCTTCTGGTTCATTATCCTTCGCACTTTCAATGACAGCCAGCTCATCAGGGATTACCTCTTTGCGAGGTGTACGGCAGCACGGCTGGTGACTGTTATAATCTGGGCAGTCTGCTCCATAGCAGGGAGCATTATTAAGGCAGACAGGCCGAGGCAGAACAAGCCGAATGTTGCGACTTAACTGGGAAAAGCAGCTTTTGAGAACACAGGCATCAATATTCTCAATAGCACTTTGCCGTAAATAAACGGAATGCAGTGATTCTGTTAACAGATCACGGCACTGGGCGCATTTAGAAGCGGCCATCCAACCTTCATTCTCCGCAATCTCAAGTACCATGTTATGAACGAAGTAGTTGACAAAGCAGTAATTGCAGATTCGGATATTACCTTGCACAGAAAATTGATTGAATACTTTTTCGGAGTCTGCCAAAAACTTTTGCTTATAATCATCCAGTTTTTCGGGGTGGTTTTCAAAATAGATTCCAAGAGATACCACAAAGCTGGACACTAGGGCCTTTGGAATACTGTGCACCCACTTACCAGCGTACTTTAACGAGTCTGTGTTAAAGACAATGAGACGCTGTAAGGTTGACGGATTAAGTTTTTTATCCTGAAGAAAAGAAGGCTCACCATTTGCATATAAGGAGCCCAAATTACCCCTTCCATCAGAAAAATCACGGAGAACAGGCTCTAAAATTTGAAGATGCTTCTTGATGCCAGATACATCTGCGCGGAGGTCATTAGCAATCAAAGAACCATTTTTACAGACATCAATGAGTTTTCGACGTTCGGGAGTAGACATCTCCTGCGTAAGTTCATTGCTTTTACCATTGCCATAGTCGGTTACGGGAAAAGCAACCTTACGGCAGATGGTGGTCTTAAATGTGCAAGGCTTACCGATGCACGTCAGAACTGCGCGCTGAATGTGAGCATCTGTTGTCCAGTCGGGAGTGACTGCACTAAATGCTGCGGTACCAGCTGCAAAGAGAATCCCAACCTGAATGCTATCGCCATTGCCGCTGTTTAAGATAAAGGTGTAAAATTCAGGGATGCCCTGAGACGGATCATAGTGCCCATCTTTAGGAAGAATATAAATGGAATCGTTTTGCTCGCCATCGGCAAGCCATTGTACACCATCGGATGCTATTTTGGAATTTTGAAATATAATTGATGTGATCATAGAGTTTTCTCCTTCTGCTTCGTATGGAAGCTGTTATTGCTTGACACCAGTCTAGCATAAAAATGTGCAGTTCATCAGGAGGAGAAATGCCCCAGAAATTTTAAGGAAATTGAAAAATGAACGATAAAATGACAAAATTCAAAAATAGAAATGAGGAGAATGCAAACAGAAGCAGAGCAAAGTTCAAACAACTAAGTCGGTTATATGCGGATTGGTATATGGATGGTGAAAAGAAAGAACAATATGAACGTCCAGAAGCTATTACGTGGGATACTTTTAGAAAATACTTTGATGTAGCATGGGAAAAGCTGCAAAAGAAAGCGTTTGAGCTGGTGCCGATTGAAGAATATTCAAGGGAAGAATGGACGGAGCTCGTCTATGAGCTGCGACTAAGGAATCAAACTAATACAACTCTGGAGTTCATATCTAAATTGGAGTACCACCCGGAAAAGTACAGAGAGTATTTTGAACATCCATATTTTTTCAAAAAACTGCCTTATGGTGGAGTTGACATATGCGAAGATACTATGTTAAGTACGCGAGATATGGAAATTACGATGCGTGGAGCACAGTTGACAGAGTGGTTTTCTACAGTATTGAGTGATATTTCCGGTGTAGACTTCGATAAGACAACTTTGAAAATGATTAGGGATGATATAGAGGAAGAAAGCTTTTTTAGAAATCCCAAGGGGGAAATTAGACAACAGCGGCCTGTTAGTATTGATAAGGCTCGGCTGTTTTGGTGTGAATATTTGATTTGGAACAGCCAAATAGAAAAGGAAAAATTGCTTGTAAAAGAAATGGATACTTATCTGATGTCAGCAGCAGAAGAGAAGTTCCCGAAAACTCAAATTGCAAAATGCAAAGATTTCTCGGAACTTATAAGTGTGAAACAGCGTGATATGCTTCAAGGCAAATGTGCAAGCAGCGAGGAAGCATATCAGAAGGCTGGTGGAACGACAGAAAAGTATAAGAGATGCAGAGATTTTTTTCAGATCTTATGTGCAGCTGGGATATCGAGGTGGGAATCAGAAAAACGGCCACTCACATGGGCTGTCATTTTGGCTGTTGTAGGCGATAAGAAGATTAAGATTGACGTGCCGAGGGATGTGCGAAGATACGGAAAGGTGATTAAAAACAAGACAGAAAATGAAGTGCGGTCGGGTGGTGGAGTGCGTAAGGAAAGTACAAAATATTCGGCAGCGCAAATCACCAAAAATATTACAGAAAATTACCAAAGACATGATACTTTGATTGTAGAGCCATTTGGTCAAGAACTCGTTGAATTGAATACATACATGGATGCTATAAAAATTGAACTAACTTGTGATAAAGAAACAAGAGAAAATATATGGAATATGTATTTTTATATCAAAGAGTGCTTGGGGAAAACGCTGCTGATTTATGACGAAGCTAGATTCCGTGAACTGGTAGAGTGGATTGGAGAAGGTTTCTACGGAGAAAATTGGCTTTAAAAATCCAAAAATGTGTGGAATGTGTGACAGACAGTGCTTTGAAAGGGTACACATTCCACACGAATAGAATTTTTTAATAAAATGGGGAAATATAGAAGAAAGGTGACCTTGTGATGCCAAGCGGGAGATTCAGAGATTATTACGGATTAGCAAGATGGATTTTTTGACCACGATGAAGCGATTCCTTCCACCTCAAACCTTGCTTCATAGAACGGCCACGCCCACTTCGGCGCAATGCTGCTGCCCTTGTCAGCCAGCTTCTGCAATCTGCGTTTGCCAACTCTGCGATCAAGAACAGCAAGGGTATTGATGAAGGGAGAGTTGGATTTCAGGCAGGTTTCAATATCGGAGCTGAGATATTCACCAAGCATCACCATTGCATCTTCCAGAAAAATTCTGCCCTGTTCCTGACGCTGGCAATTACGGATATAGGAACAAATGAATCCAGCGGCGGTGCGGATACTGGTAGAGTTGACTTCAGCTGACTCGTTGGTAGAATCAGTTTTAAGGTATATCGTCATAATGCGGCGGATTTCAGTCTCGGATATGTAGACACAATAATTCGGATTTTTTGCGAGACAGCTGCCTGCCCTAAAAATCGGCTTTTTATCCAGCAGGATTTCAAGATAGCCAGTCCAATCATCGTCAGGGCGGTAGCAGTGAAGCTGGTAAGTAATGCGGCCTTTCAGCTTATCGCAGAGAAGGGCTTCCAGCAGCTTTTTGGTATGCTTCCAGTTTTTAGCCATGAGATTTTTCCTCCTGATTTTTCAGTAACTTATCCAGTGTGGTTCGAGAGATGCCCAACCGCTTTGCCATTTGAACTTTGGTGATTTTTCTGGCGCAGTAGTTGGTATAGGTGGTTTGCCACTCTTCAGGCAAAATGGCAACAGGCTTCCGACCTTTATAGATGCCCTTTCGTTTGGCAATAGCGATTCCTTCCCGTTGACGTTCCAACAGATTCATCCGTTCAAACTCATTGATAGCGGCGATCATGGTCAGCATCAGTTTTCCCGTAGGCGTGTGGGTGTCGATGTTTTCCTTATTACTGACAAGGCGGATATTTTTTGCCTGCAAGGTCTCCACCAGTTTGAGCAGGTCGGAAGTGCTGCGAGCAAGGCGGCTGAAATCATGAATGTAAATGGTGTCGCCCTCTCTGGCAAATTCGAGCATGGCCTGAAGTTGAGGGCGGTTCGTATCTTTGCCTGATACCTTTTCTTTGAACCATTTGTCGATCTGGTGGACACGCAGGGCTTCAACCTGTCGGGCCTCATTCTGTTCTATGGTCGAAACCCGAACGTAAGCTATATTCATAGGCTATCTCCTTCAAAAATGTCCATTTGGGTCTGACCCTGTGGACATTGTGTTCAATAATGAAAAAAAGAACCCTAACTAGACAGCCTTTCGGGTGGATAGGTTTGTCCAGTTAGGGTGTAATCTATTTAGACGCAGTAACGCTTTTGAAAATCCTGCACGGTAGTGCAAGGAGTATGGTCAGCATCCAACGGAGAATAATTCCAGTCGGCTTCCTCGTCAATGTACCGCCGTCCATCATCAGGCAGTTCAAGCGGTTCTGCAAGGATAATGGTTCCCCAGTGGTTGACCATGATAAACGGTGCGATCTCACAGGGAATACCACGACATTCATCATCGTGCCGGACATCATAGGCATACAGATTATCCGGGACGGTATCCCTTTTGATGCGGAAGCTGGTGAATAATGCAGGCTTGCCACAGACGGTGATTTCCTCATAGTGTTGGGTCATTGCAACAAAAGTCACAGAAAAGCCTCCTTAAAGTGCAATCAAAAATGCACGAAATTTTTTAGCGTAATAGTCCATTTCCTGCGGCGGCAGCGAAGTCAAATTCCCTTCACCATCAGTTCCTGCAATGAAACCGGGGCCAGCAAGATAATCCGCTCCATTCCAGAGCAGACGGTTGGGAGTCAGGTTCAGCAGCTTACCTTCATCATTGCAGACCAAAGTGATTTCGGAACCGGTATCGGTCAGCGGAATGCATTCGATCAGCCCACCAACAAAGTTCTGCATGGCTTCAAGGGTGTTGTCCAGTTCGACTTCCTTTGGCAGTTCCATCGGCAGGAGCGCAAGGACTTTGATTTTTGCTTCTTTCACTTTAGAATCTCCTTATGCTACGTTCAATCTGGTGGCTTTGTAGCAGTCTGCGCACATTCCCTCATGGGTGGCTGCAAATTCTGCTGCCTGTATGATGGAACCATCTTTCAGCTTGACCCTCTTGATGGGCTGGTTGCACCGGGCGCAGATGCAGGGCATCGGCGGCTGTCCCTGCTTTTGGCTGGTGGATCTCGGCTTCAGCTGCTTTTGCGGCTCTGATTCCGGCTGGGGTGCAGCATCTTCCGGCAAATCCTCTCCGGCATAGACGTACAGGCCCAGACCAAACATAGCAAGGTTCTTCACTAAGCACCGCATAATAGCTTTATTCACATCGAACATGGAGGCTGCTTCTACGGTGCGTTCTTCCATACCGATTTTTTCACGGCGGCGGGTCTGCGGATTATAGTCCCATTTCGGGGTGGTGTAGGTGTAAGGCACAGCTTTCATCGCTTTATTTGCGCCATCCAGTACAGGCAGCCACATTTCGTGCGAAACGCCCTCAATCGTGACAGTGGTATACACCATGAACCCGGTGATGGGGTCATAAACATAGGGCAGGCCGTTGAATTTCTTGACTTCGTAGCTGGCAGCGGGATACAGCTTCTTCACCTCTGCCCAGGCATACGCCCAGCTTACATATTTCAGTTCTGTGTTGCCGGACTTTTTGACTTCCAGATGATCTTTGAAGTCGATAGCAAATAATTTTACGAATGGATTTTCCGTAGCCATAATCAAACCTCCAAGAAAAAAGGCGGCAGAGAAGTCACTCCCTGCCGCCATATACAAAGTTTTATGCCGCATGAACGATGGTAAACCTGCGGCTGCTTACATTTTTGCTGTACTGGTTGAAAATGTCCGGCTGCTCTTTCCGCAGACGTTGGGAATCTACTCGTTTGCTTTCGGAGGATACCCACGACACCTTATAGCCCGGTGCTGTGCCATAAGCAGCATCCTGCATTTGCAGCTTGACCTGCTGCTCGATAGCTGTTTTCTCCTGTTCCATCTGCTCGATTTGGTCGGAAAGCTCCTGCCGCTTATCCAGAAGTCCATCATCGGTACTGCGGACGTTAGCCCGATAACCGGGGATCATAGCACCCGTGCCGGAATAGATATTGCGGCTCTCCACCTGCCAATCCAGACCGGCCAGTTCCAATGCCTCATGGCTTGCAGGGGCATCCATCACAATACGGCCAAGGCCGTGCCAAGGGGTTTCACGGACAGAGAACATGGTTTCAACATTTGCAGACATAGTAATTTCCTCCTAATTGTGAATGATGGTTATTCTTCGTCGCTGAGAATTGCAATCAGCACCTCAGCGGCAACTTCGATGATGTGAACGATAATCTGAGGGTCAAGTGACTCCATAGCAAGCTCCTTTCGATAAGCAAAATAAAAACAGCACGAAGCTGTGTGGAATAGCTTCGTGCTGTTTCAGGAATATAATATATACTTTAAGATGTTAATAATGCGATTGATGGTTTTACTGGATAGTTATAACGGGATTGAGTGCAGGGTCTAGCAGAGCAAGAATTTGCGTCATATCATCGCTGGCGATTTTAATATCGCCGTAGCCAGAATACATATCTCCATTTGGCCCGACTCCATCCAGAAACAAGGCAGAGCCTCCATCATAAGTGGTTGCGCTATACTGGCTTCGGCCATCTCCATTAAACCCAAAGCAAATGCAGGCGGTTGAAGACTTCTTGGAGAATTTTACATACATCTTTTCGGCTCCACCATTTTCAGACCAGTCACGAGACGGACTGCTTTTGGATTGCAAAGTATTATAGTAGGTCGAATCGGGGTCACATACCCAGACACTATCTTCTGTAATCTGAACAAATGGTATCTTTGTGTTTTGCGGCGAGGTCGAGAAAGCAAAGAGAATCGGGAACGTTCCAGCAGGTGTCATATGATCACCCTCGGTTTTATTATAAGTGATGCCATTTTCACCGATTGCGGCAGTAGTATAGTAATCTTGCACCCAATCTCCATTGCGATAGGTCATAAGAAAAACTTCAGCATGATACCCAGAAGATTTGACCAAAATTTCCTGACCGCAAGAATCGGATACAGATTGGGAGACGGTGAGAGAAGTTGAAGATAATTCCGAGGATGCTTCGTTAGAGGTTGTAGGTTGCTCTGTGCTAGAGCCTATGGCAGCAGTATTAGAAGAAAGGCCTTTGACATCCGTTGCAAAAAGTTCGTCCAATGAAAAGCTATCATAGGAAGCCAAGAGAGCGTAAGAGAGCGTTCCAAGGGTTAGATCATCGCTGATGTCTTCACGCTTAAAGTCACCTTTCTTGCGTTCAGAGCCATCGTTATTGTAAAGTGTGCCATTGCCGTTGTATTTGCCATTACTCCATGCACCATCATAGGCAAGCCACCCGCCCGGAGCATAGAATTTACCCTTACCATCGTATTTGTCATATTTGAAGTTGCCTTTATACTCGATATATGGGCAGATAACAGCTTCGTTGAAGTCGATGGTCGTGCGGTTGAAATCGTAATTGCTTGCCGTTAGGAAAAGCTCAACAGCAGGATTCTTCTCCAGGACGTGTTCAAACAGCTGCTTCTCTTCTTCCTCAGACTTGGCAGAGAGAACGGTATCTGAGTATTCAGCAAATTTATCCTGATAGAATTGGTAGATTATGGTGCTGTCATCGTAACGATACTGGGTGCCGCTGCCATTCAGCTGATTTTTTTCATATTCACCAGATTCAGCAAGCGAATATCCGAATCTGTAATGGCTGAATGTAATGCCTTTGCCTGACATTTTTCCTTCCTTGAACTGTCCAGCATAGCCGAAGGACAGTCCTGTTGACTGACTGTAGGAAAATATAGCACCGTTTCCATCAGGTTTGTTATCTTTCAGATCGCCGAAGTAGAATAGAACCGCATCATCCGAAGAAATAGCATCCTTAGCAGTAGAGGATACCTCCAGATAAGCACGTTCCATATCACTGTCAAAAAGAGAAGTAACAAGGCCGGTGTCGGATTTTTCGTCCATACGGTAAAAATCACTATCCTGCAAAATATCGACACCTTGTTTGTTTAACAGCTTTTTGATAAGCGAGTGAGATACACCGGCATCCTTCATGGCTTGCTCTAAAGTAGTCTGGGTCACATCCTGCTTGCTGCCGGAGGTCTTCAGGCTACCGTAAAAAGTGTTGACCATATCAACATAACGAGAGATGCCATCTGCATAGTAGGGGTTTTCGGAAAAAGAGTAGGTGCTGCCAAAGTCGGAAAACTGTTCCCAAGTATAGTTGAGCGAATCAGTTTGAGATTGCTCTGTGGTATCTTCAACACTCTGCGAGGTGCTTACATTGGAAGATGTATCAGAATCAAGGCTTTTGAAGAATTTGATAGCAAATCGACCAACAAAGAAAATTAAAACGATGCTAAGGAAAATATCCAGAAAATCCATAAAACCAAATGAGTGGGCATTTGACTGGCTGGAAGATGTTGCGGATGAGCCCGAAGGACTTGTAGCTGATTTTGTTGAGGGCGGAGTATTCTCTTTTTCAGGAGAAGGCTGCTGAGGCGGCTGGGTTTCGTGTGGTTGCTGAGAGCTGGTATCTGTTTTGGGCTGTGATGCCGCTGATGCTGTACTTTTTGTGGATTTTTGTGCAGCGTCATATCTTGCACGTTTTTCGGAATCGGAGAGAATCTCAAAAGCTTCGTTCAGCTCTTTCATCTGCTCCTGCGTCTGCTCTGCATTGTCTGGATTTAGGTCAGGGTGATATTTTTTAGCCAATGCTTTATAGGCCATCTGGATTACTTCAGGTGCGGCATCTGGCGACACCTGCAAAATTTTGTAGTAGTCTTTCATGTGATTCCTCCCAAAATCAATGAATTAACGAGTTAAAAGATAAGGGTGAGAATTGCAGCAGTCAGAATTCCTGAAATGCCGATCGTGAAAATCAGTTCTCTGAGAACTGCGCCGAAATTAAAGTAGAAAACCGCAAACAGCTTGTGGTAGAGCCGATTTACAATGACAGCGCAAATGACCCAGAGAACGAACAATCCGAAACTGCTCATATAAATCTCCTGTTGGTGTTCTTGTAAAAAGTACCGCTACCCAGAAACTTCTGCGTAGCGGTATGATAAGCAGAACTTGAAATTAGAACAGGTCGTAGCTATCCGCATCACTACGAGAAGCATTGTAGTGGATATACTTGCAGTTAGTAATACAGTCGTTATGCGGATAAATGTCCAGTGAAGTCCACTGCGTTTCCGGACCTGCATAGTAGATTTCACCATTGGTGGGATTCAGCGCATCAAAGAATCCGTATATACTAACGTGGGTAAGGCTCTTTGGCAGATAGACTTTCTGAGCTTGTCCAGTAGGACCATAATAAGAACTTTGCATGAAAGTCCGTTCGTTGATATGTGTAATACCATCAGGAACAATAATTGTGGTTAAAGCGCAGTAGCAAAAAGCATCGTGACCTATTTCTTTCATGGTTTTCGGCATCCGTACTTTTGAAAGTTTTGCACACTGGTTAAAAGCACTGTCACCTAAAACAGATAACGTATCCGGGAGCTTTACTTTTTGCAGGCCACAGTTGGAGAAGCAGCTTTCTTTCAAAACCGTTACGCCGTCTGGAATCTCAAGTGTCGTCAAGCTGGAACATCCAGAAAAAGCGGAAGATTCGATAGAAGTCAATCCCTTTGTCAAATTAAGAACGGACAGCTTGGTACAATTTTGGAAAGCACTCTCTGGAATAGTGGAAACGTTTTTTGGAATAGTTACGCCTGTAATGCCACTATTTGAAAATGCGCCAGTACCGAATGTTTTGAAATTTTCTGGCAATGTTACGGAAATCGTGAGTAAAGTACAGCCCTTAAAGGCATTTGAACCAATCGTTTTCAGCTCACGAGGAATGTTGATTTGCTCCAACCCGGTACAGTTGGCAAACATACTATCAGGAATGGCCGTAACGCTATCTTGAAGTGTTACCTTTTTCAGCGATGCAATACCGCTCAGAAGTGCTGTGCTACAGCTGGGATTGCCTAAAAATGTGACTTCAGAGAGCTTGGAACACTGATTGAAAATACCGCTTTCCAAAGAGGTAACACTGGCAGGAATGATTACAGAGGTAATGCCAGTCTGTGAAAAAGCTGTCTTTTGGATAATTTCAAGACCCTCATGCAGAGTGACTCTTTGCAGGTTAGAACAACCCAGAAATGCGCTTTCACGGATAACTTGCACAGTAGCAGGAATTTCCACACCGGTCCATGTTTGACCCTTAAAGGCGGAAGTGTGAATTTTGGTAATTTCTAATCCATTGATAACACTGGGTAACACCACATCACCAGATGGAATCTTGCCAGAAGTGCTGTAGCCCAACAAAGTTGCAGAAGTTTCGCTGGTCTTGCGGTAAATCCATAGAATACCATTCGTTTCCTCAGGAGAACTCGTTTCCGGTGGGGTGTCAGGGTCAGAAGTGTCTGAAGGAGTGTTGGGTTTGTTAGGGCTGTTGCTGTTACTGTTTGAAGGGGAGTTTCCACCACCGCCACAAGCGGTCAATGCACTGGCAGAGGCAGTCAATGCAAGAACACCAGTCAATTTCAGGAAATTACGTCGATTTAGTTCAAGTCGCATAAAAGATATCCTCCTGTTTTGTAATATGCTGCATGGTGAATACCGTGGAACATTTTAAGGATTTGTCATGCTGTATCAAAAAAGCGCAGTTCTTTCTTCAAATTATAGCTGTTTTCCGCTATATAGTCAATAAAATTGCAGCGTCTTTTAGCATCTTCGACTTCCATCTCCCTATGGGTAGAATAGCAGTATAAGAAAGATTCTTACCCATAGGAGGACGGAGCAGTGGAAGATTTTGATGTTCTTGCGCGGATTCAGGAGCTATGTGATCTCCGCTCATGGACGTATTACCGTCTGGCAAAGGAAGCGGACATTCCATACTCCACCTTGAGTACGATGCTGCGGAAAACCAATGCACCGACTGTCCACACGCTGCAAAAGCTGTGTGCAGGTTTTGGCATCACGCTGGCACAGTTCTTTACACTGGATGATGAAACTGTAGCATTCAGCAAAGACCAATGTGAATTTCTGACTGAGTGGGATAAGCTTGACGGAACCAGCAAGCAGCTTGCCTTGGCCTATATGCAAGGACTGAAGGACAGACAAGAACACTATAAAGCATCCGGGAACAACTAAATAAAGGATTAGATAGAAGCAAGGCGGTCAAAGGTGATAATTTACACCTCTGACCGCCTTGCTTTTTAATTGATTATAAATTTTCTTCACAAACTTTTTCCTGAAGCAGTAGCTCCAGACTTGGATAGGGGAAGAACTTCCGCTCCTCTGGTTCCAAAATATCATCTGGAATCACCAGACTGTTCAATGCAAGCTTTTCAAATATCGCATCCAACGCCGCTGCATTTGATAACCCCATACTCAGCAAACCGTCTATAATGCCAGCAATGTCATTGGTATTGACCATAATCAGATAATTCTCTATCTTGCTCAGAACTTCTTGACTAAAATTGATGCCTGTCTTTTCGGAGAATTTTTTCATCCTCTCATGTACGGTATCGGAAATTCCCCACGAATAGGAATCAAAATAGGCTACAGCCTCATCCTGAAGAATTTTAAGTGCAGCCTTATTTAGCTGAGTCAGATACCTTGAAACGAATTTGCTTCTAAGGTTACAATTTTCTCTTAAATCAGCGTGCTGCTGTTCAAAACAGGTCAATTCCTTGCGGTAACAGACAACTTTATATTGTATCCTGTGCGTTGGTGTTTGAGAAAATCTGCCTACAGTATCATCGGCTTCCTTCGACAGTACGTTTTTCTGAATAATGCTCAACGTGTTATAGACACCATCATCACAAAATTCAATCGAGTTTACTTCAGATGTGGCATATTTCGCTTGAAGGCATTCTTTTTTATAGGGCTGTCTGCCGTCTTTGATATTCACATAGTACTCTATAATCTTCATAAGCAGGTGAGGATCGTACTCAACATAAAAATCTTTGCTCAGTTGGACTATGTTCATCTTCCACTGCACACTAGGTACTAAGCCCAAAATACCAATTCGTTGCAGAATATCCAGTATTTTGTTTTCTGCTTGGCTGACCAATTCTGGCGTTAATTCTGTCGGGTGGTGCGGTAATACGTTCAAAAGAATCGGTAATTCAACAAAAAGTCTGATGAAAGTCATTTGCTCATGCTCGTCTTTACATATTTCAATAGTCAACCCTTTCCGATTCCATTCAAATTTGTCCTTTCCGTTTTTGCGAATGAGTTCCCCGCTGTCCGTCAGGTCAAGCAGGTTCTTTGTTGCTCGGCTGATGTTTCCATGGTACTTACCAATCAATTCAAACGCATCTATAGCAATTTTTAAAATTAAAGCACATATCCGCAGAAGCGGAACCAGCCGGAACAATCAGAGACAGTAACAGAGTG
>CAKSWQ010000017.1 GCA_934512105.1 uncultured Faecalibacterium sp. | reverse complement strand
CCTGCCGTCTGCGGCCGTGTCTGCCCGCAGGAGAGCCAGTGCGAGGGCAAGTGCACCCGCGGCATCAAGAACGAGCCGGTGGCCATTGGCCGTCTGGAGCGCTTTGTGGCCGACTGGCACCGCGAGAATGTGCACACCGCACCCATCGTGCCGGAGTGGAACGGCCATAAGGTGGCCATCATCGGCGCAGGCCCTGCCGGTCTGACCGCTGCCGGTGATCTGGCAAAGCTGGGCTACAAGGTGACCGTTTACGAGGCTCTGCACGTTGCAGGCGGTGTGCTGATGTACGGCATCCCCGAGTTCCGTCTGCCCAAGGCCATCGTCCAGCAGGAGATCGACGGCCTGAAGAAGATGGGCGTGGATTTTGAGTGCAACATGGTCATCGGCAAGGTGCTGACCATTGACGAGCTGATGGGCGAGTACGGCTACGAGGCCGTGTTCGTAGGCTCCGGTGCCGGTCTGCCCCGCTTCATGAACATCCCCGGCGAGAGCCTGAAGGGCGTGTACTCTGCCAACGAGTTCCTGACCCGCTCCAACCTGATGAAGGCTTATCTGCCCACCAGCAAGACCCCCATCCGCACCGGCAAGAAGGTCGCCGTTGTGGGCGGCGGCAACGTGGCTATGGACGCTGCCCGCAGCGCCCTGCGTCTGGGTGCCGAGAGCGTGTACATCGTCTACCGCCGCGGCATGGCTGAGCTGCCCGCCCGTAAGGAAGAGGTGGAGCACGCCGAGGAAGAGGGCATCATCTTCAAGACCCTGTGCAACCCCGTTGCCATCCACCCGGACGAGGACGGCTTTGTGCACTCCATGACCTGCATCGAGATGGAACTGGGTGAGCCGGACGCTTCCGGCCGCCGCCGTCCCATTGAAAAGCAGGGCAGCGAGTTTGAGCTGGACGTGGATACTGTGATCATGAGCCTGGGCACCAGCCCCAACCCGCTGATTCGTTCCACCACCCCGGGCTTGGAGACCAACAAGCACGGCTGCATCGTGACCGAGGGCGACGAAGGCAAGACCAGCCGTGACGGCGTGTACGCCGGTGGTGACGCCGTGACCGGCGCCGCTACCGTCATCAAGGCCATGGGTGCCGGTAAGGCAGCTGCAAAGGCCATGGACGACTACATCCGCAATAAGTAACAAATAGCAATGAGGGCGCTGCACATTTACCGTGCAGCGCCTTTTTTCAGCGGAAGTCCTGTTTTGAATAGAGCAGGCCCGGAAAGTCTGCGGACTTTCCGGGCCTGCATTTTTACGGGAAGAACACAGCCGAAAACGGCATCTGTTTTAATGTACGCCAGCCAGTTCCTTTACGGGGCGGCCGGTGCGGGTCATCTCGATCTTGCGGGATTTATCGTAGCAGTAGCGGATGATGGCCTGCCGCCGCACAATGCCGATAAAGCTGCCCCGGTCATCCACCACCGGGACGAAGTTCTGGTTCATGGCAGCTTCCACCAGCTCATCCATGCTGGTGGTCACCGTGACGGCCTTGTAGTCCCGCTTATGCGCAAACTCTGAGATGGGGATGTCCTCGGCAGCTTCCAGATCCAGACCATGGTATTTTTTCAGTCCCCACAGGATATCGCCCTCGGTCAGGGTGCCCACATATTCGCCCTTGCGGTTCAGCACCGGAATGGAGGCGTAGCGGTTATTTTCCCACTTTTCCAGCGTCTGCCGGAGGGTGAAATCATCGTAAACGTACATCAGGTCCTGCTTTGGGGAAAGAAAAAAGAGAATGTTCATGCCAACAACTCCTATCGCATTTTTTGCAGGCACCACCGGTTGGGACGGTCTGCCTGCGCTATGTAATGTGCCGTGCGTCCGGCGTATTCCGGAAAGTAGCCATGGAAAAAGGGGTCTGACGCCCCCTTTCCCTCTCTGTTTCTATTTTAGCACTTTTTCATAGATAAAGAAAGCAGGACAAGGAAGCTTTTATAATTTATTCACAGATTGTTTTTCTTTATTTGTCATACTTTCCGTTTTGATGGGATCCGCACAGCCTGCCTTCAGCATACCACGCCCGCTGTGCAAAGCGGCGCGAGGGCTGTCGAGCGCCGTTCTCCCTTTTTTCTTTACAAAAACCATACAAAAAGAGGGTAAAAAGCGGTAAATCCAACAATTTGAACTGTACAACCACGGTGCAAAGTTGTATAATAGGGTGGGTGTTTATCTGAGGCAAGCTTTGTTTTGCGCAGTCAATGCCCCCGACCCTTGCGTGTATTTTTATAAAAAATAACATAAAGGAGCAGAGCGACTATGATCACTTCCCGTTTCCCGCTTGGGAATGTCAGCTTTACTGATGGCTATTTTTCCACCCTGGTGGGTGAAGCCACCAAACAGTGCTACGGCGTTGCTGCCATGGCTCCCCGTGATATGACTGACGCTGTGAAAAGCATGGTGTACGGTTCCGATTACCCGGAAAAGGGTGTGCGCGTGACCCAGCAGAATGGGCGTCTGGTCATCGAGCTGCACATTGCCGTCAGCTATGGTCTGAACATTTCCACCGCCGCCCGCAGCATCTCCCACCGCGTCAAGGATGAGGTGGAGCAGGCCACCGGGCTGAAAGTCGCCCGCGTGGTGGTGTCCGTGGATGACGTTATTGCCTGATTTGTCTGCAAACCCGAGCCGGGCTTTTCCGGCCAGTTACTAAGGAGTAAAAACAATGATTTCTGGTAAGATCCTGCGTGACGCCATCATTTCCGGCGCCAACAACATCAACAACCAGCGTTCCCGCGTGGACGAGCTGAACGTTTTCCCCGTGCCGGATGGCGACACCGGCACCAACATGGGTATGACCGTGGGCGCTGCCGTGCGTGAGCTGGAGGCTTTGGACGACAGCTGCACCGTAGGCGAGGCTGCCAAGACCGCTGCCTCCGCCATGCTGCGCGGTGCGCGCGGCAACTCCGGCGTTATCACCAGCCTGCTGTTCCGCGGCTTCTCCAAGGCTTTGGAGGGCAAAAAAGAGGCTGACGTTGCCGATATCGTGGCTGCCCTGCAGAAGGGCGTTGAGGGTGCCTACAAGGCCGTGATGAAGCCCACCGAGGGCACCATTCTGACCGTCGCCCGCGTTGCTTCTGAGGAAGCTGCTGCCAGCGATGCCGCCGATGTGCCCGCCCTGTGGGATGTGGTGCTGACTGCCGGCCAGAAGGCACTGGAGGATACCCCCAATCTGCTGCCCGTGCTGAAGAAGGCCGGTGTTGTGGACGCAGGCGGTCAGGGCATCATGGTCATTTTTGAAGGCATGGGCAAGGTGTTCCACGGCGAAGCCATTATTGCCGGCGGCGAGACTGCCCCCAACAAAGCAAAGCTGTCCACCGAAAATGCCGGTAAGGGCGTGTTCACCGATGACCTGATGAAGGTAGAGGACATTACCAACGGCTACTGCACCCAGTTCCTCATCAACAAATACGAGGGTGCCAGCGCCGCCAAGATGCGCGCCTTTGCAGAGTCCAACGGCGACAGCGTGGTCTGCATCGAGGACGATGATGTCATCAACCTGCATGTTCACACCGCCGACCCCGGTAAGATTTTGAGCGAAGCCATCAAGTACGGCTACCTGACCAACTTCAAGATCGAGAATATGCACGAGCAGTTCCTTGCCCGCCAGAAGCAGGGCAAGAGCCTTGAAAAGCAGGCTTCTGCCGAGAAGGCTCCCTCTCAGGTGAGCGAATTCATCTACGCTGCCGTGGATCCCAGCCGCGACTACGGTTTTGTGGCTGTTGCCGCCGGTGAGGGCCTGAAGGCTGTGTTCACTGATCTGGCAGCAGACGCTGTGGTGTCCGGCGGCCAGACCATGAACCCCTCCACTGAGGACATTCTGGCAGCCATCCAGAGCGTGCCCGCCAAGACCGTGTTCGTGCTGCCCAACAACAAGAACATCATCATGGCTGCCGAGCAGGCACAGAAGCTGGCTGACCGTCAGGTGGTGGTGCTGCCCACCCGCACCGTGCCCATGGGCATTACCGCACTGCTGAACTTTGACCCCTCTGTGAACGCCGAGACCAACACCATCAACATGATGGCTGCTGCCGACAAGGTGTCCACCGGTCTGATCACCTACGCCGCCCGCGACAGCGAGTACGACGGCAAGCGCATCCGCAAGGGCGAGATCATGGCGCTGGAGAACGGCAAGATCGTTTCCACCTCCACCGATATCACAAAGGCAACCTACCGTCTGGCACGCAATATGTGCAAGAAGGATTCCAGCTTTGTCACCATCATTTCCGGTTGTGACGTGAGCGACGAGGATGCCGAGAAGGTTACCGAGATCGTAAAGGCAAAGTGCCCCAACCATGTGGAGGTAAGCCACATCCGCGGCGGCCAGCCCGTTTACTACTATATGATCAGCGTGGAGTAAGCACTTCCCTGCCCTGATTCGTATCACTGCAAACAAAAATCTCCGCATTGGGTATTACGCCCAGCGCGGAGATTTTTTGTTTATGGCTGTATCAGAAAAAGCTTACCTGACTGCTCTCGGGCAGGTCGCCCAGAGCGCCCACCTGACGCAGACGGTCCAGAATGCTGCTGCCCACACCGGAAGCCTGCTGCAGTTCCTCCACTGAGATATACTCCTCTCCGTGGATGGTCACTCGCTCCAGAGCCTCGGCGGCGGCACCGCCGAGACCCTTCAGGGCGCTGAAGGGCAGACGCACCTTGTCGTCCTCCACCACATACTTGGAGCCGCGGCTCTTGCCCAGCTCGATGGGCAAAAACTCGTACCCGCGGCTCAGCATCTCGTTGACCAGCTGCAAGCTAACCAGCACGTCCTCGTCCTTGGCGTTCTTTTCCTCCTTCAGGCGGCGCTTGACCGCCTCCATGTGGGCACGCGCCACGGCAGCGCCGCCGATGGCGGCTTCGTAGTCGATATCATCGCCGCGCACGGTGAAGTACACTGCATAGAAGGCCTGCGGCTTGTAGATCTTGTACCACATCAGACGGATAGCGCTCATCAGGTAGGCCACAGCATGGGCCTTGGGGAACATATACTTGATCTTGCGGCAGCTCTCGATATACCAGTCCGGTACCTCATGCTCCCGCATGGCTTCCTCCCAGCCCGGCTGGAAGCCGCCCTTGGCCACCTTGCCCTTACGCACGGCCTCCATGATATCAAAAGCCATCTTGGGCTCCAGCCCCTTGCGCAGCAGGTACAGCATGATGCTGTCACGGCAGCCGATGACCTCTGCAATGGTGCAGGTGCCGCTGCGGATCAGCTCGTCCGCGTTGCCCGTCCACACGTCTGTGCCGTGGGACAGACCGGAGATCTGGATCAGCTCCGAAAAATTCTTAGGCCGTGCTTCCACCAGCATTCCGCGCACGAAGTTCGTGCCCATTTCCGGGATGCCGAAGGTGCCGGTCTGGCTGTCGATTTGCTCCGGGGTCACGCCAAGCGCTTCCGGGCTGGTCAGCAGGCTGTACACCTTGGGGTCGTTCATGGGGATGCTGTCCACCGGGATGCCGGTGTATTCCTCAAAATACTTGTAGAAGGTGGGCATATCATGGCCCAGCTCGTCCAGCTTGAGCAGGGTGTCGTGCAGGTACTTGAACTCGAAGTGGGTGGTCAGCAGACCGCCCGCCACGTCATCTGCCGGGTGCTGGATGGGACAGAAATCGTAGATCTCGTAGGTGTCCGGCACAACGACCATGCCGCCGGGGTGCTGGCCGGTGGTGCGCTTGACGCCGGTGCAGCCCAGCGTCAGGCGGTTTTCCTCGGCGTGGTTCACGGTGCGCTGCCGCTCGTCCAGATACTTTTTAACGTAGCCGTAGGCAGTTTTATCCTGAATACCGGACACTGTACCGGCCTTGAACACGTTGGCCTTGCCGAACAGTTCCTCGGTGTAGCGGTGCACGTTGGACTGGTACTCGCCGGAGAAGTTCAGGTCGATATCCGGTTCCTTATCGCCGTAGAAGCCAAGGAAGGTCTCGAAGGGGATGTCGTGGCCGTCCACCAGCATCCGGGTGCCGCAGTGGGGGCAGTTTTTATCCGGCAGGTCAAAGCCATCGTCCACGCTGCCATCGGTGATGAACTCGCTGTGCTTGCACTTGGGGCAGCGGTAGTGGGGCGGCAGACTGTTCACCTCCGAGATGCCGGAAAAGTGCGCCACGGCGGAGGAGCCGACAGAGCCACGGCTGCCCACCTGATAGCCGCCCGCATTGGAGTAGGCCACCAGTTTGACCGCAATGACGTACAGCACCGCGTAGCCGTGGCCGCAGATGGAATCCAACTCCTTTTGCAGCCGCTTTTCCACGATCTCGGGCAAGGGGTCACCGTAATCCCGCTTGGCGTGCTCCCATGTGGCATCGCGCAGCTGCTGCTCTGCACCCTCGATGCTGGGCGGGTAGGTGCCCCGGGGGATGGCGCGCACGTTGTTGTCGATCATGGCGGCGATCTTGCGGGGGTTCTTTACCACCACCTCGTAGGCCTTTTCCTTGGGCAGATAGCAGAACTGCGCCAGCATATCCTGCGTGGTGCGGAAGAACAGCGGCGGCTGGTTGTCGGCATCTTTGAAGCCGTTGCCCGCCTGCAATACAGCGCGGTAGATTGCATCCTCCGGCTCGGTAAAGTGTACATCGCCGGTGGCAATGACTGGTTTGTGCAGATCCTCGCCCAGCTTGATAACGGTGCGGTTGAACTCCTTGATCCGTTCCTCGCTGTCCACCTTACCATCCCGCACCATATAGGCGTTGTTGCCCAGCGGCTGGATCTCAAGGATATCGTAGTAGGCGGCGATCTTTTTCAGTTCCTCGTAGCTGGTGCCGTCCACAATGGCGCGGTAAAGCTCGCCTGCCTCACAGGCGCTGGTGAGCAGCAAGCCGTCCCGGTACTTGTTCAACAGGCTGCGGGGCACGCGGGGCTTTTTGAAGAAGTAATTGACGTGCGCCTCGCTGACGATCTTGTACAGGTTTTTCAGACCCATCTGGTTTTTGACCAGAATGATGAGGTGGTAGTATTTCTTTTTCAGCACCTCGCGGTTGCCGCCAAGACCGGTGTTGATCCCGCTGACCTTCGTTACCTCTTTTTCCGCAAGGTCGTTCAGCATCACGCAAAAGATGCGTCCCAGTGCAGCGGAGTCCTCGCAGGCGCGGTGCGCTTCATAGCTGGGCAGCTCCAGATGTTTGTTGATGGTGCCCTGCTTGTAGTTGTGCAGACCGGGGTACATAGTCTGCGCCATGGTCAGGGTGTCGATATAGGTCGGCTCCAACTTGATGCCGCTGCGCTTGGCCGCTGCCCGCAGAAAACGCATATCAAAAGCGTGGACGTTGTGCCCCACCAGAATGCGGTCGCCCGCAAATTGGAGGAAGGCTTCCAGCGCTTCCTTTTCGCTGGGCGCATCCGCCACCATCTCGTTGGTGATGCCGGTCAACTCGGTGATCTTGGGAGTGATAGGCTTGCCGGGCTTGACGAAGGTGTCGAACTCCTCCACCACCTCGCCGTTGCGGATGATGACCGCGCCGATCTCGGTAAGGTACTCCACCCCGGGGTCAAGGCCGGTGGTCTCGGTATCGAACACGCAGAATTCGCCGTCCAGCGGCTGATCCTTTACGCCGTAGACGCAGGGCACCATGTCGTCCACAAAATAGGCTTCACACCCGTAGATCAGTTTGAAGTCCGGGTCCTTTTTGTGGATGTCATCGGCAGCCAGCATGGCCTCCGGGTAACCCTGACACACGCCGTGGTCGGTGATGGCAATGGCGGGGTGTCCCATGCGGTGCGCCAGCTTGACGATGCCGCCGGGGTCGCAGAAGCCGTCCATGCTGGAAAGCTTGGTGTGCAGATGCAGCTCCACCCGCTTTTCCGGGGCGGTATCCTCCCGCTTTTTGCGCTCCACGATCAGCACATCGTAGGGGTACACGATGTAGTCGTGCTCGTATTTATCGTAGGAGCAATCGCCCCGCACGATGACAGTGCTGCCCTTGCCGATGCTCTCCCACTTGGAGCAGTCCTCCCCTTCCTGTGCGCGAACCTTCAAATTGATAGAGCCGGTATAGTCGGTGATGGATACGGTGTAGATCTTGCGGTAGTTGCCCTTGACCTCGGTAAAGAACACGTCGCCCCAGATCATGCACTTGCCGCCCTCGCCGCCCAAATCCTTGAGAGGAGTAAGGTTTTTGGGAGTGAACATTTTGCCGTGGAAGATGGTGACCGGCTTGTCGGTCAGGTTGAGCCCCTCCACCTTGATGGACGGTGCCGTGTTCTTTTTCTCAAACTTGACCACCGGCGGGGCGATTTTACGCTCCAGCTTTTCTTCCATTTGATGCTGTTCGGCCTCGGTCACTGCGCTTTGCAGCGTCACCTTGGGGGTAACGCCGGTGTGCTCCGCAATGCGCTTGGCAAGCAGTTCCTCAAAGCCCATCTCCTGCAAAAACTTTGTGCCGTGGCACACCCCCACCGTGATGCTCTGCCCGGTGATGGAGATGCTGCTCCTGTCCAGAAAGCCGTTGATGGGCACCCCATCCCGCTTCATATCCTCCAACAGGGTGCGCAGGGCGCGCTCATCCAGCATGGCATAACCGAACAGGTTTTTGATCTTCAGTTCAAAGCCCTCGTAGTCCGGCTGCAAGGAAGCCAGCAGCCGGGCGCAGAGGTTCTGATCCAGCGGTGCGGCGCTGCGCAGAGTAAACTCGACCTGCCGGTCCTGCCGCAGCATCCGGGCGTGCTCCACGATCACCTGCCCGAAGCAGGCCGCAAAATCCGGGTCCGCCATAAACTGCGGCCACAGCTGGGAAACAAGTGGTTTCACAAATGGTACTCCTTTTTGGTGGGTTCTTTACAGCACAAACTGCCGCACCCGTTTTTGCGGGTGTGGCAGTAGTGAAAGGTTTTGTGTCAATCCGGTGCAAGGGTCTCTGTTTTAAAGACCTGATAGCCCTCATAATGGTAGCTTGCATCAATGCCCTTCATATACACTTCACGGTCATTGATCTGATCCGTCAGCGCTGCACGCAGCAGGGTCTTGATCTCCAAGTCCCTGATGGGGCTGCGCTCCATGGCAAGAAGATAATCTTCCTTGTTCACGCGGCTCCAGTCCACCACCTGATGCAGCTCTTTTTTCAGGATGCAGTCCAGCCAGATGCGGGTGCTGCGGCCATTGCCCTCCCGGAAGGGGTGTGCAACGTTCATCTCCACATACTTTTCAATGATCTGGTCAAAAGTAGACTGCGGCATGGCGTCAATGCCCTCCAGTGCCGCGTGCAGGTAAATGACCGGCGCAAACCGGAAATTGCCCTTGGCGATATTTACTGTGCGCAACTGCCCGGCAAAATCGTAGATCTCCCCGAACAGATACGCATGGATCTTTGCAAGCCCTGCAAAGGTGCCTACCGGAAAGGTATCCAGCGCTCCGGTATCGTACAGCGCCAGCGCCTTCTGCTTGCTCAGCTTTTCCTCTGCGCGAGCAAGGGCGACCTCATCGGTCAGCCCCAGTTTGTTTTGCAGTGCCATAAAACACTCCCGTCTTACAGTTTATAGATCTCGTCCATGAACTGATCCAGAATGTTATCGCCGGTCAGCTTTTTGATGGGCTGGCCGTGGATGAAGAGCACGGCCTCGCCCTTGCCGCCTGCAATACCGATATCAGCTTCGCGCGCTTCGCCGGGGCCGTTGACAACGCAGCCCATCACGGCTACCTTGATGGACTTTTTATAGCCCTGAAGACGCTTTTCCACCTCGTTTGCGATCTCGGTGCAGGGGTACTGAGTTCGGCCGCAGGTGGGACAGGTGATGACCTCCGGCCCGGTGACGGGGAAGCCCACGGCGCGCAGGATGTTGAAGCCTGCCTCCACCTCTTTTTCCGGTTCGGCAGCCAGCGACACGCGGATGGTGTCGCCGATGCCCTCCAGCAGCATCCCGCCGATGCCCATGCCGCTTTTCAACAGACCCATCTGATAGGTGCCGGCCTCGGTGACGCCCACATGGAGCGGGTAATCGGTGACGGCGCTGAGCTGGCGGTAGGCCTCCATCATGCGGGGCACGTTGGAGTTTTTGATGGAGATGACAATGTTGTTAAAATCGAACTTTTCCAGCAGCCGCACATGGTACAAAGCGCTTTCCACCATCGCCTCCGGGGTGGGGGCACCGTAGCGGGCCAGAATGTGCTTTTCCAGACTGCCGCCGTTGACGCCGATGCGGATGGGGATGTTCTTCTGCTGGCAGGCATCCACCACCGCCTTTACCCGGTCATCATCGCCGATGTTGCCCGGGTTGATGCGGATCTTATCCACGCCCACGTCTGCGCAGGCCAGCGCCGCTTTGTAGTCAAAGTGAATATCCGCCACAATGGGGATGTTCACTGCGTTTTTGACGGCCTCGATGCACTTTGCATCGGCCGGACTGGGGCAGGTCACCCGCAGGATCTGACAGCCTGCTGCCTCGCACCGCTTGGCCTGCGCCACATTGCCCTCAATGTCCTCCACCGGCACATTGAGCATGGTCTGCACCGCAATAGGGTTGCTGCCGCCGATGGTCACATTACCGATCTTTACTTCGCGTTTTTTCTGCCGCATAAGGGTTCCCCTTTCTTATACTGTCCCGGTGATGAGCCGGAGAATATCGTTGTAGGTTGCAAAGAGCATCAGCCCGAACAGCAGCCCGAAGGTTGCAAGGGTGAGCACGCTTTGCAGCTTTTCCGGCACTGCATGGCCGGTGACGCCTTCAATGACTAAAAATACCACCTTGCCACCATCCAGTGCCGGGAAGGGCAGCAGGTTGAAGATGCCAAGATTGACGGTAATGAGCGCCAGCAGTTCCAGCAGATCCTGCCAGCCGTAGCTGGCGGCCTGCCCGATGGCCGACACAATGCCCACCGGGCCGGAGAGGTTGTTGATGCTCTCCCGCCCGCGCACTAAGTCCACAAGGGAGGTGAACACGATGCGCCCATAGTACAGCACGCTGTTGCCCGCCTCCCGCAGCACGTTGCCGGGGGTCTTTTCCAACCCGTAGACGGAAAAACCGATGCTCATGTGGGTCTCGCCCTTTTCGTCCTGCCATGTATCGAACTGCACCCCCGGCAGCTGCACCTTTTGGCTGTCCCGCAGTACGGTGAAATCCGCACTGTAAGATTCCGTGCGCACCAGCTCGTAAAGGATATCGTTGGCCACAAAGCAGCGACGGCCGTTCACCGCCAGCACCTTGTCCCCTGCCTGCAGGCCGGTCTGCCCGCAGAGGGCACCGTCCTGAATGGCGTAGATGGTCTTGCTGGTGATGGGCTCGTTCTGGGCGGTGATGAGGATCACCAGCACCACAAAGCCCAGTACAAAGTTCATGACTGCACCGGCTACCATGACCAGTACCCGCTGCCATACCGGCGCTTCGTTTAAAGGAATGCCAGTGGGCTGCACGGGTGCTTCGGTCTCCGGGGCGGGCTGCTCCTGCGCCGCGTGGTTGGCTTCTGCCTGCTGGCTTTCAGGGCTTTCCTCCCCTTCCAGCGCCACAAAGCCGCCCACCGGCAGGGCGCGCAGGCTGTACTGGGTGCCCTTACGGTTCTTTTTCCAGAGCACCGGCCCCATACCGATGGAAAACTCGTTGACCTGAATGCCGCAGAGCTTTGCCACGGCAAAGTGCCCGAACTCGTGGATGGCGATCACCGCACTGAACACGAACAGCGCGGCAAGGATGGTGATAATAAAAGACATTCGTTCTCCCATATCGCCCCGGAGCTATTACGAAAACAGCGCCTGGACGTAGAATACTGATAAAGCGTTACAGGTGTGCCCGTACGAATGCGCGCGCCATGCGGTCGCACTCGTACACGTCTGCCAGCGTATAATCGCCGCCAAAGCTGTCGCTGTCCACAACAGCCTCCACCAAGCGGCCGATATCCAAAAAGCCGATCTTATCCTCAAGGAACAGCTTAACGGCTTCCTCGTTGGCACCGTTGGCGGCGCAGGGGCCAAGGCCGCCCTTGCGGATAGCCTTTTTACAGGCGGCAAGACAGCGGAAGGTCTCTTCGTCGGCCACATCGAAGGTGAGCAGCTTCAGGGTGGTAAAGTCCAGCTCCGGCACTACGCCCGGCACACGCTTGGGGTAGGTCAGGGCGTACTGGATGGGGATGCGCATATCCGGCACACCCAGCTGGGCAATGATCGAATTATCGCTGAACTGCACCGCAGAATGGACGATACTCTGGCGCTGCACCACGATCTGAATTTTTTCCGGCGGCAGACCAAAGAGCCACACGGCTTCGATCAACTCCAGACCCTTGTTCATCAGGGTAGCGGAGTCGATGGTGATCTTCGCGCCCATATTCCAGTTAGGGTGCTTGAGGGCGTCTGCACGGGTCTTGCCGCGCAGCTGTTCGGTGGTCATGCCAAAGAAGGGACCGCCGGAGGCCGTGAGCAGAATTTTGGTCAGGCTGGGAGCGCTCTCCTTATCCTGCAGGCACTGGAAGATGGCAGAATGCTCGCTGTCCACAGGAAGCAGCTGCACCCCGTGCTTTTCCACAGCCTGCGTGACCAGATGGCCGCCGGTGACAAGGCTTTCCTTGTTGGCCAGCGCCAAGTCGTGGCCGCTCTCAATGGCGCACAGGCTGGCTCCAAGACCGGCAATGCCCACCACGCTGTTCAGCACCACATCCGGGCCATCCAGCGCAGCAAGCTCTTTCAGCCCCTCCGGGCCGGTGAGCAGCTTGGGTGCATTTGCCCGGCCTGCCAGCGCAGCATCCAGCTTTGCGGCAGCATCCGGGTCGGTCATACAGACGTATTTCGGGTGGAACTCTTCGATCTGCTGTAAGATCTTTTCCACATGGCTGTGGGCAGAAAGGCCGTAGACCTCGTACCCTTGGGCGCGGATGACATCCAGACTCTGGGTACCGATGGAACCGGTAGAGCCCAGCAGCGTAATTTTTTTAGTCATAATAATTTCCTCCCCTGTATCAGACATAGAATACGGCAGTGATGACCATGGTCACGAAGGGTGCAATGAACATCACGCTGTCGAAGCGGTCCAGAATGCCGCCGTGACCCGGGAAGATGGTGCCGTAGTCCTTGATGCCGCACTGGCGCTTGACCACGCTGGCAAACAGGTCGCCGTAGATACCCAGCACCGCGGCGATGCAGCCCAGCAGCGCGATGATCACATACATGGAAACGCCGATATTAGAGCGGGTAAAGGCCTCCATGCGGTTTGCCGCCATGGAGTAGATGAGGGTAGCGACCACGCCGAACACCATAGTGCCCAGCACGCCGCCGATGGCACCCTCCACCGTCTTTTTGGGGCTGACCACCGGGCACAACTTATGCTTGCCGAAGGCGCGGCCTGCAAAGTAGGCGCAGGTATCGCCGCCCCATGCAAAGCAGAGGATGAGCAGAATGAAGAAAACCGCATCATAGCCGAATTTTTCCACCGGCAGGCGCTCCTTGAGCAGGATGAAGGAGTAAAAACAGAAGATCACGATGCCCGAAAACACCAAAAGACCGCTGGCCTTCTGGTAGCTGATGGTGCCGTTGCGCACCACCAGATAGATGGCAAAAAAGGTGACCAGCACAAAGGACACGGGCATGACCAGCTTGCGCATGGCGCTGTAGCTGGAAAGCATGACCAGCAATGTGTAGGGTACCAGCACTGCGTACATGAGCCAGTCCTTTTTTTCAAAGCCGAGGGCGTTGTAAATCTCGTGGATGGCGATCAGGGTGATGGCTGCGATCACCAGATTGAACACCATGGTGTTGAAGGTAAACATCACGCCAATGAGCACCAGAATGCCCACGATCGCAGTAATAATGCGTGTTTTCATAGGTTTCGATCTCCTTTGTTCTTCCGGCAGCAGCCCCTTGCGGGGTAAGCGCTCCGACCCGAGGAAGTACCGGATCTGCCGGGTCCGCACCTTGAGGTGTATCTGAAAACAAAGAAAATGACGAATATTTCGCAAGCACAAGCGGGATTTAAGGCAGACAGCCGCAGGAATCCTTTGTGGATTTCAAGGCTGTTTAACGCAAAATCCAGCTGTGTTTGTAGAAATAGACTAAATTTTCGACTTTTCAGATACACCCTGAGTACGGGGTTTGCAATACGGATACTGAACCGCTCAGATGCCGCCGAACCGGCGGCTGCGGTGGTTAAACTCCTCAATGGCGGTGTCCAGATCGGCGCGGGTAAAGTCCGGCCAGAGCACATCCATCTCCACCAGCTCCGAATAGGCAGCCTGCCAGAGCATGAAGTTGGACAGCCGCTTTTCTCCGCTGGGACGCAGAATAAAGTCCGGATCCTTCTGTCCGGCGGTGTACATGGCATCGCTCATCATCTGCTCATTGATATCTTCAGGGCGGATCTCGCCTGCCGCGGCTTTTGCAGCCAGCTGCTGCGCTGCCCGCACGATCTCCGGGCGGCCGCCGTAGTTGATGGCGATGTTCAGGGTCATGCCGGTCTTGCAGGCAGAGTCCCCTTCCAGCTCGTTCATCATCTTTTGCAGCTTGGGGTCCAGCGCGGTGCGGTCGCCTAAGAACTTGATGCGGATATTGCGGTTCTTGTAGTCAAAGCCCTCGATGAGGTACTGGGCGAACAGCTTCATGATGGCACCCACCTCTTCCAGCGGGCGCTTCCAGTTCTCGGTGGAGAATGCGTAGAAATACACCGATGCTACGCCAAGTTCATCGCAGTAGTTGGCAATATCCTTGAACACCGCCGCACCCTTTTTGTGTCCTGCGGTGCGGGGCAGGCCGCGGTTTTTCGCCCAGCGGCCATTGCCGTCCATGATGATGCCGATGGAAAGCCCCTCGGCAAATTCTTTGGGGTGTGCCATTTATACCTCCCGGCAGCAGAGCTGCCCTGCAAAAAGTGCCGCGCACCTTTCACCAGCGCACGGCACCTCCCAATCGTTATTGTGTGCTGCGGATCAGACGGCCATGATCTCCTTCTGCTTTTCTTCCACGGCAGCATCAATGTTCTTGATATACTTATCGGTCAGCTTCTGGACATCCTCTTCCATGGTCTTCTGGGTGTCCTCGGTCAGCTCGCCGGCCTTTTTCATAGCCTTGGCCTTATCCATGGCGTCGCGGCGCACGTTGCGCACAGCCACCTTGGCGTCCTCGCCCAGCTTGGAGACCTCCTTAGCCAGCTGCTTGCGGCGCTCCTCGTTGGGTGCGGGGAAGTTCAGGCGGATGGTAACACCGTCGTCAATGGGGGTGATGCCCACATCGCTGGCCATGATCGCCTTGCTGATGGGACGCAGCAGGGTGCGGTCCCAAGGGGTGATGGTGAGGGTGCGTGCCTCAGAGACGGCCACAGCGGCCACCTGCTGGATGGGCGTGGGGGCACCGTAGTAATCCACAAGGACCTTATCCAGCACAGCGGGGTTTGCACGGCCTGCGCGCACAGCGGCCAGCTCGCGGCTCAGATGCTCCACAGAGCTCTTCATCTTATCTTCGAAAACCTTGGTGTTGCTGCTCATTGTCGTTGTTCTCCTGTTTCTTTATTCTATTGATCCATGCAGGCAGCGCACTGCGCCGCTGCTGCTCTATCCAATCGTATGCAGTTGCACCGGGGTGCTATGCTCAGCCCTCGTAGACCAGCGTGCCCACGTTCTCGCCCTGCACAGCCCGTGCGATGTTGTCCGGGTCGGCCAGATCAAACACCAGAATGGGCAGCTTGTTGTCGCGGCACAGGGTAGCTGCGGTGCCGTCCATAACGGCCAGCTGATCCTCCAGCACTTTGGTAAAGGTAAGGGTATCGTACTTTTTGGCGTCCGGGTACTTGTGTGGATCCTTATCGTAAACGCCGTCCACCATGGTTGCCTTGAACATCACATCGGCGCTCACCTCCACGGCGCGCAGCGCGGTAGCCGTATCGGTAGAGAAGAAGGGATTGCCGGTGCCGCCGCCGAACACAGCGATCTTGCCCTCATCCATGGCACGCAGAGCGTCCTTGCGGGTAAAGGCAGGTGCCACCTGCGGCATGGTGATCGAGGTGAACACCTCGGTGGGCACCCCCAGCTGCTCCAGCTTGTCAGAGACAGCCAGTGCGTTCATCACCGTAGCCAGCATACCGATCTTATCGGCCAGCGTGCGCTCCATCTTACCGCTGGAGCGGCCGCGCCAGAAGTTGCCGCCGCCCACAACGATGCCGATCTGCACGCCCAGCTCGTGAGCTTTCTTCACGCCGCCGCAAATGGCGTCCATAGTGGGCTCGTCAAAGCCCATGCCCTTTTCGCCGCCCAGCGCTTCGCCGCTGATCTTCAAAAGGATACGCTTATATTTCAATGCCATAATCCAAACACCACCTGTTTTATCTTTCGCCGGGTAACCCCGGCATTTTTACTATACTCTATTTTACAATAAATTTGCCACAATGTAAACAGTCAAACGCGCCGTTCTTCGCAAAGCTTTTGTGAACGAATACGCAGTGCCCGCAAAGCCTGCTTTTGTTCCGAGGGGATACGGTAGCTTTCTACCGCTTTCTGGATGGTCTTGTTATGCGTCCACACGTCCAGCCGCTTTTCGGTCAGCCACGGCAGCGCCGCTGCTGGCTGCTTTGCCAGTGCGGTAGCAAAATACCACGCCCGCATCATATTGACATAGTATTCCTCGCTGTGCACTGCCGCCACCCAGGCCAGATATTCCGGCTGGAAGGCGTCGTCCAGATAATACCGCATCAGCATCCCGATCCCGTAGCGCACGGTATACGTTCGGTCAGAGCCCAGCCAGCGCCGGATCGCAGGCAGCAGTTCCGGCTTATGCTGCGCAAACACCTTAGGGCTGAAGCTATCGCAGACCGCCCAGTTATCCACATAGGGCAAAAAGCGCTCCGTTGCCGCCAACGCCGCGCCGTAGTCCCGGACAGGCTCCAGCAGAAAGGCGTGGAGTGCGTTTTCTTCATAATAAAAATGCGGCAGTTCTTGCAGAAAAGCCTCCGCTTCCGGGGTGTCTGCCAGCTGCTTTGCCAGCCTGCGCAGCAGCGGCACCCGCACCCCGATCACCGTTTCCGGCGGCAGGGTGGGCATCAGGCGGCTGTAAAAGACCTGATATTCCTTATCTTGCAGCGCAAACAGCTGTGCACGGATCCCATCCACTTCCGGCATTTCGTCACTTCCCTTCTGCACCATTGTACCAGATGGAAGGGAAAATGCAAAGAGAAAAGGCTCCACCTTTCTCAGATGAAGCCCGTGTTATCCCATGTTTTTATAATTGTGTGTCCGTTCCTGTTTTTATTGGTTGTTTACCCCACCCTTTGCCGCTTATCCAGCCGCATTTTGTCAGCAATCATTGCAATGAACTCCGAGTTCGTAGGCTTACCCCGCAGGTTATGGATGGTATAGCCGAAGTAGCTGTTGAGGGTATCCACGTCTCCCCTGTCCCATGCTACCTCGATGGCGTGGCGGATGGCGCGCTCCACGCGGCTGGCGGTGGTGCCGTTTTTCTTGGCGATTTCCGGGTACAGGCGCTTGGTCACGGCGTTGATGTACTCCGGCTCGTTCATGGTGAGCAGGATGGCATCCCGCAGGAACTGGTAGCCCTTGATGTGGGCGGGGACGCCGATCTGGTGCAATATTTCGGTAACGGTCAGCTCGTCGCTGTCCACACTGGTGTGGAGCAGGTGCTTTTCCTGCCCGCTGGCTGCCTTGAGCACCCGGGCGGCAAGGACGCTCTCGTCAAAGGGCTTGACGAAATAGTAGGCAAAGCCCTCGTCCAGCAGTTCCTGTACCATTTCCTCACTCTGGAACGCACCGGTGACAAAAAACGAGGTGTGGCGCTCCCCTGCGGCGTTGTAGCGCTGCTTGACTGCCAGCGCATCCAGCCCGGGCATAAAGGCATCCAACAGCACAACCTGCGGGCGAACGGCCAGCATCTTCTGTAAAACTTTATTTCCATCCTTTTCCACAACGGTCACTTCCACGCCCTTTTGCTCCAGCGCCTCACGGCAGGCTTCTGTAATCTGAGCACCAGTATCCGACATCAAGAATCTCACTTTATCCATGGTTGTTTCCTCCAATGTGTGCAGTTCCTTTAATACCATGGATTTTACCATAATTTTCCAGACAGTTCAACGGTTTATTTTGGGAAATTATGGGAATTCAGCTCGAATGTCATACTTTTTATGCTGCTGCGTCCGTTCCGGGCACGGAATGCGCCTGTTCCAGCATGGTTTGCGCAAAAATACCGTAGCCGCGCGTGGGGTCATTGACCAGAACGTGGGTCACTGCACCCACCAGCCGCCCGTTTTGCAGGATGGGGCTGCCGCTCATCCCCTGCACGATGCCGCCGGTCTGCGCCAACAGTGCCGGGTCGGTGACGCGCAGGATCATGTTGCGGCGCGGGTCGGCATCGTTCACCTTTTCAATATAGACGCGGTAGCTGCGGGGCGTTTCACCGCTGGTGGTGGTCAGGATCTCTGCCGCGCCGGGCAGCACCTCCTGCGCAAAAGCAAGCTCCGTCTGCTGCCCTGCAATGGCGGTGCTTACCGTGCCGTAGACGCCGTTTTCACCGTTGATGCAGATCCTGCCAAGGGCGTGGTCACTGAGGAATTTGCCCTTCAGTTCCCCGGGGCTTCCGGCTGTACCGCTGGTGCAGCCCACGATCTGGCAGGCTACGATCTCACCGCTGCGCAGAGCGACCTGCTCGCCGGTGTCGCTGTCGCTGATGGGGTGGCCCAGCCCGGCGAACACCCCGGCCTGCGCGTCCACAAAGGTCAGTGTGCCCACCCCGGCGGAGGAATCCCGCACCCACATCCCTGCCCGCCACTGGGCGTTCTGGGTATCCCACACCGGCAAAAGGGAGGTCTGCCGCTGCTCGCCCTTGCGGACGTAGACCACCTCCACCGCCGCACCGGCAGCGGTTTCCAGTGCAGCATGGACCTGCTCATTGGTCTCGGTGACGGTGTTTCCCATGCGGATGACCCGGTCACCCAGCCGCAGTCCCGCCTGCTTTGCAGGGTTCACCGTCCCTGCGGCGGTGTGCACCTCGGAAAAGCCCACAACAAGCGCCCCCTCCGAGAACATCTTTACCCCAAAGGGCGTGCCGCATACCGTGACCGTGGGGCGCTGCATCACGGTGGCGCGGATGGTCTTGACCGGCAGCCAGCCGCCCAGTGCCAGTGTGGTCTGATAGCTGCCCGCTGCCCGGGTGCTGGCCACGTTGCGGCTGCCGTGCCCGCGCAGCGGTTCCACCCAGCAAAAGCGCGGCAGCGTGAGCGGCTGTTCCGGCTCCAGAAAAACCTCCTCCGGCAGGGCGCACCACAGCCAACCCAGTGCCGCCACGGCGGCCACCAGCAGATAGGCACCCATGATCTTTCCCCACCGGATGATGCTGTGCTTGGACATTTTACAGCCTCCCTGCGCATTTTTCGGGGTTAGTATGCGCAGAAAAGGACGAAAAAACCGCACCCGCATCCAAAAATGGACACAGGTGCGGTCATGGTTTTACAGAGGCAGTTGCTTATGCGTCCTGCAGCTCGCCACGGCTGGCGGCCTTGAGGTAGGCGAAGATGAACTCATCGATATCGCCATCCATCACGGCATCCACGTTGCCGGTCTCGTAGTTGGTGCGGTGATCCTTGACCATGGTGTAGGGCATGAACACATAGCTGCGGATCTGGTGACCCCATGCGATCTCGTTCTGCACGCCCTTGATGTCGTCGATCTTATCCATGTGCTGCTGCTTGGCGATCTGGTAGAGCTTGGCCTTCAGCATTTCCATAGCGTAGTCGCGGTTCTGGAACTGGCTGCGCTGGGTCTGGCAGCTGACCACGATGCCGGTGGGCTTGTGGATCAGACGGACAGCGGAAGAGGTCTTATTGATGTGCTGGCCGCCGGCACCGGAGGAGCGGTACACCTGCATCTCAATATCCTCGGGGCGGATGTCCACCTGAATGGTGTTGTCCAGCTCCGGCATAACCTCCAGAGAGGCAAAGCTGGTCTGGCGGCGGGCGTTGGCGTCAAAGGGAGAGACACGCACCAGACGGTGCACGCCGTTCTCGCTCTTGAGCAGGCCATAGGCGTTGGCGCCCTTGACCATCATGGAAGCGCTCTTCAGACCGGCTTCATCGCCGTCCTGATAGTCCAGCACCTCCACGGTCATGCCGTGTGCCTGTGCCCACTTATTATACATACGATACAGCATCTCGGCCCAGTCCTGTGCCTCGGTGCCGCCGGTGCCTGCGTGGAAGGTAAGGATGGCGTTGCTGTGGTCGTACTCGCCGTTCAGCATGGTCATCAGCTGCAGTTCCTCCACAGCCTTGCCCACGGTGTTCACAGCCTCTTCGGCCTCGGGGATCATGGCGGGGTCATACTCCTCGTCCAGCATCTCCAGCATGGTCTCGGCGTCATCGTACAGACCCTGCAGCTTTTCAAAGCGGTTCAGCTTGCCCTTCAGGTCGCCGACCTCGTCAAAGACCTTCTTGCTCAGCTCTGCATCATCATAAAAGCCGGGGCGGGACATGGTGTGCTCCAGCTCCTGCACACGCTTGCGGCTTGCTTCAATGGCCAGTGCTTCCTCCAGGTCCTTAACGGCCTTGGCGTGCTCGGCCAGCTGCACTTTCAGTTCATCAGTCGTGATCATTCTCTAAGTTCCTCTCGTTCAAGGGTTTCCATCATAACAGATAATGTCCCCGGCAGCGCGTATTTTCCGCCCTGCCAAAAGACACAGTTTATACACAGATACTTCATTAGTATACCGAGAATCTGTGATAAAGTAAAGAGGAAAAATACTATCTTGCCGGATTTTTAAAGATTTTCACCTTTTCTTTTCATTCCCGGGGGAGTATAATACCAGTATGATCGATTTCACAGGAGGATATCATGCCGAAATATTATGGCTGTCCCTGTGAGGGCTGCGGCAAGCCGCTGACCCTTCAGGACGACATCGTGGTCTGCCCGGACTGCGGTGCACCCTACCACCGCACCTGTTATGAGAAGATGGGTCTGTGCATCCACGCCCCTGCCCATGGTGCAGGCTACGAGTGGAAGTTTCCCTATCAGGATGCACAGCTGCGCACCTGCCCCGCCTGTGGGGAGCGCACCCTGCGCAGCGAGAGTATCTGCCGCTGCTGCGGCGCCGCCCTGCCCCCTGAGAGCGCAGAGCAGCCCAACGACCGTGCTGCCGCCAGCGCCGAGCAGAACCGGGATTTTGATTACAGTGGGATGTACCGGGACGAGATGTACCGCAATTTTACTGAAAAGGTCGTTGACCCGGTGCACCGCAATGTGCGCGCCGCCTTTGGCAGCGACGAATTGATCGACGGTATTCCTTATCAGGACTGGGTGGATTTTATCGGCACGGCCGCGCCGGTCTACCTGAACGATTACAGCCAGATGCAGCTGCGCCACTCCAAGATCTCCATGAGCTTTTCGGCGCTGCTGTTCGGTCCCTTCTACTTTTTCTATCGCAAGGCATGGAAGCCCGCCTTCGGCTTTCTGGCCGCAGAACTGCTGCTGTTCGTTCCAACCTTAATTAGCATGATGCAGACCACTGGCAGCCCGCTGACCGCCGGGATCAGCGCCTCTACGCTGGTAGTGCTGAGCCGCATCATGTCCCTTCTCAGCTTTGCGCTGATGCTGGTGCGGGGGCTGTACGGCAAGTGGTTTTACCGCCGCAGCGCAGCGGCGCGCATCCGCCGCATCCGTGCCGAGTTCCCGGATTCGGAGCAGCGTCGTGCCGTGCTGAACGCACAGGGTGGTGTCAGCATTGCAGCCTGCATCGGTGCGTTCATTCTGCTGATGATCGTTGGCAGCCTTTGCTCCATGCTGCTGGGGCCGGACCTGAACGCACTGGTAGGCACCTTTATCTAATATGTTTCACGCAGGATGGGGATCCTGCTGAAAAACGCGGTTTGCCGTGTATAAAATGAGAATATGGGAGAATCATTATGAAAAAAGTCACCAAAGCTGTCATTCCGGCTGCGGGTCTTGGCACCCGTGTGCTGCCCGCTACCAAGGCAATGCCCAAGGGCATGCTGCCCCTCGTGGACAAGCCCGCCATCCAGTATCTGGTGGAGGAGGCCGTCCGCTCCGGCATTACCGATATCCTGATCATTCTGGGCCGCAACCAGAGCATTATCGAGGATCACTTTGACCGCAGCCCCGAGCTGGAGGAAAAGCTGGCCAAGCCCGGCAAGGAAAAGATGCTGGAAGAGTGTCTGGGCATTGCCAATATGGCCAACATCCTGTTCGTGCGCCAGAAGGAGACGCTGGGTCTGGGTCATGCGGTCAATACCGCCAAGGCCTTTACCGGCGATGATCCCTTTGTGGTCATCTACGGCGATGACGTGATCTGGGGCGAGGATCCGGTCTGCGCCCAGCTGATCCGCGCCTACGAGGAGTTCGGCCGCCCGGCTGCCGGTGTGTCTGCTGTGCCTTGGGAGGATGTGAGCCGCTATTGCAGCTTAAAGACCACTCCCCTCCACGACAACTACTTCTTTGTAGATGATATGATCGAGAAGCCCAAGAAGGGGCAGGAGTTCAGCAACTATTCTATTCTGGGCCGTGTGCTGCTGACCCCGGAGATCTACGAGATCCTTGCCAACACCAAGCCCGGTGCCGGCGGCGAGATCCAGCTGACCGATGCCATGGCAGAGTATGCCCGCACCCGCGGCGGCATGACCGCTGTGGAGTTCACCGGCAAGCACTACGATATGGGCAACAAGCTCAAGGTCGTGGAGGCGCAGGTGGAGCTGGCATTGCAGCATCCCGAGATCGGCGAGGAGTTCCGCGCCTACCTGAAGGAGTTCTGCAAAACGCTGTAAAGATGCTGTGTAAACTATAAAAACGGGGCTGCTGCACATAGTTTCGTGCAGCAGCCCTGTTTTTATTCAGATGAAAAAAGGGTTCGGAAACTCCCGCAGGTGTTTCCGAACCCCAAATACAAACCCGATTTATTTTGCCTGACTGGGATGCGGCACGGGCGGGCATTTGGTGAACATGGCCTTGAGTGCCAGCGGGGTAGCCACGCTGGACACCACGATCAGCAGGATCACGGCAGTAAAGTAGACCGGATCTACCACGCCGATGGCCAGACCTTTCTGTGCCACGATCAGTGCCACCTCGCCGCGGGTCATCATGCCGACACCGACCTTCAAAGAGTCGTCCCAGTTGAAGCGGCAGAGCTTTGCTGCCAGACCGCAGCCGATGATCTTGGTGATCAGTGCCACGACCACAAAGCAGACGCAGAACAGTAAGATCTCCGGGGTCAGGCCGCTGATATCGGTCTTAAGGCCGATGGAGGCAAAGAAGATGGGCGCAAAGAGGACATAGTTGCTGATATCCACCCGGCGCTCCACATAGGGTGCGTCATCCATGGTGCACAGCACGATACCTGCAATGTAAGCGCCGGTGATATCGGCAATACCAAAGTACTCCTCGGCGATATAGGCCATGGCAAAGCAGAACGCCATACTTACAATAGTGATACGCTGGGTGTGGGGGTTGCGCTGATCCAGCCACTTCATGGCGTAGTGCACCACAAGGCCAACGCCCAATGCGGTGGCAAAGAACAGCAGGGTGTTGAACAGCACCTTGCCCAGACCTGTGCCGGTGCCGCTGCTGGCGCCCAGCACACAGGTGAGCACTACGATGCCAATGACATCATCAATGACAGCAGCGCTGACGATGGTGGTGCCCAGAAAGCTCTTCAGGTGCCCAAGCTCCTGCAGGGTTGCCACCGTGATGGACACGCTGGTGGCAGTCATGATGGTGCCGATGAACAGCGCCCGGTAGAACTCCGGGCTGCCCACTGCGGCAAAGCCGTAGAACGCACCATATAATAAGGTGCCGCCCACCAGAGGCACAGCCACGCCAACGGTGGCGATCAGGGTGGCGATGGGGCCGGCCTTGATCAGCTCCTTCAGGTTGGTGCCGAGGCCGGTGGTGAACATGAGCATCACAACGCCGATCTCTGCAAAGATGGAGATCGAATCGCTGATCTGCACCAGATTCAGCACACAGGGGCCGATGAGCAGGCCGGCGATGATCTCGCCCACCACCTGCGGAGCCTTACACTTGCGTGCCAGCAGACCAAAGAATTTCGCGCTTAAGATGATGATTGCCAGATCTCGAAACAAGGAATACATGGATTACCCTCCTTTTATTTTTCCCACTTCCCTGCACTGCCGGAGCCCCGGCCCTGCCATATTGCAGGGAAATTGTCTACATTATAGTCCTTTTTACTAAAAAATGCAAAACATTTTTTATCGTTCTTTTTGTCGAAAAAGCTTGACAGAAGCAAAGAAGCTTGCTATAATAAGTTGCTGTCTGAACAGACACGCCGCACAGGCCGCGATGCCGCAGCCTGTGTACCCTTGGCCTTGCAGATCCGCAGGGCCCTCAAGTCCAAAAGGAGGTGCTACAAAAATGGCAAAGTACGAAACCATGCTGATTACCAGCGCCGCTCTCGATGAGGAGGCTTCCGCCGCTCTGGTGGGTAAGTTCAAGTCCCTGATCGAGGCTAACGGTACGATCGATTCTATCGACGAGTGGGGCAAGCGCCGTCTGGCCTACCCTATCAACGACGAGGAAGAGGGCGTCTACACCGTGATCAACTTCACCAGCGAGCCCAGCTTCCCCGCTGAGCTGGACCGTGTGTACAAGATCACCGAAGGCGTTATGCGCAGCCTGATCATTGCTCACGAGGAGTAATTCTTCTGTGACAGAAAGGGAGACCGTACTATGTTGAATGTTGTTGCTATCATGGGTCGCCTTGCGCGTGACCCTGAAATGCGTCAGACCACTACCGGCAAGAACGTCGCTTCGTTCCGCATTGCCTGCGATCGCGGGCGCCGCGATGCCAATGGGCAGAGCGTGGCGGACTGGATTGATGTGGTTGCATGGGATCGGCAGGCCGAGTTCGTCTGCCGCTATTTCCAGAAAGGTTCCCTGATCGTTGTGGACGGCCGTTTGCAGTCCCGTCAGTATCAGGATAAGACCGGCGCAAACCGCACCGCCGTTGAGGTGGTTGCCAGCAACATCAACTTTGCAGGCCCCAAGAGCAGCAATGCAGGTGACGGAAACGGCTACCAGAATGCCGCTCCGTCCTACCAGAACGCAGCGCCTGCCCGCCCGGCTGCTGTGGAGGCAGCTCCCAGCTACTCTGCCGGCAATGCAGATGACTTCGCCGTTATTGACGACAGCGATGACCTGCCGTTCTGACACGAAACGGTCCATCCGTTAAAAATCCAATAGGAGGTAATAAGCAATGGCTTTTGAAAGAACCGAAGGCTCTCGCCCCGCACGCCCCATGCGTCGCGGCCGCAAGAAGGTTTGCAGCTTCTGTGTCGATCGCATCGACACCATCGATTACAAGGACGTGCCCCGTCTGCGTAAGTACGTCTCTGAGCGTGCTAAGATCATTCCCCGCCGTGTGACCGGCACCTGCGCTTATCATCAGCGCGCACTGACCATCGCCATCAAGCGTGCTCGTCACGTTGCTCTGATGCCCTACGTCAGCGACTAATCTTTAAAAAACTAACCCGATCAAAATAATCAGCAATCAGCGAAGCGCTCTTACCGATGACAAGGTGAGAGCGCTTTTTTTGTTTTGCATTTTCTGCCAAATGTGCTATACTGCTATTGGGAGTATCCCCTATAATTTTTCAGGAGGTAGAAATCATGAAGCGAAAACATCTCAAACTTGCGGCTCTTATTCTCAGCACTGCGCTCTGCACACAGCTTAGCGTATCCACCTTTGCAGTTTCCAGCTTCGACCCGGTATTTTATGCCGCCACCTACCCAGACATTGCTGCTGCATACGGCAACGACGAAGGTGCCATGCTGCTGCATTATCTGCAGCACGGTGCAGCAGAAGGCCGGCAGCCTTCCGCCGATGGCATTCCCGGTGATGATACTCTGGAGCTCACTGATGAGCAGCTGGCCAAAATATGGACTCCTGTTCCTTTGAAAAAACTGGCCAATTACAAAAGCCTGAAATGCAAAATGACCGATGCCGAATTTGAGGCTGCCTACAATGCCGCGCTGGAATTTGTAACTCCGCTCTGCCTGATGAGCCGGGAAATGCAGCTTGAATATATCACAAGCGGTCTGCGCGAAATGTTCGACACCCAGATGACTTATTCCATGGGTGCCAAGCACTACAACGACCCCTATGGATACTTTGTTCTGCATACAGCGTCCTGTTCCGGCTGTGCCCGGGCAGTCGGCCTTTGCCTGAACATTCTGGGCATCCCCTATGAGCACGTTAACGAGGGCAAATATTCGCACCAGTGGTGCCGCGTGAACATTGACGGCACCTACTGGATCGCCGACCCCTACGGTCTGTACTGCGGCCCGGAACCGGCTCCCTATCAGCACCCTTCTCTGTCCTGAAAACACTTTACAGCCTTTATTGGCCCTCCTGCAGCAGGAGGGCTTTTTTGCAATAGTGCACAACGCACTCCCCTACCTCTGCTGCGGTCAGGCCGTCCGTAAGCAGAAAGGTCACATTTTTCTTTTCCCGGAACCATTCCCGTTTCAGCGGCAGAAGATGGTTCAGGTAATACGCAAAGAATTCCCGGGAACGGGTGGTATCTCCCGCTTTACGGGCACGCAGGACGGCTTCGGAAGCGTCCAGAAACAGAATGCGCTCCGGCATACAAGCCTGCACCGCTGCAAGCTCCGGGGCTAAGGCCTGCCGAATCGCTTCGATATCCCAATCCAACCCCCTGCTTTTGGGATAGTTCAAGGTGTAGAACTCGATCTCCTCCGCGCCAAAATCCATCACGGCGTGGGGGTATTTTTTTGCTTCCTGCCCGCGGCGCAGCTCGTTGCGCAAAAAAAGCCGCTGGATCTCCAGATAGTCCGCATAGCTGTTCTTATTCAGCCCACGCTGCTTTATCTCTGCAAGGACGGCAGCGTTGTCCTCAAAGCAGACCTGTACCTGTTGGCAGTGCTGTTCCAGATAGCGGGCTGCCGTGGTCTTTCCCACTGCCATGCAGCCCTGTAAGGATAAGATCATAGCATTTCACCCCCTCTTTTTTCACATAGTATAGCACATTCAGCTGCGTATCGGAAAGCGTTTTTCCGCGCAAAAAGTTACAAAGCGGTACGATAATTTCCGGTCTGTTCTGACTTGTACCGGGAATTTTCGGTTTTTGCAGTCTGGCTGCTTTGCATTCAAATCAAACTGCACAAACGCAGGGCATTTCATTGCACACGTTGTACAAAGTTACATCACCTATATTGATTTTTTATACAAAATGTGCCATACTAATGTCACTGGAAACGTTCCCGACAACGTTCCCGAAACACTTTCAGAAAGCGAGGCTCGCCGACATGGCAAACCTGACCATCAAGGATATCGCACGGATCAGCGGCTGCTCCGTCAGCACCATCTCCCGTGTGATCAACGACAGGCCGGATGTCCGCCCGGAGACCAAGGAGCACGTTCTGAAGGTGATGCGGGAGGCCGGGTTCGTGCCCAACACCAACGCCCGACAGCTGAAGATCCAGCAGTCCCGCAGTCTTGTGTTTGTGGTAAAGGGCACCCGGAACATCTTCTTCTCGGATTTTCTGGTGCAGCTCCAGCGCGCCGCCACCCTGTACGGGTACAACGGCATCGTCTCTTATCTGGACGAGAACGCCAACGAGATCGACGCCGCCGAAAAGATCCTGCGGGAGATCAAGCCCAAGGGCATCATCTTCTTGGGCGGCAGCGTGGCCAACTTCCAACGGGGCTTTGACAGCATCAATGTTCCCTCGGTACTCACCACGCTTGTCACGGACGAGCTGGATTTTCCCAACCTATCCATGGTGGGCGTGGATGACCGGGCAGCGGCCTATACCGCTGTGGACTACCTCATCCGGCAGGGACACCGCAAGATCGCCGTTCTGGGCGGCCCGGTGACCAGCTACCCCAGCGTGATGCGCCGCAAGGGCGCACAGCAGGCCATGGAGGATGCGGGCATCCTGTTCAACGATAAGCTGTACGGTCTGTCCAACTACGATTTCGAGTCTGCCTACCATGCCATGAACAGCCTGCTGGCCCGCCGGGCAGAGTTCACCGCTCTGTTTGCCATGAGCGACGTCATCGCCTTTGGTGCCATCCGGGCGCTGGTGAGCGCCGGGTTCCGGGTGCCGGAAGATGTTTCAGTGATCGGCTTTGACGGCATCACGATGTCCCGCTACTGCGTGCCAGTGATGACCACCATCGTCCAGCCCAGCGAGCAGATCGCGCTGCAAAGCATTGAACTGCTGGTGCGGCAGATCGAGCATGGCTCCCCCGCCCAGACCGTGACCTTGCAGCCGGAATTGCAGCAGGGCGAAAGCGTAAGGGCGATTTAATTTAGTATCCCCTCCGTCGAGGGACGGAGAGTATATAGTTGATCTGTAATTTTAATAAGAAGGAGAACTTATTATGAAAAAGATGATCACTCGTCGTAACTTCCTGAAGGCCGCCGGCGTTTCTGCCGCTGCTCTGGGTCTGGCTGCCTGCGGCGGCTCTTCCAGCAGCACCGCTTCCTCTGCTGCCGGTTCTACCGCTGCTTCCAGCACCGCTGCAAAGGCAGACGGCAAGGTCTACTACCTGAACTTCAAGCCCGAGCAGGATCAGGCTTGGCAGGATTTGGCCAAGGTCTACACCGAGGAGACCGGCGTGCCCGTGACCGTTGTTACCGCTGCTTCCGGCCAGTACGAGACCACCCTGATGAGCGAGATGGAAAAGAGCGAGGCTCCCACCCTGTTCCAGGTGAACGGCCCTGTGGGTCTGGCTAACTGGAAGGATTACTGCTACGATCTGTCCGGCAGCCCTGTCTACGGCGAGCTGACCAGCGACTCCTTTGCACTGAAGGACGGCGACGCTGTTACCAGCATTGCATACGTCATCGAGACCTACGGCATCATCTACAACAAGGAACTGCTGACCGCCGCCGGTTACAAGCAGGAGGACATCAAGGGCTTCGCTGACCTGAAGAAGGTTGCTGACGACATTCAGGCTCGCAAGGCTGAGCTGGGCGTGGAAGGTGCTTTCACCTCTGCCGGTATGGATGGTTCTTCTGACTGGCGCTTCAAGACCCATCTGGCAAACCTGCCCATCTACTACGAGTACAAGGCAGACGGCATCGGCTCCACCGACGCCATCAAGGGCACCTATCTGGACAACTACAAGCAGATCTGGGATCTGTACATCACCGATTCCACCTGCGATCCCAAGCTGCTGGCTTCCAAGACCGGCAACGATGCAGTGGCTGAGTTCGTGGGCAAGAAGGCCGTGTTCTACCAGAACGGCACCTGGGCTTACAGCGATGTGAAGGATCTGGGCGATGACAATCTGGGTATGCTGCCCATCTACATCGGCGTGGACGGCGAGGAGAATCAGGGTCTGTGCACCGGTTCCGAGAACTTCTGGTGCGTCAACAACACCTCTTCCGAGGCTGACATTCAGGCTACTCTGGACTTCCTGTACTGGTGTGTCACTTCCGACAAGGGCACTTCTGCTATGGCAGACGACATGGGCTTCGTGATCCCCTTCAAGAAGGCTAAGGACTCCACCAACCCCCTGATCACCATTGCAAACGAGTATGTGGCCGACGGCAAGACCAGTGTTGACTGGTGCTTCTCCACCATGCCTTCCGAGGAGTGGAAGAACGGCGTGGGCAGCGCTCTGACTGCATACGCAGCAGGCACCGGCAAGTGGGACGATGTTGTCACCGCATTTGTGGATGGCTGGGCCAAGGAGTACAAGCTGGCCAACGGCTAAGCCTTTGACCGGAGATCTCCCTAGGAATTAAAACGGGAGGCGGGCGAAAAGTTCGCCCGCCTCCTTTCCTTTTTATCAGACAGCTCCCTCAGGAGGTATATCATGCAAAAAGCCATTAGTAAATACTGGCCGATATTTGTGCTGCCTACTCTGGTCGCCTTTATCATCGGCTTCATCTGGCCCTTTATCTGGGGCACCTATCTGTCCTTCCAGCGGTTCACTACCGTTTCCAAAACCACCTTTGTGGGCATCCAGAACTACATCTCGGTATTTCAGGATTCCACCTTCCTGCATGCTTTCGGCTTTACGGCGGTCTTTACCGTGGTGAGCACCGTGCTCATCAACGTGTGCGCCTTTGCCATTGCGCTGGTGCTGACCCGCGGCATCAAGGGCACCAACATCTTCCGTACTGTGTTCTTTATGCCCAACCTGATCGGCGGCATCCTGCTGGGCTATATCTGGCAGATCCTGCTCAACGGCGTGCTGGCGAACCTGCAGAAGCCCCTGCTGGCACTGGATGCCAAGGCCGGTTTTGTCGGTCTGGTCATCCTGATGTGCTGGCAGCAGATCGGCTACATGATGATCATCTATGTGGCCGGCCTGCAGAGCGTGCCCGGCGACCTGATCGAGGCGGCTAAGATCGACGGTGCCAACGACCGCGAGATCCTGTTCAAGATCAAGATCCCCATGGTCATGCCCAGCGTGACCATCTGCACCTTCCTGACCCTGACCAACAGCTTCAAGCTGTTCGACCAGAACGTGGCCCTGACCGCAGGCGAGCCCGCCAACGCAAGTGAAATGCTGGCTCTGAACATCTACAACACCTTCTACGGCCGCTCCGGTGCGCAGTGGAAGGGCATCGGTCAGGCAAAGGCTGTTGTGTTCTTCCTGATCGTGGTGGTCATCTCGCTGATCCAGCTCCACTTTACCCGCTCTAAGGAGGTGCAGCAGTAATGTCGAAACAGAAAAGAACTTGGGACGCCCTCTTTGTTATTATAATGGCGGTGCTGTGCCTGCTGTGGATCTACCCCATCGTACTGATCCTGCTGAACAGCTTGAAAACCGAAGGCAGCTTTACCACCTCTACGGTGTTCCGTCTGCCCACCGCCGAGACTTTTGCCGGTCTGCGCAACTACGTTTACGGCGTGACCAAGATGAACTTCCTCTCCAGTATGGGTTACAGCCTTCTGATCACCATCAGCAGTGTGGTGCTGATCCTGCTGTGCTGCTCTATGACCGGTTGGTACCTGACCCGTGTAAACAATAAGCTGAGCAAGTTCATGAACCTGTTAATCGTGTTCTCCATGGTCGTCCCCTTCCAGATGGTCATGTTCACCCTTTCCAAGACCGCTGACCAGCTGAAGCTGAACACCCCTTGGAACATCTGCATCATCTATCTGGGCTTCGGTGCCGGTCTGGCGGTGTTCATGTTCACCGGCTTCATGAAGAGCGTGCCCATGGAGATCGAGGAAGCAGCCATGATCGACGGCTGCAACCCCATCCAGATCTTCTTCAAGATCGTGTTCCCCATCCTGAAGCCTACCATGATCTCCACTGCCATTCTGGAGACCATGTGGGTATGGAACGACTACCTGCTGCCCACGCTGGTGCTGGATATCAAGAAGTACCGCACCATCCCCATGGCCATCCAGTATTTCCGCGGCGGCTACGGCCGCGTGGAGCTGGCTCCCATGATGGCCTGCATCATCATTGCGATCATCCCCATTATTATCCTCTACATGACCTGCCAGAAGTACATCATCGAGGGTGTCGTGGCCGGTGCTGTAAAGGGCTAAGGAGGTGCACGGTATGCGTGCAAGCGGCATTTTGATGCCGGTGTTCAGTCTGCCGGGGCCTTTTGGCATCGGTACGCTGGGCAGTGAAGCGACCGCATTCGTTGATTTTCTGGCCGAGGCAAAGCAGACCTATTGGCAGATCCTGCCCATCGGCCCTACCGGCTATGGCGACAGCCCCTACCAGAGCTTTTCCGCCTTTGCCGGAAACCCCTACTTTATCGATTATCGGCTGCTGGCGGCAGATGGCTATCTGACCGCCGAGGAGATCCCTTCCGCGCAGCCGGTGGACACTGTTGACTACGGTGCACTGTACAATCAGCGCCCGGTACTGCTGAAAAAGGCCGCCGACCGGCTGCTGGCCGCCCCCTCCCCTGCTTATGAAGCCTTCTGCGCAGCGCAGAGCTTCTGGCTGGAGGATTACGCCCTGTTCATGGCTGTGAAGGCCGAGCAGGGACAGGCAGGCCTTGCCGACTGGCCGGACGCCCTGCGCTGCCGGGAGCCGGAGACCATTGCCGCCGCAAAGGCACGGCTGGCCGACCAGATCTGCTACCACAAGGCGGTGCAGTTCTTCTTCTACACCCAGTGGAATGCATTGAAGGCCTACGCCAACCGCAAGGGTGTCCTGCTGGTGGGTGATATTCCCATTTATGTCAGCCCGGATTCCAGCGACCTGTGGACCCACCCGGAGCTGTTCCAGACTGATGGACAGATGCACCTGACCCATGTAGCCGGCTGTCCGCCGGATGCCTTTGCGGCAGACGGCCAGCTGTGGGGCAACCCGCTGTACGACTGGCCCGCCCACAAGGCCACCGGCTTTGACTGGTGGAAGCGGCGCATGAAGCACGCCACCTCCATCTACGATGTGGTGCGCATCGATCACTTCCGGGGCTTTGAAAGCTACTATTCCATCCCTGCCGAAAACACCACGGCTGCGGGCGGTCACTGGGAAAAAGGCCCCGACCGGGACTTTATCCACGCCATGCAGCAGGCGCTGGGCGGCGGCAATATCATCGCCGAGGATCTGGGCTTTTTGACCCCGGAGGTGAAGGCCATGCTGGCCGAGAGCGGTTACCCGGGCATGAAGATCATGCAGTTTGCTTTCGACAGCCGGGAGTCGGGCAACTACCTGCCCCACACCTACCCCCGCAACAGTGTGGTGTACACCGGCACCCACGACAATGTGACCACCGAGGGCTGGCGCAGCAACGCCAGCGCCGAGGACGTAGCATACGCCTGCCGGTATCTGCGCTGCACACCGGAGACCCTGACCGAGGGTATGATCTGTGCCTGCCTTGCCAGCGTTTCGGACACTGCCATCATCCCGCTGGCAGACTGGCTGCATCTGGGCAGCGAGGCTCGCATCAACACCCCCAGCACGCAGGGCGCAAACTGGCGCTGGCGTCTGGCGCAGCCCCTGCCCGCTGCATTGGCCGGGCATATCGCCGAACTGACCACGTTGTATGAGCGCGTGCCGGAAAAACTGTGACCCCCTTTTCCTGTAAAACAACACAAGGCATCTGCTTTGCCCGCTGCTGCGTCCTGCACAGCGGGTACAGGCAGATGCCTTTGTTGTTGGCAGCTTTTCAGCACGTTTCTGCTACAACATTTTTTCGCCGTAAAAAAGCAGGTGTTTTTCCTGTTTGTGGCGTATTCAGGTCAATTTTACAGTACAGTGTCACAATATATTCACAAATGTATCATGGTTTTTAAACCCGCGCTCTCTTGTCATTTTTGTGCAGATATGCTACAATTCAGTTACTAGATGAACTGCCCCTTGGGGAGTTCTGTGTGCGAAAGGAGTTTTCCATCATGGATCATACATATCAGCGCCCGCTGCAGCTGCCTGCCGGCTACTCTGTGCTCTCTGCCGAGGAGATGACCTACACCGAGGGCGGTGCCCTTTCCATCAACATTACCCCGGAGCAGGTCATGGCCTTTGGCATCAATGTTACGGTAAACCTGCTGGGCGTGATGGGGCGCTATGCGTTCCAAGGCGCAGTCTCCGGTATGCAGAATGCCCTGAACGACGGTTTGGGCGTTGGTGATGCCGTGGGACACTACTGGGGCAAGCTGAACACCTGGAGCAAGGTCGCCACGGTCGGTCTGGCCGGTCTGGGCGGTTATTATGCCTATTGTCAGGCGCGCAGCATCTATCTCTCCGTCAAGAACCTTGTGGACGCCTTTAAGAGTACGATCGACGAAATTCAGGCCAGCAAAAAGGCTGAGCAGGAGGCCGCTGAACAGCAGAATTGCCTGCCCACACTGGTAGCTCTGTGCTGATCTTCAATCGACCCGGAAAGGAGTGTTCTTATTTATGAAAAAGCTTCAGCTGCCTTCTTCCTACGCAGCCCTCTCCCCCGAGGAGCAGCGCGCCGCCTTTGGCGGTGGCGAATTCGGCGATGCTTTCAGCAGCTTTTTTGACAACCTGCACTTCAACGATTTCTTCTGGGACGGCGGGCTGATCTCTTTCTCCTTCACTTTTGTGCCCATGCTGCTTTTCCGCATGGTCAAGACAGGTGTGCAGACCGGCATCAAGCTCTCTCAGCAGCTCGGCCGCTTGCTTGGCATCACCCGCGAGGCTACCGTCACTGCCGCCCAGTATCTGGATAATACGCAGCAGCGAGATGAACAGCCGGTCACCAACGCTCTCCCCCAGCCTTTTTCGCTGCAACAGTAAGCCATAAAAAAAGCCGTGCATCCCGGAGCATTCCGGCCATGCACGGCTTTTTGTTTTGTTCAGATCACACGGACTGCGCCCTGCTCCCGCAGGCGCAGCACATAGCAGCTGCCCTGCCCGAACACCCGCTCGATGGCTGTATGGTACCGCCCGAGCAGCCGCCCGGGCACATAAGCCTGGATGGTGCCTGCAAAGCCGCCGCCCTGCATCCGCCACGCGCCCTCGCTGCCCTGCAAAATGCTCTGGCTCAGGGCCAGCGCTACGGACAGCCCCTGATGCCGCACATCCGCTGTGCAGTACACGTTCTGGCACAGCGCAAAGGAAGCCTGTCCGCTCTGTTTCACCAGCCTTGCAAATACCGGGAACTGCTTTGCATAAAGTGCATCCCGCTGCGCCAGCGTGCGGGCGTTCTCCTCAAAATAATGGATCGCCCGCAGCACCGCACGGTCTCCGCAGCGGCTGCGCAGGGCAGGCAGTGCCGCCCAGAACGCGCGCTCCTCCACCTGACCCAGCAGCGGCCTGCCAAGGCACGCAGCCACCTGCTCCATCTCCTGCCGGATGGCTGCAAACTCACCGGTCAGTTCGCTGTGACTGCCCCGGGTATCGGTAACGCAGAGGAACATTCCCTCCGGCAGCAGACCGTCTGCGTGGAGCTTTTCGATTTTTGGGGTGCGCGGATCGGCAAAATCCGCAAAAATAATGCCGCCCACCGCGCTGGTCAGCTGATCCAGCAGGCCGCTGGGCTTGCCGAAATAGGTGTTTTCCGCATACTGGCAAATGCCGGCCAGCTCTGCCGAGGTCAGCCCGGTGCTGTATTCCTCGTTCCAGATGGAAGCCATGCCCATCTCGAACGCCGCCGAACTGGACAGCCCGGAGCCCCGCAGCACATCGCTGGCGGTATAGGCGTCAAAGCCGCCGATCTGCTTACCCACCGCGCGGAAGCCCTCGGCAATGCCCCGGATCAGGCTGGCCGAGTGGGTGCTCTCCCCTGCCTGCGGCTCTGCGGTGGCAAGATCAATAACATCCAGCTTGTTGAAACCCCGGGACTTGACCCGCACATAGCCATCCGTGTTGCGAGCTGCCACCGCCACCAGATCCAGCGTGACCGCCGCCGCAAGGCCGTAGCCGCCCTGATGATCCGTGTGGTTGCCGCCCAGCTCTGCGCGCCCGGGTGCAGAGTACACCTGCACCTGCCGGCCGGGGCCGAAATACAGCTCGAACTGCTCCAGCGCAGCCGCATAGCGCCCGCGCTGCCGCTGCAGCACCGCCGGGTCTGCCCCATAAAGTGCAGCAAGTGCGGCGTCCCAGCTGCCCTGCAGGATCTGTTTTCTGAGTTGTGCACTGGTGGCCATGACAGCTCCTCCCCTCCAGAATAAACGATTCTGCTTTTTTTGTCTATTGTAATGCATTTCGGGCCTTTTTTCAATTTATTTGACCCAAAAATCCAAATTTCGGCGTCAGGCGCAAAGAATAAGATGTACTTTTGTTGAATTTGCAGGGCGTTCTATGGTATACTGGGTGCAGAATGTGACAGGACGGAGGTAAAGCTGCCATGCCAGACGTTTATAAGCAATCCTTTAAGCAGAATTACACCAACAACATTGAATTGTCCATCTTCAATTGCGGCTTGGAGCGCTGCGCTCCGGGTCAGACATGGGGTCCCGGCATCCGCGACCACTACCTGATCCATCTGGTGGTATCCGGCAAGGGCATCTTTGAGGTGGGCGGCCGCACTTGGGAGGTAAGCGAGGGCGACCTGTTCTTCGCCCGCCCCAGCCAGCTGATCCGCTATACCGCCGATGAGCAGCAGCCATGGGAGTACAGCTGGGTGGGCTTTAACGGTGCCTGTGCCCACAAGTTGGCTGCACAGCTGCCCTTTACAGATGATGCCCCTGTGCACCACACCAGCGACCCGGATGGGATGCGGGCAGCTCTAAATAACATCTATTCCTCCCGCGGATTGCAGCCGCAGGACGAAGCCGCCATGGTGGGGTATCTGTACCTGTTTATCGCCGCTTTAATGCGGGAGACCAGCGCAGGCAAGCCCCACACGGCCTCCTCCTCCAGCCAGTATGTGCTGAACGCCATCAAATACATCCAGTTCAACTACTCCCACGACATCTCCATTGATGACGTAGCCAAGAGCGTGGGGGTTTCCCGCAGCCACCTGTACCGGGTGTTCATGCTGAATGTGGGCAAGAGCCCCATCGACTACCTAACCGAGTACCGCATCAACGAAGCCTGCAAGCTGCTGCGCGCCGGCAGCCTTTCCATTGCGGAGGTGGCGGTGTCGGTAGGCTTTTTTGACCAATTCTATTTCTCGCGGGTGTTCAAGCGCGCCAAGGGCGTGCCGCCCAGCAAGTATTTTGCCGCCCAGCAGGACGCCGACCCGGCAAACCCTGCCCAACCGTAACCTGAGCCCATCACACAAGGAGAAACCATGCCTTTACAGAAAAACCAGATCCTTACCCTGCGCATCGAGCGCCTTTCCAGCGACGGCAGCGGCGTTGCCCACAGTGCCGATGGCGAGGCCGTATTCGTGCCCGGCACTGCCCCGGGGGACGAAGCCCGGGTGCGCATCGTAAAGGACTGCGGCCGGTATGCCTTTGGCATTCTGGACGAGCTGCTCACCCCCTCGCCGGATCGCGTCCCGGTGGACTGCCCGGTGGCAGGTCCCTGCGGTGGGTGCAGCCTGCGGCATCTGGACTACGCCGCTGAGCTGCGCGCCAAACAGGAAAGCGTGCTGGATGCTTTCCGCCGCATCGGCGGGCTGGAGGTGCCGGTGCTGGACATTCTGCCCTCCCCGGAGGTAGACCGCTACCGCAACAAGGTGCAGTTCCCGGTGGGCGTGGATAAGAACGGTGTGCCCTGCATCGGCTTCTACGCCGGGCGCACCCACCGCATCGTCCCCTGCCCGGACTGCAAGCTGCAGCCCGGCGTGCTGAACGAGATCGGCAACGCGCTGTGCGCCTTTTTTGCGCAGCAGGGCATCCGCCCCTACGACGAGCAGAGCGGCAAGGGGCTGGTGCGGCACATTTTCCTGCGGCGCGGCGCGCACAGCGGGCAGATCATGGTGTGTCTGGTATGCACCCGGGCAAAGCTGCCCCACGCAGAGCAGCTCTGTGCCGTACTGCGAGAGCAGTTCCCCGCTATCAGCACCATCCTACTCAATGTCAACGCCAAAAACACCAACGTCATTCTGGGCAGCGAGAACCACATCCTGTACGGCCCGGGCTACATTGAGGACACCCTTTGCGGCGTACCGGTGCGTCTGGGGCCGCTGTCCTTCTATCAGGTCAATACGCTGGCCGCCGAGCGGCTGTACGGCGTTGCCGCACAGTACGCACAGCTCACCCCAGATGACGCGCTGTTGGATCTCTACTGCGGCATGGGCACCATCGGCCTTTCCATGGCCGATCAATGCCGGGAGCTGATCGGCGTAGAGATCGTGCCGGAGGCCATCGAGAGCGCCAAGGCCAACGCCGCCCGCATGGGCGAGGCCGCAGCCGCCAAGAGCCGCTTTTTCTGCGCCGATGCCGGTCAGGCTGCCACCCAGCTGGCCGCCGAGGGCCTGCACCCGGACATCGTAATGCTGGACCCGCCCCGCAAGGGCTGCGATGAAGCCACCCTTTCCGCCGTGGTGCGCATGGCACCCCGCCGGGTGGTGTATGTCAGCTGCAACCCTGCCACTGCCGCCCGAGACGCCGCATGGCTGGAGAAGAATGGGTATCATGCTGAGAAGGTGCAGCCGGTGGATCTGTTCCCGAGGACGAAGCATGTCGAAGCGATAGTTTCGCTACAAAGAGAAATCTAGTAGAAATCCTTCGTTTTACGTTATTTTCTCGTCACGTTGTGTTCGATGGCGAGGGCGATAAACTCCGCAACAAACGCATTGAAAATCACATTACTGTTTCGGTGGTAATTGATATGGAGTGCGGAAACACAAAGAATTGAATATCTAACAATCGGCATAGCCGCAGACTTTCACAAAAAGCCTGCGGCTTTTTCTTTGCCCAAAAACAGAAAGGAGGCATCCGTGAAATGGCAGTTTTTCGGGTAGAAAAGAACAGCGGCTACACGGTCATGTCAAACCACCACCTGCGGAACCGGGCCTTGTCCCTGAAAGCCAAAGGCTTACTCTCCCAAATGCTCTCCCTGCCGGAAGATTGGGACTACACCCTGCAAGGGCTGGCCCGTATCAACCGGGAAAGCATTGACGCGATACGGCAGGCCATCCGGGAACTGGAACAGGCGGGCTACATCCAGCGTTCCAGAGAACGGGACGAGAAAGGGCGGCTGCGCGGTGCAGACTATGTGATCTTCGAGCTGCCGCAGCCCGTTCCTGCATCGGTTTCACCTACATTGGAAAATCCAATGTTGGAGAATCCCACGCAGGAAAACCCTACGTTGGAAAATCCAATGCAATTAAATAAAGATAAACTAATTACAGAAAAACAAAAGAAAGAGGGATTAAATACCGATTCCATTCCTATCCATTCCCCAAACCCCTTGCCTTTGGACGAGGACGAGGCAGCGGCACCGCCGCCGGAACGGACCGGAAGCCGAAAGGAAGCGGCCTATCAAATCTACCGGGACCTGATTTTGGAGAACATCGAGTATGACACCCTCATCCAGAATCCCCGGATAGACCGGGAGCAGCTGGACGAGATCGTGGACATCCTGCTGGAAACGGTCTGCACTTCCCGCAAGTCCATCCGGGTGGCCGGGGACGATTACCCGGCAGAGCTGGTCAAGGCGAAATTCTTGAAGCTGGACAGCCATCACATCGAGTTCGTCATGGACTGCCTGCGGGACAACACCACCAAAGTCCGCAACATCAAGCAATACCTGCGGGCTATGCTTTTCAATGCGCCCAGCACCATCAACAGCTACTATGCGTCCCTTGTGGCGCATGATATGGCACAGCCCGATTGGGGCCGCCCGCCCAACACCTGACCGAAAGGAGCATCACCCTATGCGCACCATCTACCTGCGGCGGCTGGTGGTTCCGCCCTAGCTGCTGCCCTGAATTTTCTGCAACAAGGAGGGATTCATATTGCAGGAAGAAGTCACCCAGAAAGCCATTGCTCTGTCCATGAAAACGGGCAAGCTCACCGCCCAAGCGTTGCAAGCTGCGCTGAAAAAATACTTGCAGCACCGGGCCAAGGGGCCAAAGCTGCATCACGGCAAGCAAAGCCTGAAACAGCTGAAAGCCCACGGCGCGGCTCTGACCAATATTGAAGTCACGGAGGCGAATATCGGGGCGTTCAAGCCCTGCGCCAAGAAGTACGGCGTGGACTTTACCTTACGCAAGGATAAAACCACCCAGCCGCCCCACTACATCGTGATCTTCAAGGCCAAGGATGCGGACAATCTGGAACAGGCGTTCCGGGAGTTCACCGCCAAAACGCTCTCCAAGGAGCAGCGGCCCTCCATCCGCAAGGTGCTGGCCGCAGCCAAGCAGAAAGCGGCCCAGCAGCCGAAACGCGCCAAAGAAAAAATCAAGCAAAGGGGGCTGGAACGATGAAGCCTGAACTGAAAAAGCTGCTGGTGCTGAATCTGCCGTATCTGCTGTTCGTGTACCTGTTCGCCAAATGCGGGCAGGCGTACCGTCTGGCGGCGGGCGTGGATGCTTCGGCAAAGCTGCTCCACCTGACGAACGGCATCTCTGCTGCCTTTGCAAACCCGCTGCCCAGCCTGCATCCGTTTGACCTCTGCGTAGGCCTTGCCGGGGCGATGGCTGTCCGGCTCATTGTGTACAGCAAAGGCAAGAATGCCAAGAAGTACCGCAAGGGTGAAGAATACGGCTCTGCCCGGTGGGGCACCGCCAAGGACATTGCCCCCTACATCGACCCCAAGTTTGAAAACAACATCCTGCTGACCCAGACAGAACGCCTGACCATGACCGGGCGGCCCAAAGACCCCAAGACAGCCCGGAACAAGAACGTGCTGGTAATCGGAGGCTCCGGCAGCGGCAAAACCCGCTTCTATGTGAAGCCCAACCTCATGCAATGTTTTCCCACTTCCGACTATCCAACTTCATTCGTGGTCACAGACCCGAAAGGCACTCTGGTTCTGGAAACTGGCCAAATGTTCCAGCGGGCAGGCTACCGGGTGAAAATCCTGAACACGATAAACTTTTCCAAGTCCATGAGGTACAACCCCTTTGTCTACATCCACTCGGAAAAGGACGTGCTGAAGCTGGTAAATACGCTTATCGTCAACACCAAAGGCGAGGGCGAAAAATCAGCGGAAGATTTTTGGGTGAAGTCGGAACGGCTGTTCTACACGGCGCTTATCGGCTACATCTGGTACGAGGCTCCGGCAGAGGAAATGAACTTCACCACCCTGCTGGAAATGATAAACGCCAGTGAAGCCCGCGAGGATGACCCGAACTTTCAAAGCCCGGTGGACCTCATGTTTGAGCGGCTGGAACAGAAAGACCCGGACCACTTCGCCGTCCGGCAGTACAAAAAGTTTCTGCTGTCGGCCGGCAAGACCCGTTCCTCTATCCTCATTTCCTGCGGTGCCCGTTTAGCCCCCTTTGACATCCGGGAGGTGCGGGAACTGATGGAGGACGATGAAATGGAACTGGACACCATCGGGGATGAAAAGACCGTGCTGTTTTTGATTATGAGCGACACGGACACCACCTTCAACTTCATTCTCGCCATGCTCCAAAGCCAGCTTATCAACCTGCTGTGTGACCGTGCGGATGATAAATACGGCGGGCGGCTGCCTGTCCATGTACGGCTGATTCTGGACGAGTTCGCCAACATCGGGCAGATTCCCAACTTCGACAAGCTGATCGCCACCATCCGCAGCCGGGAAATCTCGGCATCCATCATTTTGCAGAGCCAGTCGCAGCTAAAAGCCATCTACAAAGATGCAGCCGAAATCATTTCGGACAACTGCGATTCTGTTCTCTTTTTGAGTGGGCGGGGCAAGAATGCCAAAGAGATCTCCGATGCGCTGGGGAAAGAGACCATCGACAGTTTCAACACCAGCGAGAACCGGGGTTCTCAAACCTCCCATGGACTGAACTATCAAAAACTAGGAAAGGCGTTGATGTCAGAGGACGAAATCGCAATCATGGATGGCGGCAGGTGTATCTTGCAGCTGCGGGGCGTGAGGCCGTTCTTCTCGGAGAAGTTCGGCATCACCAAGCACCCGCACTACAAGTACCTTGCAGACGCAGACAAGAAAAACACCTTTGATGTGGACCGGTTCTTATCCACCCTGCGCCGGAAGCGGCGGCAGGTGGTCGCACAGGACGAACCGTTTGACCTGTACGAAATCGACCTGCCGGATGAAGATTTAGCCGCCGAATGAGGCGGTATTTTTTGAAAAAAACAATTTTGAGTGCCGCAGAACAAGCGGCAGAAAGTGAGGACCTTATGGAATTTTTCAACAGCGCAGTCGAT
>CAKSWQ010000016.1 GCA_934512105.1 uncultured Faecalibacterium sp. | reverse complement strand
CAGAAAATTACGATTTTTCTTTTTTATTTTCTCTGTTTTGTCAATGGCCGTATTTTCTGTGCAAGATGCACAATCCCGGCGCTTTTTGCCGGTGGAAAACTCCCCCGCTCCCCTTTGCAGCATCAGTATGGGCGGGAAAGGCGGGGGTTATACCTATTATATAGGGATACTCCTTCCGTCTGCTAACGGCGTACGCCCTCTCAGTCAAAGCCTACGGCTTTGACAGCTCTCCCAAAGGGAGAGCCAAGAACGCTGCCGGAAGGTTTCTGGCTCAAGGGTAAAGCCGCTTGCCCCGGGAGTACCCCTTCCGTCATCGCCTGCGGCGATGCCACCTTCCCCAAGGGGACGGCTTTAGCTGTGGCGGGAAACTTTGCGGCAGCGCCGAAAGGCGTCCCCTTGGGGGAGCTGGCGAGCGCAGCGAGACTGAGGGGGTATTGTGGCTGACAGCGTGCGCCCTCTCCGTCTTTGCTTCGCAAATCCACCTCTCCCAAAGGGAGAGGCAAGAGCACCGCCGGAAGCTTTCTCATTACACTTAAAGCTTCAGCAACGAACGTAACAGCTTGGCTCCCCCTTTGGGGGAGCTGGCGCGGGAGCGCCTGAGAGGGCGTTTCACCTGTGAAAAAGGGTTCTGAAAAGCCCGCGGGCTTTTCAGAACCCCAAAATTCAAATCATTTCTTCTTCAGCTGCTCTTCCAGCCCCTCACGCGGGGTGATATAAACGGTGGTGTACACCTCGTACAGCACCATGCCGGGCTTGGCACCGTTTGCTTTCCAGATGTTCTTCACCTCGGTGGTGTCCACTGCCACCTTGGCGCCGGTGCCCGCCTTGTAGGCGCTGGAATGGATGACCGCCAGCTCCGCCGCTTCCTGCTTGGTGGTGTCCGGGATGTCCTCGCCCCGGCTCATGACCACAACATGGCTGCCGGGGGCTTTCTGCACATGGAACCATAAGTCCTTGCCCCGGGCGGTGTGCAGGGTGAGCTTGTCGTTCTGGGCATTGTTGCGGCCTACCAGGATCTCAAAGCCGTCGCTGGAGGTATAGCGCAGGAAGTCCGCAGGCTTCTGCTTTTTGTCCCGCTGCTTGTAGTATTTCAGGTAGCCCTGATTTTTCAGCTCCATGCGGATCTCGTTCAGCGCAGCTTCGCCGGAGGCGCTTTCCACCTCGTAGAGCACCGTTTCCAGATAAGCGATCTCCTTTTCGCCCTCGGCCAGCAGGTCTACCAGCATCCGGGCGGCGGTCTGCTTCTTTTTGTAGTTCTTAAAGAAGTTCTGGGCGTTCTGGCTGGGGCTGAACCGCAGATCCAGCGGGATGGTCACCTCTTTGCCCTCATCGTACCAGTTGGGCACGGTCAGGCTCTTCATGCCCTTTTGCGCCAGATAGAGGTTGGCAGACAGCAGCTCGCCGTACAGGCGCAGCTTTTCGCTTTTGCCGCTGGCGGCAAGTTCCTCCTGCCGGGCTGCCTGCTTGCGCAGAGCGCGGTCGTACATATTGTGCACCGCCTTGTGCAGTTCCTTGCTCTTGGTGCGCAGCCGCTCGGCGCGGTCCTTCTCGGCGTAGTAGCCCTCCAGCATTGCGTTGAAGGACGGCCACTCCCGGATGGTGTACTGCTCGCCGTACTGCTGCGGACGGAAGAAGGTATACTCCACCGGCTTGCCGTCCGGCGCGGTAACGCTGCAGGGACAGCCGCCCTGCGCGTGCAGCTCCTTCAGTTCATCGATCGCCGCCATCAGGCTGCGCTTCTGGGCATCAGTCAGCTCATTGGCGGGAAGGTGCTCCCCGTCAAAGGCGCGCCATGCAGCCTCCCGGCAGACCACCGGCCCTACGCCGGCCACTGTCTTATTCAGGGCATCTGCCACCGGCAGCTCCCGCTGACAGGCCGCCGCCACGATGGACGCGCTGCTCACCAGCAGAAAATCCGGGCGGGCAGGCTTGGGGGGCGTGGTGTAGGGCAGGCCCGGCAGCAGCTGCCGGACGTCGCTGTCCTCAAAATCCACCCGCTTGAGGGCGTCGATGATCTTGCCGCTCTGCACCAGCACAAGGTTGGAGTAGCGTCCCATCAGCTCAGCGCACAGGGTGTTGCGCACAAGGTCGCCCATCTCGTTGGTGCACTGAAAATCAAAGTAGACGATGCGGTCGCCCGGCTCCATGTGCACGTCCAGCAGTCTGCCGCCGGTCAGGTGCTTGCGCATGAGCATACAGAAGGAGGGCGGCGTCTCGGGGTTTTCAAAGGTCTCCTCGGTCAGGCACACCCGGGCAGAGCCGCTGCGGGCAGACAGCAGCAGCGCGTAGGTATCGGTGCGGGTGCGCAGGGTGATGACCAGCTCATCCCGGGTGGGTTCAAAAATTTTTGCGATCTTGGCATCGGTCAGGGTGGCTTTCAGCTCCGCTGCCGTCAGTGCCAGTGTCGCGGCATCCAGTGCCATAGTGTTTTACCTCGTTTTATCTATAACCCTCCCAGTCGCCTGCGGCGCTGCCGGTTTTTTGGTTTATGCTGAAAGACCTCCCCCTTTCGGGGGAGGTGGCATTGCGCAGCAATGACGGAGAGGGTTCTCCTTTTATAAATAAGTATACGGGTCGCGGTTCTCGGTGCTCACCAGCACCTCCACTTCCGGCAGGGCGGCGCACAGAGCAGATGCCACGACGGCGGTCACCGGAAACTCGGTAGCGTAATGCCCCGCCGCAATGAGGGAAAGCCCCAGCCGCTTAGCATCCAGTGCATGGTGGTGGTTGGCTTCGCCTGTCAGCAGACAGTCCGCGCCCTCGGCGATGGCCTCGGCAAACAGACTGCCGCCCGCGCCGCTGATGACCGCCAGCCGGTGCACCGGCTTTCCGGCATCGGCAAACTTCACCTGCACCGCTGCGCCGGTGGCCGGTGTGTTGCACAGCGCCGCCAGCTTGTGCTGCGCCAGCGCGGCCAACTCCGGCACGGTGATGGGGTCGATCTCCCCTACCCGGCCGCAGCCGTCTGCAAAGGCGGTGCGCTGCCGGATGCCGAAAAGGTCCGCCAGCACATCGTTCACCCCGCCCTCGGCGGCATCCAGATTGGTGTGCATACAGATGGCGGAAATGCCCGCCTGTACCAGCTGATAGGGCACATCGGCGGGGCACAGCCGCTTGAGCGGGTCAAAGATGACCGGGTGGTGCGCCACAATGACCGTGCACTGCTTTGCCGCAGCCTCTGCCACCACCTCCGGGGTGATGTCCAGCGTCACCAGCACCCGGCGCACGTTGCCGCCGCAGTCCACCAGCAGGCCGGGGTTATCCCAGTGCTCTGCCAGCTCCGGCGGGGCAAGCCGCTGCATTACTTCGTATACCTGCTGTACCGTGGTCATTTCAGTTTCCCTCTTTCAGAATGGCATCCATCTCTGCGGCAAGTGGGCTGCCGTCCGGCACGCCCAGCCGCATCCGGGGCAGCTTTGCCCGCTGCCATGCGGCGTAGCCCGCGCCCTCCGGCCAGCGGCCGGTATCCCCCAGCAGACACTGGGTAAAGGTGGGCTCGGTCACCTCGCCGGTGTACTCTGCCGCCATCACCGCATACCAGCGGCCTGCGGCCTGCACCGGGCGGTCGGCCACAAGGGCAAAGCCGTGCTGCCACAGCCAGCGGCGCAGCTCACTGTGCCGGGTGGCGGGCACCATGACAAGGCGCGGCCCGCCCACAGCGGACACCCACGGCGCTTTCTCGATGATCTCCCATGTGGTCTGTGCCGACACGCCTGCCAGCACGATGCTGCCCACCTCCCCGGCAGACAACACAGAAAGACCGTCGCCGAGCCGAAGCTCAGCGCGGTCCAGACAACCTGCATTTTCCAGCGTCTGTTTTGCCTTGGCCAGCGGACCGGGGCGCAGGTCTGCCCCGATGACCTTCGGGTATCTGCCCGAAGCCGCCAGCACCGCCGTCAGCTTGCCGTGGTCACAGCCGATGTCTGCCACCGGCTGTCCCGGGCGCACCAGCTCTGCCGCTGCGGTCAGACGCGCATCCAGTGTGGGCAGCACTCAGGCCTTCTTGGCTGCCAGATGGGTGTTCAGCTTCTCCAGCAGTTCGTCGCAGTTCACGCCGTGCACTTCGCAGGCCTCCTCGATGGTCTCGCCGCGGGAAGCCGGGCAGCCCAGGCAGTGCATCCCGATCTCCATAAAGTAGGGTGCGGTGGTCTGGTCCATATCCAGAATGTCGCCGATGATGGTGTCGCGGGTCACCTGCTTGGGTGCGGAGTGCTGCTCTTTTTTGAGCATATTGAAAATATCAAACATGATAGCTTTTCCTTTCTGTTTCGGGTGAGATACAGTATAACCTACTGTTCCTCTATACTATACCCCAAACCGGGGCAGTTTTGCAAGAGCCTTGGGGAAATCCGCTTACTCCTCCGCCTGATAGTCCTTTTCCAGCGAGAAGCCGCGCCCGCTTACCTCGGTAACGTGGCTCACGATCATAAAGCAGGTGGGGTCGATGGCGTGCGCCAGCTTTTCCAGCCTTGGCAGCTGCCGGTTGGAGACCACGCTCAGCAGCACCGACTCCGGCTCCCGCAGGTAGCCGCCCTCGCCGTGCAGGATGGTCACGCCGCGGTCCAGCTGCGCAAAAATGGCGGCGCAGATCTCGTCGGACTTGGCGCTGATGATCTTCACCTCGGTGCGGGTGGTACCCAGCATGAGCACCTTGTCCAGCACAACGGTGTAGATGATGGCCATCACCACACCGTACAGGGACTGCCGCACCGGGCTGAAGGCCGCCTGCGCCGCCAGAATGAGAAAGTCAAAGACCATCATGGTGCTGGACACCGGCAGGTGGAACCACTTGTTCAGCACCAGCGGGGGGATATCCATACCGCCGGTGGAAGCACCGGCGCGGATGGTGATGCCCAGCGAGATGCCGATGCCAAAGCCCGCAAATACGGTGTTCAGCACCAGATCATCGGTCAGCACAAGGCTGCCCAGCAGGCGCTCCCACAGCGCCATAAAAAAGGGACTGAGCACCGTGCTTGCCATGGTGTTCAGGGCAAAGCGGCGTCCCAGCACCCACCAGCCCAGCAGCAGCATGGCCACATTGACCACGAACAGCACTGCGGACACCGGCAGGCCGGTGACCTTGTTGAAGGCCAGTGCGATACCGGTGGCACCGCCGGTGATCAGGCCGGAGGGCATCAGAAATAATACCACAGTCAGCGCATACATCGCGTTGCCCACCACGATGGACAGGGCGCTAAAGAGCTGCTGTTGCTTGCGTGTTAATTGCGTCATCTTCATCTTCCTTTGTTTATAGTTGAAGTTTCTTCTACTATGATAACGAAAATATCCGCATTTATCAAGCCTTCGGCGATAAATGCGGATATCGGGATCAATTTTTAAGGGGTCACAGGGCGGCTTCCGGCTGAACTTCGTCCTCTTCCATCAGCCGCAGACCGGCAGTATCGGTCACCGGCAGCGAGAACACGATAGCGCCCGCCTTGGGGTTTGCCCCCTCCATGATGGCCTTCATGATGGTGTTTTTCTGGCTGGTGCGGCTGACGATAAGCACCAGCTCCTTTTCGTTCACCAGTTCCACGCCCAGAAAGGCGGCTGCACCCTCCATGCCGGTGCCCTTTGCGTGGATCACCGTGCCGCCGCCTGCACCGGCGGTGCGGGCAGCGTCCATAATGGAGCCGGTGTAGCCCTGATTTGCCACCACCAGCAGCAGTTCATAGCGGGTATCCTTCAAGGTGCTCTCCTCCTTCCATGTAAGGGGCTGGTGCTCGGTGAGGAACATCAGCGCCCGTTTGCCGCCGATGCTGCTCAGCGGCACAATGAACGCAATGCCGGTGCCCGGCACATCGATCTGCATTTTGCGGCGCAGATCCTTCTGGATCTTCTGCCAGCTTTCTGCCGTTACCACGGCCAGCAGCACCGCTTTTTCGGTCTTTTCCAGCCCAAGGGTGGAAAGGGTCTCCTGCACCGCTGTGCCGGAGCCCACGGTGCGCATACTTACCGTTACGCCGTGGCTTTTGTACAGCTGCAAAAAGCCATCGGTAGAGCGGCGGTCGGTGATGGTTATCATCAAAAACAAACTGCTCACGTTCTGCCTCCTTTACAGCTCGATAATGGCGTCATCCGGCAGGTCTGCAAACATGGTAGCAAGCACCGCAGCGGGCTGCGCCGTCCGCGCCTTGCGGGTGCGCAGCTGCGCCACCAGACCCATCATCTGCACAGTGATGAGCGGGGTCATGGCGACCATAGCCACCACGCCAAAGGCATCGGTGACGATGTTGCCGCCCACTGCCACGCAGGCACCCTGCGCCAGCGGCAGCAGGAAGGTGGCGGTCATGGGGCCGGAGGCCACGCCGCCCGCGTCGAACGCGATGGCGGTGAACAGCTTGGGCACCACAAAGGAGATGCTGATGGCGAACACATAGCCCGGCACAAGGAACCACAGGATGGAGATGCCGGTCAGCACCCGCACCATGGCAAGCCCCACCGAGATGGACACGCCTGCGGAAAGCGCCAGACCCATGGCCTGCGCCGAGATAGCGCCGTCGGTCACCTCTTCCACCTGCTTGTTCAGCACATAGACCGCAGGCTCGGCCTTGACGATGAAGTAGCCGATCAGCATGCCGATGGGGATGAGCGCCCAGCGCACCCCGCTGCCTGCCAGCACCTGACCCAGATAGTTACCGGCGGGCATAAAGCCCACGTTTGCGCCGGTCAAAAAGAGCACAAGGCCGATATAGGTATACACAAGACCCACGCCGATGCGCCCCAGTGTGCGGCGGTCCAGCCGCAGGGCGATGAGCTGAAATGCTCCGAACATCAGCACGATGGGCAGCAGCGAGCGGGCGATCTCGGCCAAATAGGTGGGCAGCCCTTCCCGGAACAGCTGCCACAATTCCACCGAGTCTGCCACCTCCGGCAGAACAGGCGGGATGTAGGTGCTGTCCGCTGCGCGGAACGCGATGCCCAGCGTCAGCACTGCCAGAATGGGGCCAATGGAGCACATGGCCACCAGACCAAAGCTGTCGTCCGCCGCGTGGCGGTCGCTTCGGATGGAGGAAACGCCCACGCCCAGCGCCATGATAAAGGGCACGGTCATGGGGCCGGTGGTCACGCCGCCGGAGTCAAACGCCACGGCGAGGAATTCCTTGGGCACAAAGGCCGCCAGCACAAAGATGATGCCGTAGAACAGCACCAGCAGCTTTGGCAGCGCGATGCCGATGAGCATACGCAAAAAGGCAAAGACCAGAAACAGGCCCACGCCCGCCGCCACCGAGAGGATCAGCGTGCCGCTGGGGATGGAGGGCACCTGATCTGCCAGCACCTGTAAGTCCGGCTCCGAGATGGTGATAAGGAAGCCCAGCAAAAAGCCGAGCACAAGGATGAGGGGCAGCTTGCGGCTGCGGGTGATGACTGCACCTACCCGCTCGCCCATGGGGGTCATGCTCATCTCTGCACCCAGAGTAAAGAACATGATGCCCACCACGATCATGGCAGCGCCCAGCAAAAAGCACAGCAGGATGCTGGGCGATACCGGTGCTACCGAGAAGCAGAGCACCAGCACAATGGCCACAATGGGCAGCACCGCCTGCAGCGCCTCCAAAAGCTTTTCCCGCAGCTTGGGGAGCGATCGTCTGAGAATGATGTCCACCGCCTTTCGTCTGTATCCTGTTTGTACACTTTTGTACAAGATATATTTATAGTATACGGATTCAGGGGGATGCCGTCAACCGCCAGAAGGAAAAAACTTGAGCAAGTTCCATAAATTGTAAAAATTTACGTTTTCCGAAGGATACCCCTTCCGTCTTGCCGCTGCGCGGCAATCCACCTTCCCCAAGGGGACGGCTTTCGCGGTGGCGGATAACCTTGCGGCATTGCCAAAAGGCGTCCCCTTGGGGGAGCTGTCGCCGCAGGCGACTGAGGGGGTTCCCCTCCCGTGAAAATGGAATACCGGAGCGTCCGCAGACGCTCCGGTATTCCGAAACCATAAAATAATTTTTCCGCTGAATATGCGCAGAGCAACGCGGAGCGCATTCTAAATCGTCCCGCTTATGCCTTTTTCGGCTTCAGCCAGCCGTCCACGGCGGCTACCAGCGCCTTGCCCCGGCGGCCCAGCAGGCGGGGCAGCAGCACCCGCGCCATGGCCCATACGCCCGCAAAGTTGTACAGGATGATCACCAGCGTGATAAGCCCCGTCCACAGCCCGTACAGCGGCGGCTCTGCCAGCAGCACAAAGGCCTCGAACACCAGCGCGGCGGCGTTTGCCAGCACCCGCGCAGGGTGGACGCGCATCCCGATCATGCGGCGGGCATCCACCGCACGCAGGGTGAACACCAGCGCCAGACCCAGGAAGGACGCATAGGTCGCACCCACAGGCCCCCACAGCTTGATGAAGAAGTAGTTCATGATGCAGTTGCTGATAGCGCCCGCCATCATGGTGACCATGCTGCGGTCAGACTTTTTGGTCACCACATAGACGCTGTTCATGAACTGGTTGAAGCAGCTGCAGGTGGAAGCCAGCACAAGGAACGGCACAAAGTGCCATGCGTAATAATAGTTGGACTTCATGACGTGCATCACCGGGCGGCACAGCCAGATAATGCCCGCCGCGCAGCAGAACAGCACGCTGGAATAGGTGCGGAAGATCTTGGTAAAGAACCGGGCGCGCTCCTCCTCCTCGGTGACGGCGGAAAGCTGCCACGCATCGTAGAAGATCAGACCCAGCGTGGTCAGGATGGTGGGCAGGAAGTAGCCGGTGGAAAGCAGGCCGCTCCATGCGTTGCCGCTGCGCCCATCCAGCCCCTCGCACATCTCGCGCACGAAGAACAGGTCGGAGGCGTTGATGATCCAGAAGCTGATCTGCGCCGGGATCATGGGTAGCGAGAAGTTAAGCATCTGCCGCCACAGCTTTTTGTTGATGCCCTTCAGTTCCACATAGTTCCACAGCTTGCCGGTGAACGTCAGGAACAGCACGCTGACAAGGTCGCCGCTGATGATAGCCAGCAGGTAGCCGTTAGCGCCCCACTTGAAGCCCACCAGATACAGCACATAGAAGGCCATGGTGGCCACGGTGCACAGCACGCCGTCCACCGCCACCAGCTTATTCCACTGGCGGCTGCGCACGAACTGGGTGCACAGGGTACGCAGACAGCTCATGAGCACATAAATGTAGATCAGCAGGCCATACTGTGCCATATCCGGCAAAAACTGGGTGACCGGCCAGCACAGCACCAGTATGCCAAAGCCGCCCAGAATGGTGAGCAGGCCGTTGGTGAACACCTGTTTTTCGCTGTTGCCCTTGTCCAGACCAAAGCGGATGATGGCGTTGGACATGCCCATGGACACAAAGGGGATGAGCAGGTTTGCATACTGGCTCAGGATCTTGGACAGACCCAGATCCGAGATCTCCGCCATGGCGTAGGTCAGAAAGGGCTGTACGATCAAAGTGAGCAGCTTGGATGAAAAGCTGGAGATTGCAAAGATCAAGGTATTGCCGGCAAGTTTGGAATATTTATCGCCGGTCTTTTTTTCGTTTTCCAAGGGAATTTCCCTCCGTTTTTACGATAGATTATTTTTTCAGCAGCTCCCGCCGGGCCTTCCAGTCCGGCAGCAGCTTTTCCACCTCTGCCCAGAAGGCCGGGCTGTGGTTCAACTGCAAAAAGTGGCAGTACTCGTGTACTACCACATAGATCTGCGCCGCAGGGGGCTGGTTATACAGCTGCAAAGCAAGGGTGATCTGCCGCTTGCCCGGACAGCACACGCCCCAGCGGCTGGTCATGCTGCGCACCTTCAGGATAGGCTTCTGCCCGCCCAGCACCCCGGCAAAGGCCGGGTAGACCTTATCGCTCATGGCGGTAAAGTAGGCCAGCGCTGTGGCCTTGTCCGGCAGGTTGGCGTTGTCCCTGTTCAGCTTGGTGATGTTCTTCACCCGGGTGTCCCGGATCCACTGGGCGTTTTGCAGCACAAAACGGTCAGCCTGTTCCAGACTGGCCGTCAGGGGGATGCTTACCATCACAGTGCCGTTGTCCCGCACCCGCAGGTGCAGCTGCTTTACCTTTTTGCGCACCAGCTCGTACTGGATGCCCTCCACGCTGCGCAGCTGGGCGCACGGCTTTGCCGCCACCTCAGGCCTTGCTCCGCATCAGGCGGCCAAGAGGCAGCTGCGCCAGCACCACGGCAGCAAACAGCAGCACGCAGCCGGAGGATTCCCGGAAGGAAAGGTTCTGGTGCAGCAGCAGCCAGCCGCCCAAGGCGCTGAATACGCTTTCCAGACACATGATAAGGCTTGCCACGGCGGGGTTCAGGTCCCGCTGCCCCAGAATCTGCAGGGTGTAGGCCACGCCGCTGGACATGATGCCGCAGTACAGGATGGGCCCGGCGAAGGTGACAAACTCTGCCATGGCAGGCTGCTCGAACAAAAACGCCGCCACGGTGCTTTCCACCGACACCACAAAAAACTCCACAAGGCTCAGGCGCACGCCGTCCATCTGCGGGGAGAAATGATCCACCGCCATGATCTGGAAGCTGAACAGCACCGCGCACAGAAGCAGCAGCCAGTCGCTGCTCTGGATGCTGCCAAAACCGTCCTTCATGCACAGCAGGTACAGCCCCACCACGGCAATGGCCATGCTCACCCACAGCTGCGCGCTGCCCCTGCGCCCCAGAAACAGGCCGAACACCGGCACCAGCACCACATACATGGCGGTCAGAAAGCCCGCCTTTGCAGTGGAAGGGTCCAGCGTGATGCCCAGCTGCTGCGCCGCGCTGGCTAAAAACAGCAGCGTGCCGCACACAAGCCCGGCCTTCAGCAGCTGCTTGCGTTCCGCCGCCGTCTTGGGCTTGCCGTCCGGCCTGCCCTGCCGGTGGTGCAAGGCGTCAAACGCCTTGACCGTGGGGATCAGCACCAGCACCGCCATCCAGCTGCGCCCCGCCAGAAAGGAGAACGCGCCCATGCCGGAACCGGCGCTCTGCGCCACAAAGGCTGTGCCCCAGATCAGGGCGCACAGCATCAGCAGCATTGAATTTTTCGTCTGGTTCGTCATCCGGCAATGCCCTCCACCTTCAGCAGGCCGTACAGGTAATACCGGCTGGAATCATACGAGATGGTCACGCGGTACTGCGCCGCCGGGTCCAGCCCGGAAATGGTGCAGCGGTAGTCGGTGCCATCGGTCTTGACGTAGTAGGTGCTGTCCGGCACATAGGCTGCGCCGCCGTCCACCTTTTTCCACAGTGCCACCTTGAACTTCTGGGTGCCCTCGGCGGTGCCGCAGGCCATAATGTTCAAACTGCCGCCCGGCACGGTAAAGTAGCCGGTGTTGCGGCTCCATATCCCGTTGAACACCGCGTACAGGCAGCCGTCTGCGGTGGCGGTGGCATACTTTGCCGAGGCATCCGCAATGCCCTGAATGATCAGCGGGTCGGCGGTGGATTCTGCCCAGCGGGTGGTGTTCTCCTCCTGCACTTCCTCGGAGTGGCCTGTCACCTTCTGCGCCACCTTTTTCAGGGTCTCCTTGCAGCCGGTCAGGCTAAGCACCATCACCGCAGCCAGCAGCAGTGCCAAAAGCTGTTTTTTCATCTTCATAGCTTTCCTCATAGAAACAAAGAAACTTTTCTTTTTCGTGCGTCTCTGCCAACGGGCAGATACAGGTTAAGTATACCGCATTTTGCCGCTCTGCACAAGATGCCTGCACTTATTTTGTGCGGTTTGCCGCCTGTTTCTGCGCAAATTTTCACGCATTCAGCGCCCGCAGCGCTGCGCACTCGCCCTCGGCCAGCGCAGGAGCCTCCGGCCCGAACAGGCTGCCGTAGCGGTACAGCGCCCAGCCGCCCGCCGCCTGCCCCCGCAAGTCCTTTACCTGTGCCGCCAGCACACTGCCGGTGCTCCAGCCGGATACGCTGTCCGGGTTCGCGCCGCCGTCCCCGGTGCCCACCCGGTATGCACCCAGCCCGAAGTACAGCGCCACATCCCCCGCCCGGGGGTAGGCAAGCCACGCCGGAACGATGTTTTCAAAGGCAAAGCGGGTGCTGCCGGAGTGCAGGGTAAAGCCGTAGCCCCAGTACACCTGCGGGCAGAGGTAGTCGATGACCTTTTCCTCCCCGCCCGCCGCCAGCCATGCGGTCACATCGCTGTACTGCTGGTCGAGGTCGTTGTCCGGGTTGCCCTGCGGGCTGATGCCAAACCGCAGGGTGGGGTCTGCCGCCTTTACGGTGCGGTGCACCGCCGCCACCAGCGTGGTGACGTTCTGCCGCCGCCACGCGGCAAGGTCGGCTGCGCCGCTTGCCGCAAACTGCACCGCGTCCACAGCGGCATCGGTGGTGGGGTAAAAGTAATCATCAAAATGGATGCCGTCCACCGGATAATTCTGCACAAGCTCCGCTACGCCCTGCACCACATAATCTGCGGCGGCAGGCACGGCAGGGTTCAGGTACAGCCCCTCCCCGGCAGTGCACAGCCAGTCCGGGTGGGTGTTGGCCAGATTATTCTCCGCCAGATTCGGCGGCATCGCTGCCGAAGAGCGCAGACGGTAGGGGTTGAGCCACGCCTCCACCCCGATGCCCCGGCGGTGCGCCTCGGTGAGAAAGACATCCAACGGGTCAAAGCCGGGGTCTTTTCCCTGCACCCCGGTGCACAGATGGCTCCACGGAAACAGGCTGCTGCGGTACAGCGTGTCCCCGAAGGGGCGTACCTGTGCCAGCACGGTGTTCAGCCCCAGCCCGGCGCAGTTGTCCAGCAGCTGCGCCGCCCCGGCGCGGAAGGTATCCTCGGTGGAAAAATCCAGCAGCGCCCAGTCCAGATAGCTCACCCACACCGCCCGCCACTCTCCGGCGGGCAGAGCAGGGTTTGGTGCCGGGGGTGTATCCTGCCCGGAGGCGGCAGTGTGGTCTGCATCGCTTTTCTGCCGCAGATACCACCCCGTCGCCGCGCAGGCTGCAGCGCCCGCCCCGGCCAGAAAGGCACGGCGGCCAAAGCGGCGTTTTGCCTTGGCTTTTTTAGACGTCCTGCGGCGCTGGGTCACAGGGTCTCCTCCTGCGTCTTATACAGGGTAAGCCCCGCCCAGCCCCGGGCGCAGGTCAGCAGCACGAACATGATATTCGTCCAGAAGGCAAGGCCGCTCATGCCCGCGTACTTGGTCAGCATCCAGAACACCAGCCGCAGCACCTCGGCGGCGCTCACCAGCTGCAGCTGCCGCTGGATGGGTCTGCCGCGCTCGTACTCGGTGGCAAGCAGCGCGGGCCACACCAGCGCCGAGCAGATATCGCCCGCCCAGCCGCTGGCACCCAGCTTGCTGAGCATCAGCACCACGAACACGCCGGTGTAGTTGCGCTTTTCCCTTGCCGGTGCGCCCTTCTGCGCCGCCAGAAACAGCACCGCGATGCCGGTAAGGCAGAATACGATCATTTCCAGCCCGGAAAAATCCATCCCGCCCAGCACGGCAAAGCCGCCCAGCATGGACACCGCCGCAGCAGCCAACAAAAAGAAATACCAGGTCTTGCGCGTGAATTTAAGCTTCATGAGCCCCTCCCCCGGGCGTTTGCGCCCGGCTTGCAGAAAAATTTAAAAAAGAATTGTAAATATTATAGCACAAACCCCCGCAGGTTGTGTTACAATAAGGAAAACTCTTTTGGGGGAGGTCTTTCCATGAACGCTGTCGTTTCCGTCTGTCTTTTAGCCTGTGCGCTGGGCATCATCGTGCACCTGCTCTCCCGGCGGGAGACAAACCGCCGCAGTCAGTACGGCCCCGCCGGCCTGTCCGAGTTCCGCACCAGCCTTGCGCTGGACGAATGCTTTGACCGTCTGGACACCCACAGCGACACAGACCTCTTTGCCTACGAGTGCCGCCGGGAGAACGACGGCGGCTTTATGCTGCACCTGACGCTGCACCAGCCCAGCCAGCAGCCGCTGGACACTTTGTACACCCTGCGGCTGGACCCCGGCCGCCAGACCGTGGTAACCCTCATCTTTATCCGGGAGGCCTTTGGCTACAAGGAGCCGCTGTTCCCGCCCGCCATGCTGGACGAATTTATGCTGCAAAAGCTGGATGCCCGCCGCACCAAATGATTTTTGCGGAAAACACTTTCCTTTTTGCGCAGTTTTTGTTATACTAGTGCATGTTGCAGCAATGCAGCATCCATATGGGCCAGTAGCTCAGCTGGTCAGAGCTGGCGGCTCATAACCGCTTGGTCGCGGGTTCAAGTCCTGCCTGGCCCATACAGAAAAAAGACACCCTTTCGGGTGTCTTTTTTGTATTTCAGGCTTCTTTACTCCCCATCCTCTGCGGGCAGCTGGTTCCACAGGCGGTAGTAGACGCCCTGCTTTTCCAGCAGCTGGGCGTGGGTGCCCTGCTCCACGATGCCCTCCTCGCCCAGCACAAGGATGCGGTCGTAGTCCTTGATGGTGGTCAGGCGGTGGGCGATGGTCAGGGTGGTGCGGCCGTGGGCCAGCTTTTCAAGGCTCTGCCCCACAAGGATCTCGCTCTCGTTGTCCAGTGCGCTGGTAGCCTCGTCCAGAATCAGGATGGGCGGGTTCTTCAAAAACACCCGGGCAATGGCGATGCGCTGCTTCTGTCCGCCGGACAGCTTGACGCCGCGCTCGCCCACATAGGTGTCGTAGCCGTCCTTCAGCGCAAGGATGAACTTTTCCGCGCCCGCCAGCCGGGCGGCGGCTTCGATCTCCTGCCGGGTGGCACCGGGCTTGCCGTAGGCGATGTTCTGCGCCACCGTGCCGCTGAACAGGTACACGTCCTGCTGCACGATGCCGATATCCTGCCGCAGGCTCTTCAGGGTGACCCGGCGGATGTCCTGCCCGTCAATGAGGATGCGGCCGCTGGTCACCTCGTAAAAGCGGGGGATCAGGTTGCACAGGGTGGTCTTGCCGCCGCCGGAGGCCCCCACCAGCGCCAGACGCTCCCCGGCGCGGATGTCCAGACTGACATCGTGCAGCACCTTGTTGTGGTCGTCCGGGTACTCAAAGCACACCTTCTCGAACCGGATCTCGCCGGGGCCGGGCTGCAGGGGCACAGCGTCCGGGGCGTCCTTGATGGCCACCGGGGTGTCCATGATCTCGGCAAAGCGCTCGATGCCGGTCATGCCGCGCTGGAACTGCTCGGCAAACTCCACGATGCGGCGGATGGTGGCGATGAGGGTGGTGACATACAGCATATAGGCCACCATGTCACCGGCGGTGATCCTGCCGTACACCAGCGAGAGGCCGCCTGCCAGAATGACCACCAGATACATCAGGCCGTCAAACAGGCGGGTGGAGGTGTTGAAGGCACCCATGGCGTAGTAGCCAAGGGTCTTGATCTGCTCAAAGGCGCGGTTGCCCTTGGCGAACTTTTCCCGCTCTTCGTCCTCGGCAGCAAAGGCCTTGACCACGCCCTGTCCCAGCAGGCTGTCCTCAATGGTGGAGTTCAGCTCGCCGATCTGGACGCGCTGCTGGCGGAACCGCGCCCGCAGACGTCCGTTCAGGTACACCGACACCACGCCCATCAGCGGCACACAGGCAAACACTGCCAGTGTCAGCGGAATGCTGGCGCGGCACAGAATGACAAAGGAAGCCACGATCTTGATGCCCGCAATGAAAAATTCCTCCGGGCAGTGGTGGGCGAACTCGGTCACATCGAACAGGTCGTTGGTGATGCGCCCCATGATGGTGCCCACCTTGGTATTGTTGTAGTAGGTGTGATCCAGCTGCAGCAGATGGTCAAAGGCATCCCGGCGCATATCCGTTTCGATATGCACGCCCATGATGTGGCCGATGCTGGACATATAGTAGCTGGCTGCGCCGTCGATGATGCGCAGCACAAAGTAGAGCGCCGCCAGCTTCAGCACGATGCCCGCCGTCAGGGTGATGCCCACCCCCATGGCAGAGTTGGTGATGATGCTCATGATCTTGGGCAACACGATATCGCACAGGGTGGTCAGTGCCGCGCAGAACAGGTCAAGGCACAGCACCATCTTATAGCTTGCCAGATAGGGCAGAAAACGCCGGATCAGCGCACCGCTGCTTGCGTGGTGCGCCCCGGGGTCGTTAGGCTTAGTTTTCGGCATGGTTCCTCCGTTATTATCGTTACTTTTTACTGTAATCCCGCTCGCCGTAGATGGCGGTGCCGATGCGCACAAGGGTAGCGCCCTCGCGGATGGCGTTCTCGAAATCGCCGCTCATGCCCATGGAAAGGGTCTGCATCTCCACGTTGCGGTAGCCCCGCTCCCCTGCCTTGACGAACAGCTGATACACCTGCGCCAGATACCGGCGGTTCTGGGCATCGTCATCGTTCACGGGCGGGATGGCCATCAGGCCCTTGACCCGGATATGCTCCTGTGCAGCGGCGGTGTCCAGCAGCGGCCAGAGCAGCTCCGGTGCGGCACCGGTCTTGCTCTCTTCCCCGCCGATGTTCACTTCCAGCAAAATGTCCTGCACGATGCCGGCCTTGGCGGCTTCCTTCTCGATGGCCAGCAGCAGATGTTCGCTGTCCACGCTCTGGATCAGGCTTGCCCGCCCCAGCACCTTTTTGATCTTATTGGTCTGCAAGTGGCCGATAAAATGGCTGGGCTTGCCGCAGTAGGCCCCGGCATCGTAGTTTGCACACAGCTCCTGCACATGGTTCTCGCCGAACACATCAATGGGCAGGGCGGCACTGGCTGCAATGGTCTGCGCCGTGCGGGTCTTGCAGGCGGCGCACAGCTGCACTTCTGCCGGGTCGCGTCCGGCTTCCCGGGCGGCTGCGGCCATCTTTTCCCGGATCTCGGCCACTGCCTGCCGCATCTCTTCCAAATTCTTTTCTGCCATCTCGCTCAATCCTCCTCGGTATAGCGGGCGCGCTCGCCGCCGATCAGCTTCGGGCGGGTGTAGGCGCACAGAATGTTTGCTTCGCCGATCTTATTAAGGCTCAGCCGCACCGGCACCGCCACCCGCTTCAGGTGCATCCCGATCAGGGTGCCGCCGATGTCCATGCCTGCGTTGGCGCGGATCTCCTCCACAGCCACCGGGTCTTTGAAGTTTTTCCAGCAGGTGGTTGCCCAGCTGCCGCCCGCATGGGGACGGGGCACAACGCACACTTCCTCCCAGCCGTACTTTTCTGCGGCTTCCCGCTCAAGGATCAGGGCGCGGTTCAGGTGCTCACAGCACTGGGCTGCCAGCCAGATGCCTTTTTCCGCCAGCACCGGCGCAGCGCCCGCGTACAGCGCCCGGGCGGCTTCCAGGCTGGAATCCTTGCCGATGTGGCCGCCCACCATCTCACTGGAAGAGCAGCCCACCACGAGCACATCTCCCTTTTTCAGCTTTGCCGCGGCCACCAGCTCGGTCATGGCCTGCCGCGCCTCGGCCTCGATCTGTTTTGCAAATGCTTCGGTCATACAAAAACACCTCGCTTATCGGTTTGCAGCCAGCAGGCTGTCAGCTCCTGCTGCACCGAAATATACTTTACTTTCCACCGGACACACCGCCGCGCAGCTGTCCTGCGCAAGGCCGGTAAAGGTCTGCTCCCAAGCCCCGGCGGCAAGGCTTACCGCCTCGGCGCAGGGAGCGTCTGCGGTGCGCCGGAACAGCCGCTCCTGTGTATTCTGCCCCGCCCGCAGGGCGATGCCCCGCAGCAGGGTGCTGTCCGCGTTCTTTTCCAGCCAGCCGCTGCGCGCCCAGCGGTAGCTGATATACAGCGTGCCGTCCGTGTCCGCAGCCAGCGCTCCGGGATAGCCCGGCAGCCCGGTAAAGGCGGCGGTGCAGCCCCGCCCCCCGGCGGTCAGCTCCCGGGCAGCGGCATCCACCGCCCAGATGCAGCGGCTGCCGAGGTCGGAGACATACAGGGTGCCGCCGTCCGGGCTGAGCGCCAGACCCGCAGCGCCTGCCACCCCGCCCAGCACCTTTTCCACCGTGCGGGCGGCAGGGTCGTACACATACACACAGCCGGTGGCGGTGTGCGCCAGCAGCTCGGTGCGCAGGGCGCTTTCCAGTCCGTTCTCCGCACCTGCCGCCGCAGCCACCGCAAAGTACACCTTGCCCGCCGGGCTTACCTCCACGGCAGATACTGCCCCCAGCGGCGCACCGTCCAGCTGAGTGACCACCTGCTCCACCGCTGCGCCCCAGCTGTCGTGCCTGGCGCGGCAGAGGGTGCCCCCGGCAGCGGTCAGCTGGGTCAGCCACACATCCCCGGCGGCATCAAAGGCAAAGCCGGTCAGCTCCCCTTCCACGCTCAGGATGGCGGCAGCGTGCCCGCCATCGGTGCGCACAAGGTCGCTGGTACGCTTTTTCAGCGCAGCGCCGTTCCATGCGGCGGCATACAACAGGCCGTCCTTTGCGCGGATGCAGTCCACGCCCTGATACTCCCCCAGCTCCAGCCGGGTCTTGCGGTCGGTGGAGACGGCCGTCTGCATCGCGCCCGTCTCCTGCCGAAGGTCGGGGGCTTTATAGGCCTGCGGCGGGGTGGCGATGGGACGGAAGCCCAGCGCATACACCAGCACCAGCAGAATACCCACCCCGAACACGGTGCTTGCGGTACGGAACCGCTTGAGCATGGCATCCCGCTCGGCGGCCATCTGGGCGGCATACTCTGCCCGGCGGCGCGCCGCCATGGCGTTGGCGCGGTTGGCGCGCCGCATCCACCGGTCCACGAACAACGCCACCCGCGGCCCCACCGTGAGGGACGCAATGGCCAGTATGAGCAAAAATTCGATCAGTCCGATTCGCATAGACGCTTTTCCTTATCTCTGAAAAACCTGCGGACAGCGCACTGTCCTTTATCGCTAAAGTATAGCATTCCTGCGCAAAAAGGGCAAGCAGGGACAAAAAGAACTGCCGCACAGCATCGTGCAGCAGTTCTTTGAAGGAAAACGATTTTAAATGGCCTCCGCGTTGCTCTGTCCATGCGCAGCGGAATGATTTTTTTAAATTTGAGTGTTCATCGCGGCCTGCGGGCCGCGATGAACACATTTTTACGAGAGGGGGTTTCTCATCTTGTCTCGATCGGGCGGGTGATCTGATCCCCGCTGCGGGTCACGAGGGAACCGGCGGGCACTTTGCCCCGGATGACGCAGCCCGCGCCGATGACGCAGTTATCCCCGATCTCCGTGCCCTTGAGCAGCACCACGTCCGAGGCGATCCAGCAGTTGCGCCCCACGGTGATGCAGCCCGCATCGCACACCCGGCTGACCCCCTCCTCCCGGCTGAAGCGGTGGTTGTTGTCAAAGATCTTTACCCCGGGGCCGAAAAGAGTGTTCTCGCCGATATTGATCTTGCCAAGGCAGCTGATGACCGCCCCATCGTTGAAGTAGACCCCGCTGCCGATGTTCAGCTGACCGGCATAGGCGGCGGTGATGTACACCCGCCCGTCGCTTTCCACCCGGTCGCCCAGCGTCACCCGGGCACCGCTGCTCAACCGCAGTTTCAGCGGCTTATCCAGCAGGATGCTCTGCCCGAACCGCAGCCCCCGGCAGAGAAACCACTTTCTCCATTGCAGGCGGCAGCGGTTGCGCAGGCTGCGCCGTGCTTCCCGCAGCCTGCCGGGCGCACAATGCCGCAGCCACATACACCAGCGCCCCGCCATGGTGCACCTGAAGCGCTTGCGCCAGCGGTTTGCCTTGTTGCCGCTTTGCCAGCTGCCATGATAGTAGTGGATGGCAAAGGTGCGCGGGGTTTTGTGCATCCGCTCGGTCACATAATCAAAGGGCGAAAAGCAGTCGGTGGGCAGCACCAGAAAGCCGTCCAGCTCCTGCTGCTCGTTTTTCTGCTGCAAACCGGCCTTGGTAAACAGCGGGGTGTCCCGCCGGGTGCAGGAACGCAGATCCGGCTCGCCGGTCTCCAGCAGAAAGGAGGCATTACGGTAGCCTGCCAGCATTTTGCCGATCATCTCACAGCCCGGCTCTGCGCCCACGCCGGAGCCGGTGTTCACCAGCAGTGTCCGGCCATAGGCCGAGGGCACGCTGTACTCCATGCCGATAAAACCCTTATACTGCAACAGCTCGTCCAGCGGGCGCACCAGCTCCACATCCGTATCCAGATAGATGCCGCCGTACCGGTACAGCACCGCCAGCCGTACATAGTCCGATACAAAGGCATATTTCTTTGCCTCGTAGGCCTGCTGCGCATAGCGGTTTTGGCTGATATCAAAATTCTGCTCGTTCCACACCATGATCTTGTAATCCGGGCAGTATTTTTTCCAGCTCTCTATGCACCTGCGGCTTTCCGGGCTGATGGCTCCGCCGCCGAACCAACAATAGTGGATGATCTTGGGGATACTCATAACTGCTCCTCCTTTTTTCTCCGCAAACACCCCGAATCATTACGACCTTATTTTACAAAAATCCGCATTTTCTTGTCAAGTTTCCCCGCATATTTTGCCGCGCCTTCCCGCAAAAAGATTGCCGCCTCGGCGCCCGGTGTGGTATACTGGGTGCAGACGGTTTTGTTTTTCCAAAGCATTCACTTAAAATTCACAGCTTTTTCCAATTCTTGCATTAAAATAGAGCTGTATATTGATATATGATAGGGAGGAGTCCTGTTTTATGGCAAAGATCCTGATCGTTGACGATGAGCCCCGCATCCGGGAGCTCATCCACGAGCATCTGCAATATTCCGGGTATATCTGCGAGGAAGCCGGGGACGGCTCTGCGGCGCTGGCACAGCTGTCCGGCGGCGGGTTTGATCTGGTGATCTTAGACCTGATGATGCCCTTTATGGACGGCATGACCTGCCTGCGGGAGATGCGCGCCCGCCACATCAACACCCCGGTCATCATCCTGACCGCCCGGGGCGAGGAGTACGACAAGCTGGCCGGGCTGGAAAGCGGCGCGGACGACTATGTGGTAAAGCCCTTCTCCCCCCGGGAGCTGGTGGCGCGGGTGCGCGCGGTGCTGAACCGCACCATGCCCCGCCCCACCGAGGCCGCCGACACCATGACCTTTGGCGAGCTGACCATCGACACCGCCAGCCATACCGTGCGGGTGTCCGGCGAGGAAGTGGCCCTGACCCCCAAGGAGTTTGACCTGCTGGTATTTCTGGCCTCCAACAAGGGCATTGCCCTGAGCCGGGAAAAGATCCTGCAAAAGGTGTGGAACTACGACTACTTTGGCGAGGACCGCACCGTGGATACCCATGTAAAGATGCTGCGCGGCCATCTGGGCAAATGCCGCAGCTACATTGCTACGGTATGGGGCATCGGCTATAAGTTCGACCCCGATGCCGCCCGTTGACTGAAGGAGCGTGCAGAGCATGCGGCAACCCACCAAAGCACGGCATACCCTCGGCATCCGCGGGCAGCTGATGTGGTTCTTGTGCTTCATCTGCCTGTTTCTGCTGGGGCTGTTCTGGCTGCTGTCCACCCAGCTGCTGGAGCCCTTGTACACCAAGCACATCGAGACCCAGCTGACCAATCAGGCCGACAGCATCGTGGAGCGGCTGGACGATGCCATTGCCGAGGGCAAGGTGCTGTCCGCCTGGTCTTTCGGGCAGCTGTCGGTCAACAGCGATTTTTTTGATAAGCTCACGCTGGAGCTGTACACAAAAGGCACTTTGAACAGCTTCTGCGTGGATATCTCGGACACCACCCTGCACACCATTTATAAGATCGAGAACCAGTCCTTCTGCAACCTGCACGGCACCTACCTTTCGGACTCTGCCAACAACGATAAGATCATTGCCACCGCCCTTGCCATGCGGCGCAAGTGCCGCAGCATGGGCAGCTTTGTGCAGACGCTCAACCCGCCCCGGCTCTCCGGCTCGGCGCAGCTGTTGGTAGGGCGCACCACGGCAGACGGCAGCTACACCGTGCTGGTGACCACCAGCCTTGTGCACGTTGCCGAGGCCGGCAAGGTGCTCAGCACCCTGCTGCCGCTGGCGGCGGCGCTCATCTTCGGCTTTGCCATGTCGGCGGCGTGGCTGTTCAGCGAGTGGTTCACAAAGCCGCTGCGCCAGCTTTCCAGCGCGGCACGGCAGATGGCGCTGGGTAACTACGCCGTGCAGGTGGACAACCGCCGCAACGACGAGCTGGGCGACCTTGCCCGGGACTTCAACCACATGGCCGAGGAGGTGCAGCACGCGGTGCAGATGCAGCGCGACCTGCTGGCCAACGTCTCCCACGACCTGCGCACCCCGCTGACCCTCATCAAGGGCTACGCCGAGACGGTGCGCGACCTGACCGGCGACGACAAAGCCCACCGGGACGAGCAGATGAACATCATCGTGGACGAGGCCGACCGCCTGACCGCGCTGGTGTCCAGCGTGATGGAGCTGAGCAAGGTGACCAGCGGCACCTACAAGTGCGAGCGGGTGCACTTTGACATGGGACAGCTGTGTGACGAGGTGAGCGAGCGCTACGACGCCGTCTGCGCCCAGAACGGCTGGCAGCTGAAGCTGGAACTGCCGGAGGAAGAACTGCCGGTCTATGCCGACCCGGACATGATGCAGCGTGCGCTGCACAACCTGCTGGGCAACGCCATGCACCACATCGGCAAGGACGGCATCTTTGTGCTGCGCGCCTTCCGCTGCACCGAGGGCGTGCGGGTAGAGGTGGAGGACCACGGCCCGGGCATTGCCGCCGCCGACCTGCCCTATATCTTTGACCGGTACTACCGCTCCCGCTCGGACGCGGGCAAGCAGGGCACCGGTCTGGGGCTTTCCATCACCAAGGCCATCTTCCAGCAGCACAGCTTCCGCTTTGGCGTACAAAGCACCGTAGGCAAGGGCACCACCTTCTGGTTCGTCATGAGCGACCTGCCCTATGTGGACGACACCATCTGAAAACAGTTTTGAAACAGCCCGGAACGCTCTGAAAACGTTCCGGGCTGTTTTGTGTCTGTGCTTTTCGTTCCATTGCACAAATGCCGCCTGCTGCTTTTGGCAAAACTACGAATTTCCTCCCCTCTCTTGACTTTTTTCCGGCGGGAGAGGTAACATAAAACCAGCAAATGTTTGGGGAAGCTTTGCAAAAAATTTCAGGAGGTATTTTCGTATGAAATCATTCCATTCCACCCCGGTAAAGCATCTTGCGGCGATGCTGCTGGCATTTGTTATGCTGGCAAGTGTGTGTTCCTTCCCGGTTTTTGCGGACTATGAATCAGACTACGCAGAATATCAGCAGATTTATCAGGAAGTTTCCAACATCTGGTCTCTTTCCTATGATGAACAACCGGCAGCGTATGCTGCGCTCAGACAAAAGTATCCGAAGCGCCCTGATGTAGCCTATGAAGCCGTTTCTAATGCGTATTACGACAGCCCGAACGATGAGCTGGCAGCATACGATCAGGTCATCAAACTCGCACAGAACTATTCCGGTGGTTATCTTTATGGCGTTAATTCTGAATGGGAAATCATTCAGAGGTGTTATGGATATAAAGCGTCCATTTATCTGACAAGGCTCTGCCAGCAGGAAAATTATATTTCTTCTATGCGCAGTGCCTTGGACGCAGAAGAAAAAGCCAATCGGATGTGGTTTGATGCCGGTATCAACTGGAGCGATGGCGTAGAGGGTCTGCAAACTGTACAGGCCAAACGCGCGGAGCTTGACGAGATCGAGCGCTGGTACAAGTCCGGCAGTCCCGCAAACTTTACGGCATGGAACGGCCGGGTGCAGGTAACAGTAGACGCAGGCAACCGTGCCGCACACGTCCAGATGCAGACCCCCAACAGAGAAAAAACGATCTGGAAAGATCTTCCTTCCGGCGAGAGTGTTGAAGCGGGCACGATAACCTATTCTTCCGTATCACAGGATATCAGCTGCAACGCTTCTTACGCACAGCCTATTTCCAAGGTGCTTCGCGCCATCGATAGGGTTTATTTTGCAATTCCCGATGGGTATGACGCGCCTTATATCGTGACTTATCATAAAAATGACGGAACCACCCAGACCGAGAGCAGCTGGTGGGGTTTTGACAGCGAAATCATCGGCTTCCCCCGGGATTTCTTTGATGCGCGGGATCTTTCTCTCCCCGCAGATGTCCGGCGCTTTATGGAAACAGAATACAGTGAAGAATGGGCTGCCGGTGGCCCACATGATTACAGTAACATCTATTACGGTGCAGATACCTTCGCTCTCTGAACCGGCTGAACCGTTTTCCATTCTGGAGTTTTAACTTACAATAAAAACAGGCTGTCCCTTTGTGCCGGAGTTTCCCCACCTCCGGCTGTTTTGGGACAGCCTGTTTTGTTCTGTGTCTATGAATTGGAATCTGCGGTATGGTAAATGCCAAAGGTGTTGTCCGGGGCGGGCATCTCCACCCGGGAGGCGCGGTCGTTCACCGCCCACATCATCGCACCCATGGCGCCCAGCACCACCAGAATGATGAGCCATTTTACTGCATTGGGTAATTTTTTCATTCCGTTATCCTTTCCGTAGTCTCCATGCGGCACTTCTGCCTGGCAGCACGCAGCAGCACGGCGGCCTCAGCAGCCGAAAGCGCCTGCACCCAGCCCGGGCGCTCCCCTGCGCCCGCGCCGGTGCTGCCTGCCTCGGCAAAGCCGGCCAGCGCCGTGTCGGTGCGGTCGTTCCAGCCGGCAAAACCCTCCGGCGCAATGTGCGCCCCAAGGCGGCAGTCCAGCACCGCCGTTTTGCCGGTAGGCCGCCACGGTCTGCCCAGATACACGCTGCCCGCCGGGCAGTCCGAGACAAAATCGCAGTCCCAGAACACAAAGCCCAGCCCCTCCGCCGCACCGGAGGGTGCGGTGACCCAGCTGTGCGCAAGGCCGTTATCCACCGTGCGCAGGGTGCAGTGCTCAAACAGGGCGTCTGCCCCGCCAAAGATAAAATCAATGTCCCCGGCGATCTCGCAGGCGTGGTAATACTGCGCGCTTGCCCGGCGGGGTGCCAGCCCGCGCGGGCCCAGAAAGCCGTCCTTCTCCCGCTCTTTCTCCGGCAGAGGGGCGCAGAACAGGGTATCCTGATTGCCCAGCAGCCGCACGCGGTCAAACGCCGCCCGGGCACTGTCCACATAGGCAGCGACAGCCTGCCCGACCTTTGCGCCGGGGCCTGCATCGTTCTCGATGGTCATATCCTCCACCCGCAGCTTTTCGCCGCTGAAAAAGGCGGTATAGCTGCGGAAGGTGTGGGTGGGACGCCCGTCCGGGTGCGGCAGCTTGCCGCCGTCGTTCCATACCAGCCGGGTGGCATCCATGCCCGCGCCCGCAAGGGTGATATCCTTTTTCTCACAAACCAGCTTTTCCCGGTAAATACCCGGCGCGATGCGGATGACCGCAGGGCAGTCGTAGGGCACCGCCAGCACCGCCTCGGAAATGGTGGTAAACTGTCCGCTGCCGTCGGGTGCAACATTGATGGTAAGCATAAGCCGCCTCCTGCGCCCGGCACTGCCGGGCTGAAAAATATGCCTCCAGTATACCCCTCCTTCCCGCAAATTGCAACGGAAACTCTGCCGCCGTCACCCGCTTTTTTCCAGCCGGAGCACCGCGGCAGTGATATCGTCCGGGCGGCCGGTCTTTTGCGCGCGGATGCGGGCGGTCTGTACCAGCGTCTCGGCAAGCTTTTCCGGTGCGTCCCCTGCCGCCGCCGAAAGCTCCACCTGTTTTGCTACCCAGCCCGCGCCGTCCACCAGCAAACCGTCCGATACCAGCACCGCATAGTCCCCGGCGGTCAGGTGCACCACCCGGCTCTGCCCATTCACCCCGCCCAGCACCCCCATGGGCAGGGTGGCCTCGCCCACAGCCCGCACCCGCCCGCCGTGCACCAGAAACCCCGGGGCAGCCCCGGCCTTGAACAGCCGCGCCGTGCCGGTGTATAGGTCCACGCTGATAAGGTCCAGCGTTGCGCCGCTCTCGTCCTCGCTTTTCAGCGCCAGCGCCACGTTCACCAGCCGCGCCGCCAGTTCGGCGGTAAAGCCCGCCTTGAGCAGCCGGGCAGTCAGCTCTGCTGCCAGATTGCCGTCCACCGCCGCCGGGCGTCCGGTGCCCATGCCATCGCATAAGATCATCTGCGCCGCCGTAGGGCTGCAAAACTGCTGCACCGCATCGCCGGAAACTTCGCCCCGGGCGGCAGCACTTGCCGCCCCGAACACCGCCCGCAGCGCCGGTCTTTCGCTGAACAGCAGGGTGGTCATGCCCTTGCAGGAAAGCACCTGCGGCACTTCCAGCGTGCGGCGGCAGATATGCCCCACCTCCCCCGCCAGCGCTGCCAGCTCCTGCGGAGTGAACCGGGTGCGCGGCAGCGTGACGGCGGCGTGGGTGCGCCCAAGGTCGTCCAGCGTGACGGCGCACTCCTGCGGCGGGGCACCCAGTCCGGTAAAGAACTCCGCCACCCGGCCGGATTTATAGGGCTCCGGGTCGCCGGGGCGTCCCAGCTGCTCGCTGAGCACCCCAAGCGCCTCGGCTACGGCGCTGTACTGCTCGGTCAGGGCGGTGCGCATGGCTTCGGAATGGATGCGCGCTTCCTTGCGGCTGCGGTACAGCGCAAAGCTGCGCCCCGCCGCCGCGCACAGCGCCGCCGGGTGGATGCAGCGGGACAATTGCCCGGGCAATTGCGCCGCTTCCACGCTGCCATTCTGTTCCAGCAGCGGGCGCAGCGCTTCCATGCCCGCCATGGTGGCGGTGTATTCCTGCTTCCAGCAGGTCTCCCGCCGCCCGCAGTTAAAACAAAGGGTATCATGTACATTATCTATGACCCAGCGGAAGCCCTCCCGCCGCCGGGGCAAGCCCTCGTAGACCGCGTTCACCGTCTCCGCCAGTGAGGAAAGGCTCTGCGCCACGGCTTCCAGCCGGGTAGACGCCGCCGCACTGCGGGCGGGCGCAGGGGCGTTTTCCCCGCTCTGTGGAGTGTCTGCCACCTGGGCAAGCCAGCCGCCGGGCATCAGGCAGACCACCGCCATGCCGCCGCAGGCGCTGAACAGCAGCCCAAAGGCGTTTCCGGGCGGCTGCACGCAGAGCACCCCGGACACACACCCGCCCGCGTAGGCGGCAAGGGTCTCCACCCGCCGTCCGGGTGCCAGCACCGCCGCCGCTGCCGTGGCACAGCCAAGCCCCGCTGCCGCCGGGGCAAGGGCAGGGTCTGCGGCGCAAAGGGCTGCGCCCAGTACCGCGCTGCCGCTCAGGGCGGCAAGCTTCTGCGCCCGGCAGCACAGCGCCAGCTCTGCGGCGGCACACGCCAGCACTCCGGGCGAGAACCACCCCCACCGCACACTGCCCAGCGCCGCCGCCACGGCTGCGCCCACCAGCAGCGTGCCCATGCCCGGGCGCTCCGGGGCAAATTTGCGCAGCCCGAAGCCGATGCCCGCCGCCAGCAGCGCGTCCGCCGCGCTGTACAGCAAAAGGTCTGCCCCGCCGCTGCTGCCCAGCGCAAAGCACAGTGCCATGCCGGTCAGGGTGCTGCAGCCCGCCAGCGCGGCGGGCACAAACCTTTGCGGCAGCAGCCAGCGTGCTGCCACGGCAGCGCCCAGCGCACACAGCTGACACAGGCTGCGCAGCGAGAGCGCCCCCAGCCCATGGAGCAGCAGCCCCAGCGCCGCCCCTGCCGCGCAGGGGGCAAAGCAGTCCTCTGTCAGCCCAAGGGTCAGCCCCAGTCCAAAAGGCATCAGCGCCCCGTACAGCACCGCCCAGCCGCCGGCAAAGCCGATGCCCACCGCTGCCAGCCGCCGCGCCGCCGGGCGCAGCATCGCCCGTGCCGCCAAGGGCGAAGGCTGCAAGCACCGCCCGTCCGAAGATAAAACACCCATCCGCTCTGTCATAAAAACTCCCCGCTTTCCGGCGGGGAATTTTTGTTCTGCTCCCCGCACTGTCTGCATATACTGTAACGCGGGGCAGCGGCGCTTTTTGGCGCGGTGCATAGAACCACCCCAAACCCGCCCAAAGACGCAAAAAAGCCCTGCGGCCGTCATTTTGCCGCAGGGCTTTGGGGGGATTTTGTAAAACTTAACCGTTCAGCTTTGCAAGGGCATCCTGCACGCGCTGCAGGGTCTTTTCGCGGCCCATCATGCAGGCAAGGTCGGTGCCGCCGCCGGGGGTGCGCTGCTTGCCGGAAAGGGCAATGCCCAGCGGGTAGAGCAGCCAGCCGTTCTTTTTGCCCAGCTCCTCGGCCTTGGCCTTGCAGGCATCGAACACGGCATCGCGGTTTGCAAAATCCAGCGCCTCATCGCTCAGCACCGGCAGCAGAGCTTCCAGCGCTTCCTTGGCAGAGTCCGGGGTGGTCTTTTGCTTTTTGTTTGCATACAGGCTCACGTCATACTCCGGCATGGCGTCAAAGAAATCCAGCTGCTCGGGGATCTCGCCCAGCACCTCGCACCGGGGCTGCAGGTTTGCGCACAGCAGCTTTTTGTCGATGGCGCTGTGCACGGCGCTGTCGATCCACGGCTCGGCCTTTTTCTGGAACTCCTCGGGGCTCAGGCGGCGGATATACTCCGCATTGATGGCGCGCAGCTTGAGGGGGTCGAAGATGGCGGGGGACTTGGAGATGCCCTCCGGGGACCAAATTTTGACCAGCTCCGGCAGGGAGAAGATCTCCTGCTCGGCGTACTCGCCGCGGGGGCTCCAGCCCAGCAGGCAGATATAGTTCAGCACAGCCTCGGTCAGGTAGCCCTTTGCCACCAGATCCTGATAGCTTGCATCGCCGTTGCGCTTGGACAGCTTGTTCTGGGCGTCCTTCATCACCGGCGGGCAGTGGATATAGGTGGGGATGTCCCAGCCAAAGGCCTGATACAGCAGGTTGTACTTGGGGGTGGAGGACAGGTACTCGCTGCCGCGGATGACGTGGGTGATGCCCATCAGGTGGTCGTCCACAACGTTCGCAAAGTTGTAGGTGGGCATTCCGTCGGTCTTGATGAGGATCTGGTCGTCCATCTCGCTGTTGTTCACCTCGATGTGGCCGTACACCACATCGTCAAAGCCGGTCACGCCCTCGCGGGGGATCTTCTGGCGGATGACGTAAGGCTGGCCTGCGGCAAGGCGCTTTTCCACTTCCTCCTTGGGCAGCTCGCGGCAGCAGCCGTCGTAGTGGGTCATCTCACCGGCAGCGCGCTGCTCGGCGTGCAGGGCCTCCAGCCGCTCCTCGGTGCAGAAGCAGTAATAGGCCTTGCCTTCTGCCACCAGCTGCTCGGCATACTGCTTGAACATGCCCATGCGCTCGCTCTGCACATAGGGGCCCACGGGGCCGCCGATGTCCGGGCCTTCGTCCCACAGCAGGCCGGTCTCCCGCAGGGTGTTGTAGATGACATCCACAGCGCCCTCCACATAGCGGCCCTGATCGGTATCCTCGATGCGCAGGATGAAGGTGCCATCCTCGTGCTTTGCCATCAGGTAGGTGTACAGGGCAGTGCGCAGGTTGCCAACGTGCATATAACCCGTGGGCGACGGCGCAAAACGGGTGCGGACTTTATTGCTCGGCATAGAAAAACGCTCCTTTATTCTCATGCAAAAAATTTGCGGATAGCTATGTTTTATTGTACTTATTCTGCGCAGTTTTGTCAATGCGGGATAATATCATGCACCCATGCAAAAAGGGGCTGCTGCATCAAATGCTGTGCAGCAGCCCCTTTGTGTAATATTACTCTCCGTCCTTCGGGTCATCCAGATGCTCGCGCCGTTTGCGTGTCAGAGTGGCGCACAGTTGCAGCAATGCAAAGCACAGGATGCCGGTAAAAACACCGGTAAAAGCGGCACCGACCCAGTATCCACGGGAAAACCCGCTGATCAGCGTAACCGCCACCGCAGCCACCAGAGACCACACGGCATTGGCCGGGGGCGTATCCGAAAGGTGGCGATCCCACAGACCATTGCGCAGACACGCGACACTCATATAGATGCAGCCGATCATGAATACGACCCACTCTCCGGCAGCCTTGTCCGCAGCCCCGAACACCGTCTGCACGATCCACGCCGCCAGAAGGCTGCCCCACAGCAGCCAGAAGCCATGGCTTTCAATTTTGCGCAGGGTCTGCTCCTGCATCTCGTCCAACTGGTTTTTCTTGCTATACAGTGAAAATTTCATAGTTTATTCCTCCCAGAACAGTTCATCCAGTGTCTTATCCAGAATTTTACAGATACTGCGGCAAAGGTTGATGGTGGGGTTGTACTCCCCTTTTTCAATGGCGTTGATGGTCTGGCGCGAAACGCCTGCCGCCTCGGCAAGCGCTCCTTGCGTCATATCCTTTTCCGCACGGGCGGCCTTTAATTTCAGGTTCTTCGGCATTGATATGCTCCTTTCCTGCCGGGTCGGCATTTGTTTTATCCTCTGGACATATAGTATCATTTACCATTCTAAATGTCAAGTATATATTACAAAAAGTTTTTGCACGCAGACAAAAAGCACCCCGGCTGTTTCCAGCCGGGGTGCTTTGCGGTTACGATTATTTCAGCACGACTTCGCCGTTTTCATCGGCATCCACCACAAGGGTGCCGCCGGATGCCAGCGTGCCGTCGATGAGGCGCTCGGCGGCGGGGTCCTCCACCGCTTTGCGGATGGTGCGGCGCAGGTCGCGTGCGCCAAAGCGCCCGCCCTGACTCTTTTGCACCAGCGCCTTGAGCGCTGCCGGGGTGTAGCTGTAAGCGATGCCCTTGGCTTCCATGCCGGGCTTGTACTCGTCCAGCATCAGGGCGGCAATGCCCTGCAGGGTCTCCTCGGTCAGGGGCTTGAAGGCGATGACCTCGTCCACGCGGCCAAGGAACTCCGGGCGCAGGAACTGTGCCAGCGCCTTGCGGGTCTTTTCCTCGCTGCGCTGGGCGTCGCTCTTGTTAAAGCCAAGGCTGCCCGCGCTCTGGTCGCTGCTGCCGGCGTTGGAGGTCATGCAGATGACCGTGTTGGAAAAATCCACCGTGCGTCCCTGCGCATCGTTGATCTTGCCCTCGTCCAGAATCTGCAGCAGAATGTTCATCACATCCGGGTGTGCCTTTTCGATCTCGTCAAACAGCACCACGCTGTAGGGACGGCGGCGCACCTTCTCGGTGAGCTGACCGGCCTCCTCGTAGCCCACATAGCCCGGAGGCGAACCGATCATGCGGGACACCGCGTATTTTTCCATGTACTCGCTCATGTCCAGACGGATGAGCGGGTCGGGGCCGTCGAACAACTGATTTGCCAGCTGCTTGACCAGCTCGGTCTTGCCCACGCCGGTGGGGCCCACAAAGATGAAGCTTGCGGGACGGCGGCGGCCGGAAAGGTCGGCGCGGCTGCGCTTGATGGCCTGTGCCACCAGATGCACGGCTTCGTCCTGCCCGATGACCTTCTGCTTGAGGGCGTTTTCCAGCCCTGCCAGCTTGACGAACTCGGTCTCCCGAATTTTCACCGCCGGGATGCCCGTCCACAGCTCGATGACCTTGGCCACATCGTCCATGGTCACCTGAATTTCGCTGGCAGCGGCCTGCTTTGCGGGCAGCTCGGATTCCAGCTTGGCGATGCGGGTCTTGCGCTCGGCTACGCGCTCGTAGTCGATGGCTTCGTTCACATCCGCGCTTTCCATCTCGGCTTCTTCCTGCTTCAAAGCGTCCAGTTCCTTCTGCATGCCCAGATACTCGGAGATGACCGGGTGCGCCAGATTGCAGCAGGCGCAGGCTTCGTCCAGCAGGTCGATGGCCTTATCCGGCAGGAAGCGGTCGGTGATGTACCGCTCGCTCAGGGTGACCACCGCCGAAAGCACCTCGGCGGGCACCTGCACATGGTGGTGCTGCTCGTAGTAGCGCTTGATGCCGTTCATCACGGCAAGGGTGTCGGCTACGCTGGGCTCCTCCACCCGCACGGGCTGGAAACGGCGTTCCAACGCCTGATCTTTTTCAATGTACTTGCGGTACTCGGTAAAGGTGGTAGCGCCGATGACCTGAATCTCACCGCGGGAAAGGGCGGGCTTCAAGATGTTGCCCGCGTTCATGGCACCCTCGCTCTCACCGGCAGAGGTGATGGTGTGGATCTCGTCAATGAACAGGATCACGTTGCCTGCGGCTTTTACCTCGCTCAGCAGGCCCTTGACCCGCTGCTCGAACTGGCCGCGGAACTGGGTGCCTGCCACAAGGCTGGTGAGGTCCAGCAGGAAAATTTCCTTATCCCGCAGGCCGATGGGCACCTGTCCCTTGGCAATGCGCTCGGCAATGCCCTCGGCGATGGCGGTCTTGCCCACACCGGCTTCACCGATGAGGCAGGGGTTATTCTTCTGGCGGCGGCTCAGGATCTGGATGGTGCGGTAAATTTCGCGGTCGCGGCCGATGATATCATCCAGCTTGCCCTCCCGCGCCTTGCGGGTCAGGTTTTCGCAGTAGGTGTCCAAAAACTTGCGCTTGGGCGGCTTTTTGCCGTTTTTGCGGTCGGCCTTTTTTTCGCCGTCCTGCTTCTCCGTGCCGGTAAAGCCCAGCGGGAAGGTGGCATTGCTGCCGGGTACAAGATCCTCGTCCATGTTCTCCGCATCGGCATCCTCGCCGCTGCCGGACATATTCATCAGCATGGAAAGGGGGTTGGAGTCGCCCAGCTCCTCCATCATGCTCTCCATGCGGTTTTCCATGTTATCCAGATCCTGCTCCGACATCCCGAATTGTTTCATCAGATCGTCCACGGGCTTGATGTGCAGCTCCCGGGCACAGTGCAGACAGTACCCCTCCTGCTTCATCTGACCATTCTCCATCCGCTGGATAAAGATGATCGCCGGACGCTTCTGGCATCGAATACAGACCATAGTTCCTCCTTGTCGCCCCTGTTACAAAAAGGGGTTGAACATATTAAACGCTTTATAGTAAAGACTGCTGCGCATTACAGTGTCGTTGAGCACATTCAGGTTGCCGCCGGTGATGACCACAAGGCCCCACACCACGCACAGCACGAGGTATAAGTCCAGCAGTGCGGTCATGCCGCCGGTCAGCCAGCCAAGACCCCGGTTGACAGTGCCGATGACCGGCAGCTTATTCACCAGCCCCAGCACGGTGACCAGCATACTGACCAGCAGCCGCAGCACCGCGTAGAACACAAAGAACAGCACCAGCATGATCACCGGGGTGAGCAGCGGCTGCAATACTTTTTCCACGATGGTATCGGCCAGCACCACGGCGTTATCTGCCAGCACGGCGTTGATGCTGCGCTCACAGGCCGCCACGATGGAGGCGCGGAAGCTCTCGGGCAGAAAGCCCGCGTACTGCTGGGCTATGCCGGAAAGGTTGACCACGCCGTCCTCCGAAAGATGGGCGGCGATCTGGGTGCGGAAGCCCCCGGCCAGCAGATTTTCGAACACCCAGCCCGCACAGGCGGCAGAACACTGCCGTGCACCCAGCAGGCTGATGAGGTTGCCGGACAGCTGCACGATGGACGCCAGAAAGCCCTTGCGGGCGTAGCGCACCATCAGCACCAGCCATACCACCGTACATAGAATATCAAAAAGAAATGACGGATTCTTGAACATACCTTGTTTTCCCTGTTATAAAGATCACTTTCCCCGCAAAAATACTGTTTTTTCCCCTCGTTCACCGGGCGCTGGAAGCCGTTTGCTCCGGCGGAGCGATCTGCTGCACCGTGTTGCCGCACAGCACCAGCAGCTGCTTGCCCGCGATCAGCGCCTGCGGACGGACAGAAAGCGTCTGTCCCCACTGGTACACCCCGTCTGCGGCAAAGCATTCCACGCCGCTGTCGGTGAGCAGATAAAAGTTTTCGCCCCGGCGCAGGATCTGGTTTGCCGCCGGCACGTTGCCGCTGTACTGCACGTTCAGGTCCTTATCCAGCAGCACAGCGGTGCACACCTGCCCGTTTTCCAGCAGCAGGGCAGCGTTTGCGCCGTCCTGCGAAACGCTGACAAGACTGCCGCCGCCAAGGTCAAAGCGTCCCCGCTCGCCGCCGTCCGCGCCGTACACCACGGCGCAGTTCTCGTACACAGCCAGCACGGTGTCGTTGTTCAGCCAGCCCAGCCACTGGGGCACGCTGTCCCCACTGCTCAGCTGCACCGGGTCGCCCTGCGCAAGGTTGAGCACAAAGAGGTTTGCTTGCAGTTGTCCGGCACTGGAAGTGACCGCCGCCACCGCCAGACGGCGGCTGTCGGCGGCAAAGGCCATCCGCACCGGGGTGCCCTGTGCGCTGGTCATATCCCAGTGCAGCTGTTCGCTCATGGTGGGGGTATACACGGTCAGCAGGGCGGTGCTGTCAGCGGAATCGGTGGCCACTGCCAGCGTGCCGGTGTCCGACATGGCGCACAGGTAGATGCTGTTTTCCAGCGTTTTGCTGTACAGGTTCTGGGTGCGGCTTTCCACCCGCAGCTCGTTGCCGGAGCGGTTATACAGTACCAAACGGGTCTTGCCCGCAGCCAGCGCCGGGCGGGCATAGCCGCTCTGGATGCTGGCAAGGCGGGTGCCGCCAAGGCTGTACACCACGCAGGCATCCTCGTCCATCGCCACAAAGCTGTCAGACATGGACTGCACTACTGTCAGCTCGCCAAGGCCGGTCTGCTGCGGCCAGCCCACCGCCGGGGACAGAGCGATGTGCACCGTATCCACCAGATCCTTCACCCGGGCGATGGAAGTTCCCACCACGCCGGTGGCAAACAGGGTGACCAGTATAAGTGCCGCCAGCAGAATGACGGTGCGGCGCAGACGGCGGCGGTGCACCCGCTGGCGCGCTGCCTCCAGATATTCCACCCGCCCGGCGGAAAGCGGTTCTCCGTCCGGGGTGCTGCCGCCGCGATGAAGCTTTTTCATAGCTGCTCCTCCTCCCTTTCCGGGTAATCCACGCACTTCAGGAACAAGCCCTTTGCGGGCAGGGTGGGGCCTGCCCGGCTGCGGTCCCGGCTTGCCAGAATGGCGGGGATATCGGCGGCGCACATTCGCCCCGCGCCCACTTCGCATAAAGTGCCTGCCAGAATGCGCACCATGTTGTACAGGTAGCCGTCGGCGGTCACCTCAATGTCCACCTCGTCCCCGCGCCGGGTGACGTGGCAGTCCGTGATGGTGCGCACTGTGTCCCCATGGGCGGCGGCAGAACTGCCCGCCGCGCACAGGGCCAGAAAATCATGCGTGCCCACGAACTGCTGCGCCGCCGCCTGCATGGCGGCTTCGTCCAGCCGCCGGGGCACGCGGGTGTAGTAGGCGGCATCAAAGGGCGAGTCGATGGGGTGATTATGGATGCGGTACAGGTAGGTCTTGGTATGGGCGGCGTACCGGGCGTGGAAGTCCTCCGGCACGGTCTGCGCCGCCAGCACCCGGATATCCGGCGGCAGATGCTGGTTGAGCGCCAGCGGCAGCTTCTGGGGCGGGATGCGGGTATCGGCATGGAAGTTCAGCCGGAAGCCCAGCGCGTGCACCCCGGCATCGGTGCGGCTGCAGCCCTTGATATCGGGGCGGCTGCCCAGCACCGCTTCCAGCGCATCCTGAAAGGTGGCCGCCACGCTGCGCCCATTGGGCTGCACCTGAAAGCCGCAGTAATTTGTGCCGTCGTAGGCAAGGGTAAGTAAAAAGTTCATAGTTAATATTTAGAATGGCCTCCGCTTTGCTCTGGCCATATTCAGCGGAAAAGCGTTTTTTATTTCGTGTTTGTCGCGGCCTGCGGGCCGCGACAAACACATTTTCACCAGAGGGCCTCAGCGGGAAGCATCCTCTTTCTTCTCACACTTTAGCGCTGAACTTTATGGCTTGGCTCCCCCTTTGAGGAAAGACTTCCCCCGCTCCGGGGGAAGATGTCACCGCGGGTGACAAAAAGGGGAATCTGGCGCGGGAGCGCCTGAGAGGGCTTTTCCTTTAATAATTCGGGAACACCAGCCGGGAGGCAAGGATGACGGCAAAGCAGGCGATGCAGACTGCAAGGTCGATATAGTCCTGCTTTTCGCAGCGCAGCACCTTCAGGCGGGTGCGGCCTGTGCCGCCGCGGTAGCAGCGGCACTCCATGGCCATGGCCAGCTCGTCTGCGCGGCGGAAGGCCGAGATGAACAGCGGGATGAGCACCGGCACCAGCGCCTTGACCCGGTCGGTCATTTTGCCGGTATCCAGCTGCGCGCCGCGCGCCTTCTGCGCGTTCATGATCTTATCCGTCTCCTCGATGAGGGTGGGGATAAAGCGCAGGGCGATGCTCATCATCATGGCCAGCTCGTGCACCGGGAAGTGCAGCTTGCCCAAAGGCTTGAGCAGCTGCTCAATGGCATCGGTCAGCACGATGGGGCTGGTGGTGTAGGTAAGCAGGCTGGTGCCCGCGATCAGCGCCATCACGCGCACTGCCATCAGCACCGCGTAGCGCACGCCCTCGGCGTAGATGGTCAAGAACCAGAAATGCACCAGCGGGTCGCCCTCGCCGGAGACAAAGAAGAGGTTCAGCACCGCCGTGAACAGCACGATGGGCAGGATGGGCTTCAGGCTTTTGCCGATCATCTTGACCGGGATCTTTGCCACCTTGTACATGACCCCCAAAAAGAGGATAGACAGGGTAAGCCCCAAGGGGTTGGAGGCTGCAAACAGCAGCACGATATAAGCGACCGTCAGCACAAGCTTCAGTCTGGGGTCGAACCGGTGCACCAGACTGTTGCCCGGGAAGTGCTGGCCAATGGTGATATCTCGCAGCATCAGACAGCACCCCCTTTCCGGGCAGTGCTGCGGGGCAGCACAAGGCTTTCCCCGGCATCGCGGCGGCGCTTGGCTTCCAGCAGGGTCTTGACCGCGTAGGGAATGGTGTACACGTCCGCCGGGACGTCCACCCCCATCTCCCGCAGCTTGAGGAAAATTTTCGTCACCTGCGGCACCGACAGCCCCAGTTCCAGCAGCTTCGGGGCGCGGGCAAAGATCTTTTCCACCGTGTCGTACATGGCGATCTTCTTGTTGCTCATCACCAGCACACGGTTGGCGTACTTGGCAATATCCTCCATGCTGTGGGACACCAGCAGCACGGTGGTGCCGGTCTTTTTGTGGTACTCCTTCACCTCGGAAAGGATATCGTCCCGTCCCTCCGGGTCAAGACCGGCGGCAGGCTCGTCCAGCACAAGGATGCGGGGCTTCATGGCCATCACACCGGCCACCGCCACCCGGCGCTTCTGACCGCCGGACAGCTCAAAGGGGCTGCGCTCCAAAAGTGCCGGGTCCAAACCCACAAAGTCTGCGGCTTCGTGGACGCGGCGGTCCACCTCGGCTTCGTCCAGACCCATGTTCTTGGGGCCAAAGGCGATGTCTTTGTAGCAGGTCTCCTCAAACAGCTGGTATTCCGGGTACTGGAACACAAGCCCGGTGAGAAAGCGGAAATCCCGGATCTTTTCCGGGTCTGCCCACAGGTCGCGGCCGTCAATGTAAATTTTGCCGCTGGTGGGCTTATTCAGGCCGTTCATGTGGGTAATGAGGGTGCTTTTGCCGGAGCCGGTGGCCCCGATGATGCCCACAAAATCGCCCTCTTCTACGGTAAAGCTTACGTCATCCAGCGCGGTCACTGCGGTGGGCAGGCCGGGGTTATAGACGTAGCTCAGATGTTCTACCTTAATGATATCTGCCATTTCGTCCGCCCCCTTACTGCAGCAGCTCATACAGCGCCTGTGCGCAGGCACCGGTGTCGATGATGCCCTCCGGCATCGGGATACCGGCCTTCACCAGCTCGTCCCGCAGCTCAGCGGCCTGCGGCACGTCCAGATGCAGACTGCGCACCTTTTCGGTCTGGCTGAACACCTCTTTCGGGGTGCCCTCCATCACCACATGACCCTTGCTCATCACCAGCACACGGTCGGCCTGTGCGGCTTCTTCCATATAGTGGGTGATGGACACCACCGTGATGCCCATGTTCTTGTTCAGGTAGTGGATGGTCTGCATCACCTGCTCGCGGCCGCGCGGGTCCAGCATGGCGGTGGCTTCGTCAAGGATCAGGCAGTCCGGGCGCATGGCAACCACACCGGCGATGGCCACACGCTGCTTCTGACCGCCGGAAAGGTTGTGGGGTGCGCGCTCGCGGTATTCGTAGATGCCCGCCATCTTCATGGAGTCATCCACCCGGCGGCGCATCTCGTCCTGCGGCACGCCGAGGTTTTCCAGCGCAAAGGCCACGTCCTCTTCCACCACGGTGGCAACGATCTGGTTGTCCGGGTTCTGAAACACCATGCCCACGGTCTGGCGGATATCGTAGAGCTTGTCCTCGTCTGCGGTGTCCATGCCCTCCACATACACCTTGCCGCTCTCGGGCAGCAGGATGGCGTTGAAGTGCTTCGCCAGCGTGGATTTGCCGCAGCCGTTTGCACCCAGCACCGCCACGAACTCTCCGCGCTTTACCTGCGCAGATACGCCGTCCAGCGCATAGACCGGCTGCTCGGCATCGTAGCGGAACTTCAAATTTTCAGCAGTTAAAATCGTTTCACTCATGCTTTGTTTCTCTTTCTGGTGGTGCGCCCCTCCGAAAGGGGCTGTACCCCATTCTTGAATCGTATAACCCTCTCAGTCACGGCTGACGCCGTGCCAGATTCCCCTTTTTGTCACCTGCGGTGACATCTTCCCCCGGAGCGGGGGAAGTCTTTCCTCTCAGGGGAGCTTTTTATCCTCTTCCCGTAAGCTCTTATAAAGCTCCCCCTTTCGGGGGAGCTGTCGCCGCAAGGCGACTGAGAGGGTTCTTTCCTTATTCTTCCCAAATGGCGGTGGCGCCGCAGGGCACCACGCCGCCGGTGGCAGACACCGGCAGGCCGATCTCATCGCAGCTGGTTTTGCCGCCAAAGCGGGGCACCAGCGTGGTCTTGAGCATATACTCCATGACCGCCGGGGACAGGCCGGTGGTGTAGCTGTTGACCGCAAAGAACAGCGGGGTATCGCTGAGCACCTCTTCACACTGGCTGATGAGGTCGTAGATGCAGTCCTCCAGCTTCCAGATCTCGCCGCCGGGGCCGCGCCCGTAGCTGGGCGGGTCCATGATGATGCCGTCGTAGGTGTTGCCGCGGCGCTTTTCCCGCGCCACGAACTTGGCGCAGTCGTCCACCAGCCAGCGGATGGGCTTATCGGTCAGGCTGCTTGCCACGGCGTTGTCCTTGCCCCATGCCACGATGCCCTTGGAGGCATCCACATGGCAGACGGTGGCACCGGCAGCGGCACAGGCCAGCGTAGCGCCGCCGGTGTAGCCGAAGAGGTTCAGCACCTTCACCGGGCGGTTCGCGGCGCGGATCTTCTGCTGGTACCACGCCCAGTTGACCGCCTGTTCCGGGAACACACCGGTGTGCTTGAAGCCGGTAGGGCTGACGATGAGGGTGAGCTTATCCTCTCCCTCGCCGCAGCTGATCTTCCACTTTTCCGGCAGACGGCGGCGGTACTCCCACTCGCCGCCGCCCTGATTGGAGCGGTGGTAGATGGCATCTGCCTTTGCCCACAGGGGGCTCTGCTTGGGGGTCTTCCACACCACCTGCGGGTCGGGGCGGATGAGCAAGGTCTCTCCCCAGCGTTCCAGCCGGTTGCCGTCGGTGGCATCCAGCAGTTCGTAGTCTTTCCAAGTATCTGCAGGGCGCATAGCGTCCTCCTTCCGTTTAATTCCTTTATATGATAGGTCAGAACAGGCTCTGCTGGCCGTTTTCCTCGGCGCTGCCGGTCTCCGGGGCTTTCATGCCCAGATGTTCGTAGGCAAGGCGGGTGGCGCAGCGTCCGCGCGGGGTACGGGTCAAGAAGCCCATCTGCATCAGATACGGCTCGCACAGATCCTCCAGCGTGACGGCCTCCTCGCCCAGCGCGGCAGCAAGCGTTTCCAGACCCACCGGCCCGCCGTTGTACATCTCGATGATGGCGCGCAGCAGGCTGCGGTCCAGCTCGTCCAGACCCAGCGCGTCCACGTCCATCCGCTTGAGCCCCAGCAGCGCCACGTCCTGATCGATGATGCCGTCGCCCAGCACGGTGGCAAAGTCGCGGATGCGCTTCAAAAAGCGGTTCGCTACGCGGGGGGTGCCACGGCTGCACTTTGCCAGCTCGTAAGCGCCCTCCGGGGTGATGGGCTGATCCAGAATGCCCGCCGACCGCATGATGATGCGGGAAAGCTCGTCCGGGCTGTACAGCTCCAGCTTAAGCAGCACGCCGAAGCGGTCGCGCAGGGGGCCGGTGATCTGTCCGGCACGGGTGGTAGCGCCCACCAGCGTGAACCGGGGCAGATTGATGCGGATGCTCTGGGCGCTGGGGCCCTTGCCGATCATGATATCCAGCGCGTAGTCCTCCAGCGCGGGGTACAGCACCTCCTCCACCTGCCGGGACAGGCGGTGGATCTCGTCGATGAACAGCACATCGCCCTCCTGCAGGTTGGTCAGCAGGGCGGCAAGGTCGCCGGGCTTTTCAATGGCCGGGCCGCTGGTGATGCGGATCTGCACCCCCATCTCGTTGGCGATGATGCCCGCCAGCGTGGTCTTGCCCAGACCCGGCGGGCCGTACAGCAGGATGTGATCCACCGGCTCGCCCCGGCGCTTGGCGGCTTCCAGATAGATCTTCAGGTTCTGCTTGGCCTTTTCCTGCCCGATGTAGTCCTCCAGATGCTGCGGGCGGAGGTTATTTTCCTCACTGTCCGCCGGGGTCATGACGGGCTGCATCATTTTTGCGCCATACAGCGCGGTATCGTCCTGCATTGCTTACCTCCTGCCTGCCATGCTGCGCAAGGCCAGCTTGATGATCTCTTCCACCGGCAGCGCGGCGTCGATCTTTGCGATGGCCAGCGCCGCCTCGCTCTGGCTGTACCCCAGCGACACCAGCGCCGCAATGGCCTGTGCGCTGCTCTGGGTCGCGGGCGTGTCGGCGGCAGAGCCCGCCACATCTTCCAGCGAGATGCCGTCCACAAAGCCCCGCGCCACCTTATCCTTCAGTTCCAGCACGATGCGCTGCGCCAGCTTCGGCCCCACGCCGGAAGCGGCCTTGAAGGCCTTATGGTCCCCCGCCGAGATGGCCAGCGCCACCCGCTGCGGCTCCATGACGCTGAGGATGGCCAGCCCCACCTTGGGGCCCACGCCGGACACGGCGGTCAGCATCTCAAAGCAGGCCTGCTGCTCCTCGGTGGCAAAGCCGTACAGGCTCACATCGTTTTCGGTCACGCTCATCACGGTGTACAGGGTAGTCTCCTGCCCCACACCGGGCAGTGCCCCCGCCACACTGGCCGGGCACTGGGTATAGTAGCCCACGCCGCCGCAGCTGAGCACCACGGCGTTCAGGCTTTTTTTCACGATTTTTCCAGTCAGACAGTAGATCATAGAATCCTCTCAGTCAAGACCCGCCGCCCCGCAGGGCGGCTGTGGTATGCGGTCAGATGGGCCCCGCCACCCGGCGGGTGTAGCGGTTGAGCTGGTTGCCGTTGGTGTGGCAGAAGGTGATGGCCATCGCCAGCGCATCGGCGGTATCGTCCGGTTTTGGCACGGCGGGCAGATGCAGCAGCACCCGGGTCATCTCCTGCACCTGCTTTTTCACGGCCTTGCCGTAGCCGGTGACCGCCTGCTTGACCTGCATGGGGGTGTACTCGTAGATGGGCAGCCCCGCCTGCGCCGCCGCCAGCAGAATGACCCCGCGCGCCTCGGCTACGCCGATGACGGTGGTCTGGTTGTGCTGGTAGAACAGCTTTTCGATGGCCAGCACCTCGGGCTTTGTGCGTTCGATGACCTCCTTGATGCCGGCATACACCTCGTCCAGCCGCCGCTCAAACGGCACGCCTGCGTCCGTGCACACCGCGCCGAAATCCACCGGCGCAAAGCGGTTGCCCGCATACTCCACCACGCCCCAGCCCACGATGGCGTAACCGGGGTCGATGCCCAAAACTCTCATGCTGCGTTCCCTTTCCGACACTACTCCTATTATAGTTTCCTATTATAGCACAACGTCTGGTTGGGGGCAACAAGAAAGCTGTCGCCCGCCGCCTCTAAACCCGCGCTGCACCGCACAGAAGCCGGGTTTGCAGGCGCTTTTTCAAAAAAGTTTTACAATTTTTGAAAAAAGGGCTTGCTTTTTGGCACAGGGTATGGTATTATAATCTAGCTGGTTTCGGCAAAACAGAATATGGACGGTTAGCTCAGCTGGTAGAGCATCTGCTTGACGTGCAGGAGGTCACAGGTTCGAGTCCTGTACCGTCCACCATACAGTTCGTACTCGAACCCGATTCTTTATGAAAAAGGGTTCGGGTACGTTTTTTGTTTATCGGAGGTTTGCGTTTGCGACAGCAACAAACACCCCAGTGGGGTGTTTGAGCAACAGAACGGTCTGCGTTAGCAGATGGAGGGGCCTTGCCCCGACAAGTGCTGCGGCGAGAGTACGCAGAGCGGTAAACGAGCAAAGGCAGGGTATCATCATGGCGATGGTGCCCTGCCTTTTTGCTTTGTATTTCCCTATATTGCGC
>CAKSWQ010000015.1 GCA_934512105.1 uncultured Faecalibacterium sp. | reverse complement strand
GGTGGGTGGAGTCCAGAGGTAGGGAGGGGGGACTCGGAACACCCCTCCCTGCCTCTGGCCCAGCGGAGCGTCTTTGCCCGCTGACGGCAGGCAGTAACTTCCCCCCGCAACGCGGAGCGCATTCTAAATCGTCCCCTCCCCTTGCACCAAAGCCCCCGGGTGCTATATAATAAGGAAAAACACAAAGGAGGGGCTGTACCATGCCGGAATACCGCGTGCTGCGCATTGACGAGCAGCTGTACGGCTGCGAAGAGCTGCCCGCCGGGCAGCCGGTGCTGTGCGATGTGACCCTGACCGATGCCGCCGGGGCTGCCCGCATCCTGCCCTACCCGGACAGGGAACTGACATGTCTGGGCATCGACGAGGGGGACACCGTCTGTCTGCTGCCGGACGGCACCCTGCACAAGCTGTAAGGAGTATTTTTATGCACAATATCTATTTTACCCGCCACGGCGAGACGGTTTGGAACGTGGAAAATAAGATCTGCGGCATGACCGACAGCCCGCTGACTGCCCACGGGCAGGAGCAGGCACGGCAGCTGGGCGAGCTTGTCCGGGACAGCGGCCTGCACATTGACGAAATTCTGTACTCTCCCCTCTCCCGCGCCGCCGACACCGCAAAGGCCATTGCCGCCGCTACCGGTCTGCCCGCCCGCTGCGAGCCACGCCTGCGGGAGCAGTGCTTTGGCAAGTACGAGGGCACGCCCCGGGACGGTGCGGAGTTCCGTATCTCCAAGACCCACTTTGCCGACCGCTATGTGGGCGGTGAGAGCATGATGCAGCTGGCGCAGCGCATCTACAACCTGCTGGACGAACTGAAGGCCGACACCGACAAGACCTATCTGCTGGTGGCGCACAACGGCATCGCCCGGGTGGTGCACTCCTATTTTTACGATATGACCAACGAGGAATACGCCGCTGCTGGCATCAAAAACTGCCAGCTGATAGAATATACCTTTGAATAACAAGGAAAGCCGCCGGAACCCCGGCGGCTTTCTTGCTATAATGCGTCAACTATGACGGTAATGGAATTTCTGATCTTTTGTCACGAACATATACACAGTCACTGCCAGCGTGGCAAGCTCGGCGGCGGTGACGGCCAGCCACACGCCGTCAAGGCCCCAGAGGGCGGGCAGGACGAGCAGCGCGGCCATCTGGAACAGAAACGTGCGCAGAAAGGAGATCAGGGCGCTGGTCACGCCGTCGCCCAGCGCCGTGAAGAAGGAGGACGCATAGATGTTGAAGCCCTTGATGAGGAAGCACAGCGCATACAGCCGGAACGCGCGGCTGGTCAGCGCCAGCAGCTGGGCATCGTAGCCCACAAAGATGCGCGCCACATAGGGAATGATCACCATGGACGCCGCCGTCAAGGTCACAGACACCACGGCGATGAGACGCAGGCTCTTCTGGTAAAGGTTGTGCACCTCGGCATGGTTGCGGGCACCGTAATGAAAGCTGACGATGGGCGCGCTGCCCACCGCATAGCCCACGAACACCGCCACGAACAGGAAGGCGGCATACATGATGACGCCGTAAGCCGCCACGCCGTCTTCCCCGACCAGCCGCAGCAGCTGGAAGTTATACAGGATATTGACCAGCGACATGGAAAGGCTGGTCATCAGCTCGGAAGAGCCGTTGATGCAGGCATCCCACAGCACGCGGCCGTAAAACTGCGTTCTGCACAGGTGCAGACAGCTGGTGTTGCTGCGGTCGATAAAATAAAACACCGGCAGCACGCCGCCCACCAGCTGGCTGATGAGGGTGGCAATGGCAGCGCCCTCCACGCCCCAGTGCAGCACGCCCACCATTATAACGTCCAGCACCATGTTGGTGCAGCCTGCACCTACGGTGAACCAGAAGCCCAGATGCGGCTTTTCGGCGGTGACGAAAAAGCTCTGGAACAGATTCTGCAAAGCGAAGCCCGGCAACGCCAGCATCAGGATGCGACCGTAGCGCACAGCGTAGTCCAGCAGCTCCCCCTTTGCGCCCAGCAGCACGGCGACCGGCCGCAGGAACAGGATACCCAGCACGGCCAGCACAACGGCCGAGATAAGCGCCGCCCACATAAACATGGAAAAATAGCGGTCAGCTTTTTTCCGGTCGCCCTCGCCCAGCGTGATACCTACGATGGCGCTGCCGCCGGTGCCCAGCATAAAGCCGACCGTGCCCAGCATCTGCGGCAGCGGCATGATGAGGTTGATCGCCGCAAAGGCCGTTTTTCCCACAAAGTTGGAAACGCACAGCCCGTCCACGATGCCGTAGATGGAGGTAAACAGCATGGTGCCGATGCAGGGCAGCACGAACCGCAGCAGGCGGGAATAGTTGAAATGATCGGACAATTGGATGGTTTTCTTTGGCATAACTCCTCCTTTTTTGAACTCTGCACATACAAAAAGGCCGGATAAGAACCACCGCTCCGGTGCGTTCCCTCTTCTGCTGCGGCACTACGGTGCCCACAGCCTCCGGGAAGCACGAACGATGACATCTTATCCGGCCTTTCAATTACGTTGAAACAGCCCTCCGATGAGCGAAAAACAGTATAACAAAGTTTATTTTTTATGTCAAGCCCGGTTTTATCTCACTCTGCTGCAAGGTGTGACCCTCCCCTGTTTTTGCGAAACGGCGAAAAACGGGGGATTTTTTTGGTCATTCTGGCTCTGCCGCCGGGGCGCGTTTCGTGCTAGAATGGTTGTAACCCTTTGCAGCGTGCGGTCTGCCGCTGCGGTAAAATATAACGACAAGGAACCGCAACAATGAAAGAATGCTACAAAGACCTGTTCCGATACATCTCTGAAACAGACGAATCCTGCGCTACGGATATTTTATATTCTCTTGAACTTGTCAAAACCAGCCTGAATACTACCTTAAAGCGAATCAAAAAAGAGATTCAGGTTGCTGCCGAACAGAACGCTTTTGATGGCATCCGTCAGATCGCAGACTACTGCGAACAGATCACTGAGATCGATCAGGAGATCGAAACTATCATCTCTGCTTTAAACTTTACGCCGAAAGATAAGCCTGTTCCTTCGGCTGAAGAGCCCCAGCCCACAGTTCTGCCCACCCCTACGGAAGACGATTCGTCCGCACCGCAAGCTGTGGATTACACGATCTTTGATGTGGACAAAACAGAGCCGCATACACTTGACGAGGATTTTGAATACAAAAAGGTCTGTTGCCTTGAAGTCCAGCACACGCGCCTTGCTGTAAACAGCTGGCAGGACGCTTTGGTAAAATTATGCGTCTACCTGTACGCGATCGACCCCGGGATTATGGAAAGCCTCATCGACGACCCTGCATTCCAGAGAAGAAAAGTCCGCTATTTCATGAAGGAAGCCGTACCCCGCCGTAACAAAGCCATCCCCGGCACAGACCTATATGTTTGGACGAACAACAATGCCAATACGCTGGTCGCACTGATGCGTTCTCTTCTGAGAGCCTACCACATTTCACTTAAAAGTGCGATCATTTATCTGCGGCGTGACCTGAGTGAGCTCCATAAACTTTAAACCCTCAAAAAAGAGAACCCCCGCTGCGAATGCAACGGGGGTTCTCTTTTTTGAGCAAGGGTGGGGTGACGATTCCCACATCTCCTAACAATGGGTGACGGCTGCCTGTTCCGTCCTCCGTTGCTCATCTCTATCCACTATTATTATACCATAGGAGCCCAAAATGTCAACACGCGATAACTCGTCAATATTTTTTCAAATTTCCCTTGTCGATAAAGCTGCGGACACGATTTGGATTCAATCTGTAAACCGACCTTGCAAAAAGTTGTCCTTTTGTAGACACCCGCACCGCAACTTTGACAAACACATGGTCTATTTCCACTTCCCGGACATACTCAATGGAGTTATCCTTTTTATTTTGTGCCACATAATCCGGTTCTCTTAAAATATCCGGGATGTACTCTCCATATAATGCAAAGTCCTCAGGATGGCGTGTTGTCATGTGCCCAATGTTGGAATCGCCAAGAAGAATATCCTTTCCTTCCGGCAACTCCAATTCCAGCAGCTCGATCACACGTTTTGTCAGAACGCCAACTCGTCTTGTTTTTTCCATTCCGCGCCCTTTCTTTCATTCCTTCTCCGCAAGGCGGACAAAGGGCGCGATGGCGTTGGCATCGCCGTGGCGGACGATGGAGTAGGTGATATCGCAGTAGGGCTGGATGGCGGTGCTCTTTTCCACGGTGGAGATGAGCAGCACCTGCAATTGCAGGCGGCGGAACAGCTCCATCATGGGGCGGATGCGGTCGCTGGTCATCTTGCTGAAGGCCTCGTCCAGCAGCACCAGACGGATGCTGTTCTCGCTCTTCTGGTAGATCTGCAAAAGGCTGGCGCAGATGGCCACATAGAAGGGTGCCTGATTCTCGCCGCCGGAGGAATCGCGGCTGACGCGGGAAAGATACGCCTGCTGCCCGGTGACCTGATTGGTCACCTTGATATCGTAATCCAGATAGGTGCGGTAGTCCACATAGTCCGAAAGGGTGGCACCGGCGGCGGTGCGTCCCTCCTGCCGGGCGCGGGTGTTCTCGTCCACGTCTGCCATGATCTTTTCCATCAGTTCATCCACCTGACGCTCGTAGGCAGGGTCGGCGGTGGCGGCAAGGTTGTCCAGAGAATCGCCCTCGGTCATCTGCTGGTTGCCCTTGTCCACAATGACCTGATAGAACGCCGCCAGCTGCGGGTCGCGGCTGGGCTCCAGTTCAAAGCGGTAGACCTCCTCGCCGTAGGTCAGCTGCTCCATGACCTTGTTCAGCTCCCGGAACTGCCGCCGGGCGTTGAAGATATCGTCCTTCATGCGGAACAGGATATCCTTGCGGAAGCGGTCCTTGCAGTCCCGCTGCGCCTGCTCCAAGCGGGCGGCGTAGCGCTCCAGGTCGATGCGCACAAGGCTTTCGTGCTGGGCGCGGTACTGCTCCAGCCCGGCAAGCCCCAAGGGATAATCGCAGACATAGCGCTGGTTATAGGCCTTCTGCGCCGGTTCCAGCGTGCTGTTCAGGTAGACGGTCAGGGCATCGTCCAGCTTGGCCTGTGCCTTTTCGGCGGCCTGCGCGGCGGCGCGGGGGGATTTGTCCGGCCCGGTCAGCGCCTGCTGACGGCTGCGGGAGAGCGGCTCCACCAGCGGGTGGGCGGCAAAAAAGCTCCCGGCGGCCTGTGTGCTCTTTTCGGCGGTGTCCACCGCCTTTTGCTGCTCTGCCTCACAGGAAGCGATCTGTTTTTCGCACACGCGCAGGTCGCCGCCGGTCTGCTCCACGGCGGTGCGAGCGGCTTCCCATGCGGCTTCGCGCACCTCTTCCTCCTTGTACAGCTGCTGCAATAGGGGGTTCTCGCGGCACTCGGCCAGCTTTGCGGCCTGTTCCTCCACCGCCGCGCGGGCGGCGGTCAGGGCGGCGCGGGCGTCCCACAAAGCGGCAAGCTCTTCCAGCGCAGTCCCGCGCAAAAGGGTCTGGTACTGGCTGTACGCGGCTTTCAGGTTCTGCTCGGTCTGCGCGGCGGCGCGCACCTCCTCGGCAAGGGCGTTCATCTCCCCTGCCAGCGCCCCGGCACGGGCGCGGCGGGCTTCCAGACCGATATAGCGCTGCGGGGCGCGCAGACGCTCCAAGCGGAAGGGGTGGTGGCGCAGAAGATCCCGGGTGGCGCTGTCGGGGTAGTTTTCCAGCGTGTCGGGGGTGTCGCAGCAGACGATGCGGCGCAGGATGGTGTCGGCGTACTGCGCGGCAAGCGGGTTTTCACTTGTGACCTGTGCCGCCAGACTGTCGGCGGGGGCGGTGTCGGCGCGGCGGTTGGCCTTGCGCAGACCCGGGGTGTCCAGCAGGCTGATGGGGCCCACCTTGTCCTTCAGCGCCACAAAGGCGCTCTTGGCGGCGGCGTAGTGGGCGGGCGGCACAAGGATATCGAACCGGCGGTCGCCCAGACAGGCTTCCACGCAGTCCTGCCAGCTCTCGTCCTCCACGTTCAGCAGCTCGCAGAAGATGCGGGCGTCCGGCTCCATGCCCCGGCTTTTCAGCTCGGCGTTCACGGCGTCCCGCACCCGGGTGGCGGCGTCCCCGTGGGGGTATACCCACTTGCCGCCGGACACGGCGTCCAGTTCGGCGCGCTTCTCGGTCTGCTGCCGCTGCAGGGCGGCGGTGTGCTGCCGGGCGGTAAAATAGGCTTCTTCCAGCGGCTTTTCCTGTGCGGTCAGCCAGTCGGTCAGGGCCGGCAGGGTGTCCGGGGTCAGGTCGGCCATCTTCTGCCCGGCGGCAAAGCCGCTGCGGCGCAGCACCGCCAGCAGGTTGCCGGTCTTTTCGGCGGCCTTTTCGGCGCTGTCAGCCTTGCGGGCGGCGGCATCCAGTGCGGTCTGCCGGTGCGCCAGTTCCTCGCTGAGGGCATCCAGTGCGCGTCCCTCGCCGCTGGCACCGGCGGCGCTGTGGGCGGTCAGGTAGGCGCGGCGGGCTTCCGCTTCGGCAGTCTTGGCCTCGGCGTAGCGGGTGCGCAGCGTCTCCTGCTGGCGGCGTCCGGCGTCCACCCGCTCCTGCCAGACAGCCTTTTCGCCGGCATCGGCAGCAGCCCGTGCCAGCAGGGCGGCGCCCCGGTTCACAAGGGCTTCGGTCTGCTTCTCGGTGGCTTCGCGGCCAAAGCGGACGATCTCGTCCAGCGCGTCGGCGCGGGTCTGGGCTTCGGCCAGCACGGCGTGCAGATTTTCCAGCTCCAAACGGTCACCCTGCAAAGCTTCCAAGTCCAGCTCCGGCTGGGGCAGGATGTACTGATACAGAAACTCCCGGAAATTCGGGATCTCATCCATGCTGGTGCCCATCTGGAACACCTCGTTGAACTTTTTGCCCAGCGGGCTGGCTGCGCGTCCGATGCCCAGTGCACGGCATATTCTGTCCCGCGCTTCGCTGGGGCTGCGGGTGTAGGAAAGCCGCCCTTCGGCGGGCTTGAAGTCCTCCTTGGCGCTGGGCGCACCGGTGCGCGGGTCGATGAAGGGCAGCTGTTCCAGCGTGATGCCGTCCTCCGAGATATACCACGTCTGGTCGCCGGGGTGCAGCTCCTGCATGGGGCCCTCGGACTCCACCCGCACCGCGATGACAAAGCTGGTGTGCTTGACGCTATCCCAGAACTCTGCCCCGATGTAAGCCACGGTATGCCCCGGGCGGCGGTAGGCGTTTTCGCCGCGCTGCTTGGCGTGGACAGAGCCCTGCAGGGTGCGTCCGCTCTTTTTATTGCCCAGCGCATTGAAGTTGCGGTTGGTGGTCAGGCAGTAGCGGATGGCGTCCAGAATGGTGGTCTTGCCCACGGCGTTCACGCCGATCATATAGGTCAGGCGGGCGCAGTCGAAGGTGGTATTTTCAAAGTTGTGCCAGTTGATGAGTTTCAGGCGCTTGAGTTCGATCATGCTTCCACCTCCCCTGCTTCGGCGTCTGCGCCCTCCGGGCGCTCGTACAGACCAAGCTCAGTGCGGGTGCGGGCGCTCTCCGCGGCAGCATCCGCAAGGTCGGCGTCCGGCAGCGCCAGCAGCACCGTGGGGAACACCTCAATGCGGCTGTCCAGCCCGGAAAGCCGCCCCACCGGACGCGCCAGATTGTACCGGCGCAGGGTGCGCATGAGCTTTTCCAGCGTTTGCTGGTCCAGCTTGCGGGGCAGGTTCATCTTTTGCAGCTCTGCCTGCACCTCTTCCACGGTCACCAGCACCTCGTCTGCGCTGGCGGCAAGGCTTTCCCGCTTTTGCAGGTACAAAAGCCGCAGCACCAGCAGCAGGATGCTTTCGTACTTGAGCAGTCGTGCCTGACTGCCCTCGTGCTCGTTGACCAGCGCCGCCGCCTGCATGGGCGCGGGGTACAAAAGCACCGCGTAGCCCAGCGGTTTGAACACCGCGCGCACCTCGTTGAGGTGATCCTGAATATACAGATATTTTGCCCGCTGTTCCTCTACGCAGCCCAGCACGAAGCAGTGGTTAAGCAGATAGTTTGCGGTCTCTTCCAGCAGATCAATGGTTGCCATCCGTGTTTACCTCCTTGCGGCGGGTCAGGACAAAATCCTGAAACCGGAAGCCGCCGCGCTCCACCCAGTTTCCGGTCAGGGTGATCTCATACTCCCGGTGCGGCGACTGGGAATAGGTGTGCAGGCCGATGATGCCTGTAAAGTCGCTCGGGTATTCCTCCACAAGGGTGGAAGCGTTCACCTGCGGGCGGGCAGCCAATGCCTGCTGCGCCAGCAGCGCCACGTTTTCCTCGGTGACGGCAAGGCGGGCGTAATCCAGCAGCAGCTGCTGCTCCTGCCGCAGCCGTTCGGGGTCAAGGGGCTCGGTGCGCACCGGGGCAAGGGGCGCTTCGGTGCGGGGCGCGGCGGGGGGATACAGCGGCTTTGCGCCGAACACTGCCGCCGGGTACAGGTGCAGCCGCGCTGCCACCGGGCCGTCGTCCGGCTCAAACAGCTGCTCCGGGCTGCGGATCTCCTCCGCATAGCGGCGCAGCAGGGCGGTGACGCTGCCCTGCGCCGAGCGGTCGCTCAGCAGCAAAAACTGTGCCCGCTGCACCGCCCGCTTGCGGTAGCGGATGTGGCTGGCGTCGATCTGTTTCATCAGGGTGCTCATCTCTTCCAGCGCGTCCCGCTGCTGCTGGATGAGGGCACGCACCCGGGGTGCAGCTTCGCCGGGGGCGCAGCGCTCCACCCGGGCGTAGTCCAGCGCCAGACGGGGCAGATAGTTCTGCTCGCAGTCGTCCAGCTGCTCTTCCAGATAGGCACGGTAATTGAACAGGTTATCGCTGGTTTTGAATCGATGATAGGCCGCCGCCACCACTTTTTCCTCGTACTGGTCGAACAGTTCCAGCACCTCCTGCGGGGTGCGGTTATGGGTAAGGCGGTCGATATAATGCCCGATGGAAGCGTTGAGGGCACGCAGAGACTTGTTCAACGTCTCAAGGTCTGCCGCCACCTCCCGCAGCACGTTCTCGTAGGGGCTTTTTTCCTGCCCGATGCTGCCCAGCAGCTGCCACGCCTTATACAGCTTGCCGGTGTAGGTGACCACCCGGGGGTTCAAAATTTCTTCCAGCGCGTCCAGCAGCGGGGTGACCTCCGGCATAAAGGCAAGGGTGGGCTCACTTTCGTAGCTGCCGGGCTGCTCTTCCAGCCAGCCGGTGCGGCGCAGACGCAGCAGAAAGCCCACCGCCAGCGTGTGGGGGTCGCGGGTGGGCTGCTCGTCCTCATCGCCCGCGCCGTCGGCGTCCAGCGCCAGCGGCTTTGCCAGCGCGGCAAAATAATCCTCGGTGCGGGAGACGGCTTCGGCGCGGGAAATGCTGTAATCTGCCGTATGGCGGCACTCCTCCCAGAGCAGCAGCAAAAGCTCTGCATAAAACGCCCGGTTGGGCCCCGCCAGCGGGCGGAACAGCCGCGGGCTGACCAGTTCAAACAGCTGCATGGAAACGTCCTTTCTGTCTTGGTTCGATACCCTTTTATTGTACCACAGCGGGCGGGATTTGTCACAAAAAGGCGGAAAAAAGCCCGCCGGGCAGGCGGGACGAAACCCTCTCAGGCGCTAACGCGCCAGCTCCCCCAAAGGGGGAGCTTGTATGCTTCTGACCGGAAGATGGCAAAAAGCTCCCCCTTCGGGGGAGCTGGCACGCCGAAAGGCGTGACTGAGAGGGTTACCCCATCCGTGAAAAAAAGCTTCCAAAAAGTCCGCAGACTTTTTGGAAGCCAAAATAAAAATGATAATTCCGCTGATTATGCCCAGAGCAGCGCGGAGGGCATTCAAAATCGTCCCTCGCGGCGGGAGCGCTGCCGAAAAAGAGCTTTTATGCTCTCCGCACCTGCGGCAGCTGGCTGCGCTCGACGGCGGTAAAGGCGCTGTCCAGCACCAGTGCCAGCAGCGCACCCAAGGCCACATCAATGCAGCTGTGCTGCTTGAGCAGCACGGTGGAGCAGACGATGGAAACGCACAGCACAGCGGCTGCGGGACGCATCCAGCGGCGGCGGGGTGCCTCAAAGATATGGCTGCGGTAGTACGCCAGCAGCAGCGTTACCGAGTTGAACACATGGATGGACGGGCAGACGTTGGTGGCGGTGTCGGTGCGGTACAAAAAGCGCACGGTCTGCGCAAAGATGTCGCTGCCCGGCACCCAGTAGGGGCGCAGATCCAGCGCCGTGGGCAGCACCGCGTAGCAGGCCAGTGCGAGGGTCATGCCGGAGAACAGCGGCAGGCACAGCCGCCAGAAGTCCTCACGCGGGGCCTTCCACAGCAGATAGAACAGGGTGAAGGGGATCCACAAAAACCATGCAAAGTAGGGGATCACCGCATATTTGCAGAAAGGGATCAGATCGTCCAGACGGCAGTGCACCAGAATGCTGCGCAGAGGGACGTTTGCCTCCAGATGGTGAAAAACGGAAAGATAAAATATAGTATACAGCGCCATGAACCCAACAGGGTGGCGCGCAAGCCAGCTGCGTTTCATAGAATAGCCTCCTTTTGCAGAAGAGCAGAACTTGATAGCATTGAGAAATTATACGCCCGAACGATGAAGATTGCAAGAACGAAAGGTGAAAACTTTGTCAATTGCGGCGCGAATAATTTGTGGAACCTGTAAAAAAATACCATCGTTCTGCTGCTGATAATACGTTTCAAAGCGGCGGTTTCCTGCATCTGAAGCAAAAATATTTGTAAAAGACTGTTGTGCAAAACCCTCTCAGTCAAAGCCTTACGGCTTTGCCAGCTCTCCCGAAGGGAGAGCTTTATTGCTGCTGACCGGTAGACGCTAAAAAGCTCCCCCTTCGGGGGAGCTGGCGCGCAGCGCCTGAGAGGGTTCGTCCCCCAAAGCATTTATAACTGTGGTTCTGCTATAAAAATAGGACAAAGGAGCGTCCGCAGACATTCCTTTGTCCTGAGATCAAATCGGATCAGATCACACTCTGCTCCAGCCAGCTGCCCCGGCGGAAGCGCAGGTAGAAGCACAGCGAGCGGAACACCCAGTCCAGATACATACCCATCCAGATGCTCAGCAGCCCGCCGCCGAAGCACAGCACGACCAGATAGCAGAAGCCCACCCGGAACGCCCACATGGACACGATGCTCACGGTCATGGTAAACCGGGCGTCACCGGCGGCGCGCAGGATGTTGGGCAGGGTAAAGCTGGACGGCCACACGAACAGGGAAACGATGTTGAACCACACCATGATGTCCAGCGCCATGGCCTGTGCCTCCGGCGAGAGGTTGAACAGGGACACCGCGAACCGGTTGGCAAAGAAGAAGGCCGACAGGTTCATCACCCACGCGCCGCAGTAGGCGGTCAGCATCAGGCGGCGGGAGTAGTACACCGCCTGCTCCTTTTCGCCCGCGCCCAGACACTGGCCTACCACGGTCAGGGCAGCCATGCCCACGGCGTTGGCGGGGATGTTCAGAAAGGTGGTGGTGGTATTTGCCACCGCGTTGGCGGCAATGGCCGCCGTGCCAAGGGTGGAGGTCAGGCTGGAGACCGACAGCTTGCCGATCTGGAACATGCCGTTCTCGATACCGGCGGGGATGCCCACCCGCAGGATGCGCCGGATCAGCCCGCCGTTCGGGGCCATCGCCCGCAGGCTGTCCACCCGCAGGGCGCAGTCCGGCTTTTGCAGCAGATACAGCACCACCGCGCAGGCAATGGCGCGGGACACAAGGCTGGCCAGCGCCGCGCCCATGACCCCCATGCCGAAGCCGTAGATCAGCACCGCGTTGCCGCCGATGTTCACCACGTTCATCACCAGACTGGACAGCATACTGATCTTGCTGTTGCCCTGGGCCCGGAACAGCGCCGCACCGGCGTTGTACAGGCCGATGAAGGGGTAACTCAGCGCCGAAAGCAGGAAGTAGGTCTCGGCGTAGTGCATCACGTCCGCGTCAATAGAGCCGAAGATGCCCCGCAGGATGGCGTGCCGCCCGCCGATGACCACCGCCGCCACCAACACGCTGAAGCTGGACAGCACGAACAGGATCTGTGCAGCCGCCGCCTTGGCGTTTTTTGGCTCCTGATGGCCGATATACTGGCTGGTGACCACCGCGCCGCCGGTGGCCAGCGCGCTCATGATCTGGATCATCAGGGTGTTGAAGCTGTCCACAAGGCTTACGCCGGACACGGCGGCTTCGCCCACCGAGGATACCATCAGGGTATCCGCCAGACCAATGGTCACGCTTAACGCCTGCTCCGCGATCAGCGGCAGCAGCAGCGCCACCAGCGCCTGCCGTGGAAACAGGGGTGTGGATGTAAACTTGGACGATTTCATGCGGCCCTCCGTTGCAAATGACAAAAAACTCGAATACTCTTATCATACAGCGGAAACGGTCGAAATGCAATAGGTTGTATACAAGAAAGTGTTAAAAAGTAACCGTCTGCCGCGTTTCGCGCCCTTTACCCCCGGGCGCAGTTGTGTTAAAATAAGGTTGCAGCCCGCCCCGCTGTGCAGGAGAGGGGCGCTGTACTAGGGCAACACCGCACAATTCCCGCCTGACGGCTTAAGCACCGTTCCGGCGGCTGCGGAACGGCATCTGCGTTGCCAAAATGCTCGATAATACACAAAGTATTATCTGCGCTTTTGGCTTAGCATCTGCCGCACCTCGCTCGCCGTATCGGCACTTAGAATTATGCGGTATTGCCCTTGGTAAATGATAAGGGATATGATAAGAATGTAAAACCCATAAGGGGGTACAGTATGCAGCAAACTGCGCACAAGGTCGTTGTCATCGGGCATCGCAACCCGGACACCGACTCCATCTGCTCTGCCATTGCCTATGCAGAGCTGAAAAATAAGACCAGTGATCTGGTCTGCGAGGCCCGGCGTGCGGGCAAAATGAATCAGGAAACCGAATTTGTGCTGAAAAAGTTCGGGGTCACGCCGCCCCGGATGTGCACCGACGTCAACCCGAAGATCCGGGACGTGGATTACCGGCAGATCCCCGGCATCCCCGGCTCCACCAGCCTGCGCAAGGCGTGGGAGATCATGCGCGACCAGAAGATCGATACCCTTGCTGTGACCAGCGAGGAGAACGAATTGCAGGGCCTCATCACGGTGAAGGATATCGCCACCGCCAACATGGACCTGTTCGACACCGGCATCCTTGCCAAGAGCCGCACCAGCTACCGCAATATTCTGGAAACGCTGGGCGCTACCATGGTGGTGGGCAGCGAGGACGCGGTGTGCACCACCGGTCACATCCGCATTGGCACCGCCACCCCGGAAATGCTGGAAAGCAACATGGAAAAGGGTGATATCGTCATCCTGACCAACCGCTACGAAAGCCAGCTTTGCGCCATCGAGAAGGAAGCTTCTCTTATCATCATCTGCAACGGCGCAAAGGTAGGCCGCACCATCCAGCACATCGCCGCCGAGACCGGCGTAGCCATCATGAGCGCTCCCTGCGATACCTACGCGGCGGCAAAGCTCATCAGCCAGTGTGCGCCCATCTCCTATTACATGACCCGGGACGATATCATAAAGTTCACCCTCGTCAGCCCGGTGGCAGACGTCACCCGCGTGATGGCAAAGGTGCGCCACCGGTATTTCCCCATTCTGGACGCAGACGGCAAGTATTGCGGTATGATCAGCCGCCGCAACATCATCAATCTGCGCAAGCGCCGCATCATTCTGGTGGACCACAACGAGGCCACACAGGCGGTGGAGGGCTTCGATCAGGCCGAAATTCTGGAGATCATCGACCACCACCGCATCGGCAGTCTGGAGACCAGCGGCCCGGTGTACTTCCGCAACCAGCCGGTGGGCTGCACCGCTACCATCGTCACCCAGATGTACGATGAAAACGGCGTGGCCATCCCGCAAAAGACCGCCGGGCTGCTGCTGGCCGCTATCCTGTCGGATACGCTGGTGTTCCGCAGCCCCACCTGCACCCCCATCGATGTGAACGCCGCCAACCGTCTGGCAAAGATCGCCGGGGTGGACATCAACGAGTTTGCCAACGAGATGTTTGAAGCCGGCGAAAAGCTGGACGGCAAGACCGCCGAAGAGGTCTTTTTGCAGGACTTCAAGGTGTTCATGTGCGGCGATATCCGCTTTGGCGTGGCGCAGGGCAGCTACATGACCCGCAAGAACCTGACCGCCGCCGAGGCGCTGCTGAAGCCCTATCTGGAGGAAGCACGCAACAAGCAGAACGTGGAGGATATCTACATGCTGCTGACCGACGTGCCCAAGGAGGAGAGCGTAGTTATCTGCAACGGACGCTACGCCGCCGAGGTGCTGACGGACGGCTTCGAGACCCAGCCCGCCGCCGATGCCAGCTGGACGCTGCCGGGCGTGGTGAGCCGCAAAAAGCAGTTCATTCCCGCCCTGATGACCGCTTATCAGGAGCTGTAAAGGGACACTGCCGTGTTTGATTTTCTTTCCAAAAAAGACCGTACCCCGCCCGCGCTGCCGGAAGGCACGGTGCGGCGGCGCTACACCATCACCGGACAGGTGCAGGGGGTGGGCTTCCGCTACCGGGCGCGGTACGCCGCGCAGGCCCTTGACCTGACCGGCTGGGCGCAGAACGAGGACGACGGCAGCGTGACGCTGGAAGTGCAGGGCGACCCGGAGAAGTTTCTCTCCCTGTTCGCCATGATCCAGAAAAGCGATTATATCCAGATCACCGGCATCCGCCAAAAAGACCTCCCACCCGACCCGTGGGAGCGCGGCTTCTCGGTGAAGGGGTATTAAGGAGTAAAACAGAACGCCTGACACTGGCGTGCGCCCTCTCAGGCGCTCCGGGGGAAAACTCCCCCAGTCATCGCTGCGCGATGCCAGCCCCCTCTGAGATGGGGCCTTTGGCATAACGGTACAGTTTCCAGCTGAAGCGCAAAGCTTCCGGGCGCGCCAGAGGCTCCCTCCCAGAGGGAGCTGTCAAGCCCGATAGGGCTTGACTGAGGGAGTTCGTCCCCCCGTAAAAATACAAAATCGGGCAGTCCGCGGACTGCCCGATTTTGTTCTATAAAAAGAATAATTCAATTTTTACCCCAGCACCTTGAGGGGGGAGTTTTCCACCCACAGGGTGTTGTCCAGCAGGCGGGTGACGGCAAGCCGGCCGTTGACGGTCACCCGGGCGGGGTCGAGGGCGTAAAAGTCGCTCTCGGTCAGGTTTTCCGGGTCGGCAGTGGGAGAGATGCCCGCCACGCACACCCAGTGCCCGTAGGTGCTGCTGGTGGCAATGTGGGGGTAGTTCACCTCGTCCCAGCCGGAGGAAGTCAGGTGGTATTCATAAGTAGAGGTGCGGTTGGTGTGGCGCTTTACCCCGCTGACCGTGGTGTTTTTCAGGTGCACGATGACCGGATGCCCGGCAGAAAGCTCGCTGTACAGCTTTTTCAGACACTCGGCGCGGGTGCCGGAGTACCCCGTGTAGCCCGCGGCCGACCACACCGCCCCGTTCGACCACATCCCGCTGCCGGAGCACACCTTGCCGTCCAGAATGGTGCGGGCGTAGCGCAGCGCGTACAGGCTGCACTTGCCGGAGGTCTGGTTGCCGATGGAAAGGATGTGGCTGGTGTCGAAGCTGAGCAGCCGGATGCCGTTTTTCTCTTTCAGCTCAGCGGCGTGGGCACGGGGCAAAAAGGCGCACAGCAGCAAAACCAGCGCCAGAACTGCCGCCGCCAGCCGCTGTGCCGCGCGGGCGGGACAGTGTTGCATGGGTACTTCCTCCAAGTTCGTTTCAATTCAGACATGATTTTACCACCAAAACGTGGTGAAAATGTGTAAAAAGGCAAAATAAAGGGGGAAATACTGGTGCGCCCTCTCAGGCGCTCCCGCGCCAGCTCCCCCAAAGGGGGAGCTTAACTCCCTCAGTCAAAACCTGACGGTTTTGCCAGCTCCCTCATGGAGGGAGCCTTTGGCATGGCGGCAAAGTTTCCGGCTAAAGTGCAAAGCTTCCGGGCGCGCCAGAGGCTCCCTCCCAGAGGGAGCTGGCGCGGCGCAAGCCGCGTCTGAGGGAGTCCCCCACCCAACACAACATCTGTCCAAATTTAAGTAACCCCGCACCCGGCAAAACCCTGCCGCCGGGGCGGCAGCGGGCCGGTTTCGTAGATTGTCTACAAAACCAGCCCCGAAACATTTCAGGACTGCAACAAAACCCACTTGTTTTCATCCTTTTTCACGAAACTGCTTCAGGAACTTTAGCAATATTCCCGATTGACAAAACCGTCCCCGGTCGGATATAATCAGGGCAGAAAGGCAACAACGGTTGCGCAAGGCCTTTTGAGAAAAAAGAAACATAACCACAAAAACGCTGATTGGAGGGATACCCTTATGAAGAACCTGAAGAAATTCGTAGCCCTGCTGCTGGCAGGTGTGATGGCTATGGTGATGCTCACCGCCTGCTCCGGCAGCGGCAACAACAGCAATCTGAAAGAGAACACGGACGCCGAGGCTAAGGTTCTGAGCAAGTACAGCACCAGCACCGCAAAAAATGATAAGGAACTGAAGGCTAAAGCAGATCAGTTCCTGAACGAGAAGCTCAAAGTTAATGCCAGTATCCTCGGCTATAAATTAGGTTTTGTCTATGATATAGATGGAAAGAATGATAATGTTGAGTTTCTGACGGTTCTCGTGGCGGCGAACTTCGACTATGAAGGTACGCTGCTGGACGTTATTCTGACTCAGATCTCGCAGAAGATCAATACCGATTGGAATGTTGACATCAGCCAGAATGGCAATTGGACGGACATTGGTGTTGTTGTTAAGAGCGACAGCAAGCATAGTTACATGGCAATTGCGTTCAAGGTCAAGAACCCCAAATACAAGAGCAACTAAGTAAAGAATCGTCAGTCCTTTCTTCCCCGGAGAGCACCCGCCCTCCGGGGCTTTTTTGCGCAACCCTCTCAGGCGCTCCCGAGGAAACTCCCCCAGTCTCGCTGCGCTCGACAGCCCCCTCTGAGATGGGGCCTTTGGCATAGCGGCAAAGTTTCCGGCTAAAGTGCAAAGTTTCCGGGCGCGCCAGAGGCTCCCTCCCAGAGGGAGCTGGCAAAGCCGTCAGGCTTTGACTGAGGGAGTTCAGCCGTCCCCTTGAGGGCCGACTTCCCCCGGCCGGGGGAAGATGTCGCGCAGCGACAAAAGGGGGAGTGTGGCTGCGAACGTAGTGAGCAGACGGAAGGGGTTCTCCCACCATTCACCTTGCTTTTTTGCGCTCTGCCCAAAAATCCCGGCAAAAACTGGCACACTTACCATTGACGAACGCCGCCGCGCTGCTGTAAAATAAAAACAGAATGCCCCGTGCATCCGCACGGGAACGCCCTGCATTTTATGGGAGGAGTATTGCATGAAAAAGATCAAGCGTTTTGCGGCTGTTCTGCTGGCCGGTGTACTGGCACTGGCGTTGCTCACCGCCTGCGGCGGCAGCAGCGGCTCCGGCAACCCTGAGTTTGACGCCAATGTGGAAAGCGCCTATCTGGCCGCGCTGAATAAAAAATTTGGCAAAACGTTTAAAAACGATGACGATATCAAGAAACTGGCGCTCAAGCACATTGCAGAGACAAGCGGTGCGGACAGCCTGACCAGCAGTGCGCGCTACAAAACAGAGGGCGACGGAAAGACCACAGTGCGGCAGGTGCAGCTCTGCTTTGATACAAGAAGCAGCAAGCCGGATGCCTATGTGCCGCTTTTCTACGAGGCTGCAAAAACCGCAGCCATCAAAGCGAACTATACCAATGTTCAGACCCTGTTTAAAACCGTGGAGAATGAGCTTGGCGGCGCAGAGGAAAACGGCAGAACGCTGGAACTTACCGCGCTGGGTGTCGGCGCATGGACCATCGGCGGCAAGACCTATGTTGCCATCGGCTTTGAGCTGACCATCAATGCTGCACCGGATTGAATCGCACCCCGCCCCGAGGAGCGCCCCGCTCCCCGGGGCTTTTTTGCGCGCAAAATACCCCCTCAGTCTCGCTGCGCTCGATGCCAGATTCCCCGAAGGGGGAGCTGGATGCGAACAAAGGGAGCAGACTGAGAGGGTTCTTTCGTCAGAACAGCCCCGCGGGCAGGCAGATATCCTGCTTGGGGACTTTCGTCCATGCAAAGTCCGGCACAAGGCTTTCCGGGGTACGGGGGGCTGGCTCCGGCTGCAAGCCGTAGGCATAGGCCAGCTTGCCGATGATCTCCGGGGCGGTGTACTTTGCCCGCAGGTTTTCAAGGCTCTGGTCCCCGTCCCGTTTGGACAGCCGCCGCCCGTCTGCTGCCAGCAGCAGCGGGCAGTGGGCAAAGCGGGGCGGCTGCAAGCCCAGCAGACGGTACAGGTACAGCTGCCGCGCCGTGGAGGAAAGCAGGTCTGCCCCGCGCACCACCTCGGTGACGCCCATGCGGGCATCGTCCACCACCACCGCCAGCTGATAGGCAAACACGCCGTCTGCCCGGCGCAGATAGAAGTCGCCGCAGTCCCGCAGCAGGTTCTCCGTGTGGGTGCCCATGCAGCCGTCCGTAAAGGTGATGGCCTCGTCCGGCACCATCAGGCGGTAGGCAGGGGCTTTCTTTTTGCGCTTTTCTGCAATTTCCTCCGGCGTCAGCCCCCGGCAGGTGCCCGGGTAGATGACGTTGCCGTCCGAGGTGTGGGGTGCGCTGGCGGCGTGCAGCTGGGAGCGGGAGCAAAAGCAGGGGTACACCAGCCCCCTCTGCTCCAGCTTGCGGTAGCTTTCGGTATAGATGTCCCCGCACTCGCTCTGGTAATAGGGCGCGTGTGCGCCGCCGGTGCTGCCGCCCTCGTCCCATGTAAGCCCCAGCCACGCAAGATCCTGCTCCAGTAAGTCGGCGTAGATGCGGGGGCAGCGCTCGGCGTCCAAGTCCTCGATGCGCAGCACGATGCGCCCGCCCTGACTTTTTGCGCTGAGCCACGCCAGCAGGCTGCACGCCAGATTGCCCAGATGCAGCCGTCCGCTGGGGCTGGGCGCAAAGCGCCCGGTGACCGGGCGGCTGGGGGTTGCAGAGGCTCTGTTTTGCATGGGTGTGCTTCCTTTCGCTTCCAATGGTTTTTTCTCATTATAAGCCCTTGTCTTGCAAAGGTCAATGCGCATAAAAAAGCCGCCGCAGGCGGCAATGCCTGCGGCGGCGGGAAAGCCGGCTGCTCAGTGCAGTTCCGGCCAGTAGCCCTTGTTGGCTTCGATCATATCGTCCAGAATGGCCTTGGCAACGTTCATGCTGGGCACAGTCTTGTTCAGGGTAAAGGCCTGCAACACCTTCTCGTAGCTGCCTTCCACGCAGCCCTCCACCAGCAGCTTTTCGCTGTTGAGCTGCTGCATCATCAGGCCCTGCTGGAACAGCGGGATGTTGTCCCGGGCAATGACCTCCGGGCCGTTCTTGCCGATGTAGGCGGGCAGCTCCACCATTGCGTCATAGGGCATATTGGGGATAGCGCCGCGGTTCTCGGTGATGATGAGGAAGCGTGCCTTGGTGTCGTTCTTCAGCGCAGCGGAAAGATCTGCGATCCAGTCGCCGTGGCTGCCGGCATAGAAGGTGTTGGCGTCCACCTCGCCGGTCTTGAGGTAGTGGTCGATGCCGTCGAACAGGTTCTTTTCGCGGGTCTCCTCCACCTCGTTGGCGCGGGTGTGGTTCGGGTCCGAGTGCTCCACGAACTCCTTGGCCTGCAGATAGTAGTTCAGGTAGGTGTTGGGCAGGTACTCCGGGAAGTTTTCCATGATCTCGTACTCGCCCTTCCACACATAGTACCAGCTGCCCTTGGTGTGGCGGTTCTGGCTGGCGGAGGAGGTCAGCGCGCCCATGCCCTTGAGGTAGCTTTCCGGCAGAAGGATCTTGTTCTCCTTGATGTAAGCGCGGAGCTTTGGCATCAGATCCTCGCCGCGGTACTGGATGGAGGTGAACCAGCCGAAGTGGTTCAGGCCAAAGTAATCGTAAACGATCTCCTTCTTGTTCTGGATGCCCATGGCAGCTGCCACCACGTCAATGATGGCGATGGGCATATCGCAGATGTTGATGATCCGTGCCTTCGGGCGCAGCTTGCGGCAGGCCTCGGATACGATGGCGGCGGGGTTGGAGTAGTTCAGGATCCAGTAGTCCTTCTTGGCATACTTTTCCACGTCGTCGATCAGCTGGATCATGGGGAAGATGGTGCGCATTCCGTAGGCCATGCCGCCGCAGCCGCAGGTCTCCTGTCCCACGCAGCCGTGGCGCAGGGGGATCTTTTCGTCCTGCTCCCGCATGGCGTAGCCGCCCACGCGCATCTGGGCAAACACAAAAGAGGTGTCCGTGTAAGCCTCCTGCACATCGGTGGTGACCACCAGCTTGATGTCGGTATTCAGTTCCTTGTGCAGGACCCAGTCCACCACAACGGCCACCTTGTCCTGACGCTCCTTGTTGATGTCGAACAGACGGATCTCGTCCACTTCCAGTTCATCCCGGCGCAGGGCGATGGATTTGACGATACCGGCGGTAAAAGTGCTGCCGCCGCCAGCAATGGTAATGACCATAGTATAAACGCTCCTTTTTTGTATTTTCAGGTTTGCCCGGCGCAGTCCGCCGGGACGCGGAAAAGCGGTTTACTGGTTTTCCAGCTGTGTCTCCACGGCACGCTTGATATCGGCTACCTGCAGACCGTAAACGATCTGGATATCGGTACCCTTTTTCACGATGCCGCTGTTCGGCAGCTTGTTGATGGAAGCTTCGTCCAGCTTTGCGGGGTCCTTGATGTTTACCCGCAGGCGGGTGAAGCAGTTGTCCACCGACACAATGTTCTCCTTGCCGCCCAGACCATCAATGACGCACTGCACCTCGGCAGCGTTCTTCACGCTTGCCTTCTTGGCGGGCGCATCGCTCTTGCCGGTCTCGGTGCTTACCTCTTCCCGGCCGGGGGTGTGGATGTTAAAGGCCTTGATCAGCAGGGTGAACACCACAAAGTACACGGCGATCTGGCACAGTGCCAGCAGGTACAGGGTGGGATAGTTGGTCTTATCTGCACCGGCAGAAAGGTTCATCAGCACCGAGCCGAGCAGGTTGGTGGTAAAGCCGGTGACATGGAAGGTGTGCAGCAGCACGATGAACAGGCCGGAGATGCAGGCGTGTGCCACCCACAGGATGGGGGCAGAGAAGCAGAACATGAAGTCCAGCGGCTCGGTGATGGAAGCCAGAGAAGCGGTAAAGGCCAGCGGCACCAGAACGGCAGCGGTCTTTTTGCGGTTCTCCTTGCGGGCGCAGAAGATGAAGGCCGCCACGATGCCAAAGTAGCCGAAGGTCTTGGTGAAGCCGGTGTACATCCACACGATGCCGTCCGAGAAGGGCAGACCCATGCTGTACTCCATCATCATGACGATATAGGAGCCGGTGTAGGTGGCATCGCCCACGGTCAGGCTGTTGCCCAGTGCAGAGAACTGGAAGGGGGTGTAGATGAGGTGGTGCAGACCGGTGGGGATGAGGAAGCGCTCCAGGAAGCCGTACAGGAACAGACCGAAGTTGCCGGAGGTGGCGATCAGGTCGGTCAGTGCGCTGATGACGCTCTGCACCGGCGGCCAGAAGAAGCAGGAACCAAAGCCGAACAGGATGGAAAAGACCACCATGCAGGTAAAGGACCAGCGGTTGCCGGAGTAGATCTGGGTGATGATGCCCTTGAACTGCTTTTCACAGGTGCGGTTGTACACCCAGCCGCAGACCAAGCCCAGCAGGATGCCGCCGAACACGCCCATATCCACCGTCTGGATGCCGAACACGGTGGACTGACCGGTGCCGTACAGACCCACCATCGGGTCAGCCTCGGCCAGCATACCCAGCTGGGTCAGGGTGACGTTGCCGGCGGTCAGGTACATGAAGTAGCTCATCAGGCCGATGATGGCAGCCTGCTGCTTGTTCTTTTTGGCAAGCGCTGCCGCGATGCCCACGCAGAACATCAGGCTGAGGTTATTGATGATGACCATGATGCAGTTGTAGATCAGCTGTCCAAGCAGCTTGATGGGGGTCCACTGCAGAACGGGGATCATCGCGCTAAGGCTTGTGCTGGTAAGCAATGCGCCCAGCACAAGGATCAGGCCTGCTGCCGAGATATACGACAGCGGTGAGAGCATGGCTTTGGAGAACTTTTCCAAGCCATTCATGACTTTTTCTTTCATCGTGTAATACTCCTCACTTTTTGACTTGACTGTTTTTGGGGGATGATTTCTATTCCGCAGGGCTTCCGGACGCCCTGTTGAAACATTTTAACCAACTTAACCAACGATCTTGGTCAGGTGGATGAGCAGATAGACCTGCTCCTGATGATCCAGCTCGTAATCAAATTCCTGCCGCAGATAGGCATTGATGCGCTGTAAGCACACCTCGTTGCGGCTGTCGCGCTGCAAAAGCACCGTGTACATGGACTCCAGCCCGGCGTCCTGCCACGGGGTGTGGCGCAGGATGCGCGCCGCCAGAAACTTGAGGTGCACGGTCAGGCGGGTGGTCTCGAGGCTTTCCTCCTCAAAGGTGCAATGATAGGTATCGCAGATGATCTCCTTGACCGCCTTGACGAATTTTACGGTATCGTAAGCCAGCGCACCGTCTGCCGCACCGGCTACCAGATGCAGGGCAATGTAGCCCGCTTCGTCCTCCGGCAGCTGTACGCCGCAGAACTGCCGGACAAGCTCCAGTGCTCTTTGCCCCACTGCGTACTCCTTCGGGTACAGCATCCGGGTCTCCGAGAGCATGAGGTTGGGCAGAAAGGTGCCCTTTTCCACACGCTCCAGCGCAAAGCTGATGTGGTCCACCAGCGAGATGGTGCTTTTGCTGCTGAGCAGGATGCCCTGCTCTTCTGCCGCCAGCGAGATGCGCTCGGCGGCCTGCATCACCTGCGGGGTGACGTTATCCAGCATCTTGAGGAACTTGGTCTGCAGCTCGTTCTGCACATAGTACACCTTGGAAACGCGGCTCTTGTCGATCACGTCCCCCGGGCGGCGGCCAAACCCAAGCCCGTTGCCCACGAGAATGGCTTCCCTGCCGTCCGGCATGACCACCGACACCGCATTGTTATTGAATACCTTTACAGCCTGCATCGCCGCACTCCTCCGCTTCCATGCCGCAGCTTTTGTGAAAAAGAAAAAGGGCACAAGAACCAAAGGGATGCCGTTGCCGCCTTCCCTCTGATGCTCATGCCTGATCGAACAGTTACACGCACTGATAAATTCACTTGTCTGCTTTGATTATACGAGCCAGCGCGGAAAATGTCAATGCGTTGAACTGCCCGAAATTTAAGCCGCATTTTTGTATATCCTGCACAGGTCTGCTTGAAATTCGTCCTGCGCGGAACGATTGACAACGCCGGGCGCAGAACGTATACTTAGAGTGTAGATTCCTCATTGTTCCGGCGGCTTGCCGGAGCACCGTTTACGGAGGTTTTTCTTATGACATCGAAATATATCCGTCCCCTTGCGCTGCTGCTGTGCGCCGCTTTGCTGAGCTGCCTGCTGGCAGCCTGCGGCGGCTCTTCCGACAGCCCCGCATCCAGCGCTGCGCCCGCCTCGGACAGCGCATCCGCTTCCGGCAGCACTGAACTGCCCTCTTCCACAACGCAAGCCAACACCGGGGAGCTGAACCCCGGCAACTTTGACGAGAACTCGGTGTTCTCCATCACCGGCACGGAAAACGCCTTTGCGCCCTGTCTGGGCTGGGGGCCCGGGGTATCCGGCTGCTCCCTGAAATCGGTCATCGCGGCGGCATCGCTGCTGCACTGGGCCGAGGACGCACGGATGTCCAGCCGCTCCCCGGAGGCCATTCAGGAGGCCTTTTACAGCTGGTACGACGGCCTGACCGACAACCAGCAGGAGGGCTTTGCCGAGGCTTGGCCGCTGATCAAGGACGCCGCGCTGGACCTGCTCAGCGACAAGGACAGCATGACCGGCCGCATTGCGGACGCAGGGCTGGACGCTGACACCCTGCCCGGCTGCACCCTGAAAAACTGGCAGGCACTGCAGACCGTGCTGGACGACATTGTGCCGGAGACAAACGGCGAGGCTTAAACCCAACCTGAACCTTGAAAGCGCAATGGGGCGCTGACCGTGTGGTCAGCGCCCCATTTTGTCTTTATACCTTTTTCAGCACATACTGGCGGGTGCCCATGCCCACCTTCTCGGCCTGCTCAAGGGTGGCCTTCCACTCGATGTTGGGGTTGGAGTCCTTGAAGTTGTCGTGGTAGCAGTTCCAGCCCGGCTTTGCAAGGTTCGTGCTCAGCTGGCTGTTGGGCAGCGGGGCAGCGTTCAGGCAGGCATCCACGCAGGCCTGATCCAGCGCCACCGGGTCGAAGGAGGCAAAGATGCCGATATCCGGCAGGATGGGGGCATCGTTCTCGCCGTGGCAGTCGCAGTTGGGGCTGATGTCCTGCACCAGAGAAATGTGGAAGCAGGGACGGTCGTGGCAGACTGCGGCGGCGTACTCCGCCATCTTGCGGTCCAGCAGCTCGTTGGCGCAGTCGTTGGGAGAATAGATGGCGTCAAAGCTGCACGCACCGATGCAGCGGCCGCAGCCCTTGCACTTGTCGTAGTCGATGACAGCCTTGTTTTCGGCATTGTAAGTAATGGCGTCCGAGCCGCACTCCTTGGCGCAGCGGTGGCAGCCGCGGCACAAGCCCTCCTGCACGGCGGGCTTGCCGGCAGCGTGCTGCTCCATCTTGCCCGCGCGGGAGCCGCAGCCCATGCCGATGTTCTTGATGGCACCGCCGAAGCCGGTGGCCTCGTGCCCCTTGAAGTGGTTCAGGCTGATGAACACGTCCGCATCCATGATGGCGCGGCCGATCTTGGCGGTCTTGCAGTATTCGCCGTTCGGCACCGGCACTTCCACCTCATCCGTGCCGCGCAGACCGTCACCGATGATCACCTGACAGCCGGTGGTCATGGGCCAGAAGCCGTTCAGCTGGGCGCAGTTCAGATGCTCCAGCGCGTTCTTGCGGCTGCCCGGGTACAGGGTGTTGCAGTCGGTCAGGAAGGGCATACCGCCCTGCTCCTTGCACAGGTCTGCCACCACCTTGGCGTAGTTGGGGCGCAGAAAGGCCAGATTGCCCAGCTCGCCGAAGTGCATCTTGATGGCCACGAACCGGCCGTCCATGTCGATGTCCCTGATGCCGGCGGCAATGCACACCCGGCGCAGCTTTTCCAGCAGGCTGGTGCCCACCGGACAGCGGAAATCCGTATAGTAAACTTTGGATGCTTCCATGGTGTTTTTCCTCCCATATCCTTCCGGCGGCGTCTGCCGCGCGGTCTCTCTTTTGTTCAGTATAGCACACCCGGGCGAGCGGTGTAAACAGAAAATGGAGCAGCGCCGTTTTTTCTCTGCCCATTTTGGGGTTGACAGCCCTGCCCTGCGGTGTTATTTTAAATCGGTTCAAAAAATAAGGACTGGATGTCAAGATACAGGGGTGATTCTATGAACGATTTTGATACATTCCGGCACGAAGCCGAAGCCGCCCTGCGGGTGGCGCTGCAATGGTTCTTTCTGGCGGTTCCCATGGGTCTGCTCTGCGGGCTGCTGGGCACCTTGTTCCACCTTGCTGTTGAGCACGCCACCGAACTGCGCGCCGCGCAGCCCTGGCTGCTGTTCCTCTTGCCTGTGGCGGGTCTGCTCATCACCGCTCTTTATAAAGTGACCAGGTGCGAGGGCGTGGGCACCAACAACGTTCTGCGCGCCGTGCAGAGCGGTGAGCCGGTCAGCATCCTGCTGGTGCCCGCCATCTTTCTGGGCACGGTGCTCACCCACCTGTGCGGCGGCTCTGCCGGCCGCGAGGGCGCTGCTTTGCAGATGGGCGGCAGCATCGGCTGGAACCTTGGCACCCTGCTGCGGCTCAAGGACCACGACCGCCGCACCGCCACCATCAGCGGCATGGCTGCGTTCTTCTCTGCCCTGTTCGGCACCCCGCTGGCGGCGGCCTGTTTTGCCATGATGGTGGAGGATGTGGGCTTGACCTTCACCTCTGCCTTTGTCCCGGCCTTTACCTCTGCCCTCATCGCCTACGGCTGCTCGCTGGCCTTTGGCATCGCGCCCACCCACTTTGCACTCACTGCACCGGAGCTGAACGTCCGCACCGCCCTGCTGGTCATCCTGCTGGGCGTGGCCTGCGCTGCCGTTTCCCGCCTGTTCTGCTACACCCTCCACTTCATGGAGCACTTTGTGCCAAAGCTTCTCCCGAACCCTTGGGTGCGGGTCTTTGCGGGCGGCGTGCTGGTCATCGGCTTTTCCTATCTCTTCGGCGTGGGGCGGTACAACGGCGCGGGCATGAGCGTCATCGTTGCTGCCGTGGAGCAGGGACAGGCGCTGCCGTGGGATTTTCTGTGCAAGATCTTCCTCACCGCGCTGACCCTTTCCTGCGGGTTCAAGGGCGGCGAGGTGGTGCCCAGCTTTTTTGTGGGTGCCACCTTCGGCTGCGTGGTCGGCCCGCTGCTGGGTCTGCCCGCCGAATTTGCGGCGGCGGTGGGGCTGGTGTCCATCTTCTGCGGTGCCACCAACGCCCTGATCCCCTCCATTCTGCTGGGCTTTGAGCTGTTCAGCGGCGCGGGTCTGGAGCTGATCGCGCTGGGCTGCGGCATCTGCTATATGCTCTCCGGCCACCACGGCCTGTACAGCAGCCAGACCTTTGTCACCAGCAAGCTGCGCTCGGAGTATCTGTCCCACAAGTGGCGGGTAAGGCTGAAAAAAGAGGAAGAATAAGCGTTGCAAACCCTCTCAGTCACGCCTGACGGCGTGCCAGATTCCCCCTTTTGTCACCTGCGGTGACATCTTCCCCCGGAGCGGGGGAAGTCTTTCCTCTCAAGGGGAGCTTTTTTGCAACTTCCGGTCAATACAAATAAACCTCCCCCTTCGGGGGAGGTGGCATCGCGCAGCGATGACGGAGAGGGTTCAGCCCGCAAAAAAAACACACCATACAACAAGGGGCTGCTGCACCGAATGCCGTGCAACAGCCCCTTGTTTTATCATATCTTATGCCAGCGCGGTGATAGCTGCCACAGCCAGCACGATGGCACCCAGCACGATGCGGTAGATGCCGAAGAACTTGAAGTCGTGGCGCTTGACGTAGTCCATCAGGAAGCGGATAGCTGCAAGGCTGACGACAAAGGCCACAACGCAGCCCACCAGCAGCACGGCGATCTCGGTGCCGGTGATGGCCGTACCGGAAATGGCGAACTTGACCACCTTGAGCAGGGATGCGCCCGCCATGACCGGGATGGCCAGATAGAAGGTGAACTCTGCCACGCAGGCGCGGGAGAGCCCCAGCAGCAGGCCGCCCACGATGGTAGCACCGGAGCGGGAGGTGCCGGGGATGATGGCAAGGCACTGCCACACGCCGATGAGCAGCGCGTCCCGGTAGCTGATCTGTTCCAGCTTTGTGACCCGGGGCGTGGTGCGGCGGTTCTCCACCACAAGGAAGAGCACGCCGTACAAGATCAGCATGGCGGCTACGGTGATGTAGTTATAGAAGTGAGCCTCCATCCAGTCGTCCAGCGGGCTGATGACCAGCACCGGCAGGGTAGCAACTACCACCTTGAACCACAGGTTCCACACACTGGGCTTGGAGATGACCTTGCCCTGCCGCAGCCCGAAGGGCCACAGCTTGTTCCAGAACAGCACCACCACGGCCAGAATGGCACCCAGCTGGATGACCACCCGGAACATGGACATGAATTCTTCACTGGCATTGAACTTGACGACCTGCTCCACAAGGATCATGTGACCGGTGGAGGAGATGGGCAGCCACTCGGTAATGCCCTCCACGATACCCATCAGGATCGCTTTAATGATCTCGAAAAACGTAATAAATCCCTCCTGCAGCACTTGTTGGGTGCGTAGTTTTTTCAAAAGCAGTTCCAGTATACCATACTATGAGCCGCTGTGCATATAGATTATAAAAATTTTACCGGGGTGAGAGCAGTTTTCTGTAAGCGGGCGCGCCCTCTCAGGCGCTAGCCCCAATACCCCCTCAGTCTGCTCACTGCGTTCGCAGCCAGCTCCCCCAAGGGGACGCCTTATGGCAATGCCGGAAACTTTCCCACCACCTCTAAAGCCGTCCCCTTGGGGAAGGTGGCACGGCGATAGCCGTGACGGAAGGGGTACCCCCGCGCAAGCAGCCAGTGCAATTTATTTCCGCGTTTCCGGCGGGCGCTGTATTTATCTGCCCCGGGAAATGTGCTATACTATAAAAATAAGAAGTCTGTCCGCTTTCTGCGCCCGGCGCAGAAGCTCTGAGAACAACGAGGTGAACCTTCATGAACATACTGGTGATCGGCTGCGATCAGGTGGGTGCGGCACTGATCCGTGATCTGGAACGCATCGGCCATGATATCTCGGTGGTGGAAAAGGACCCCGAGCAGCTCAAGCGTCTGGATGCCTTTGACGATTATACCTTTCACGGCACTGCCCTTGTGGGCGACCCCACCGACCCGGACACCCTGCGCCGGGGCGGCGTAGAGAACTGTGACGCCGTGGCGGCGGTGACCGAGGAGGACTCGGTGAACCTGATGGCGGCACAGCTGGCAAAGAACATCTTCCGCCGGGATAAGGTCATCTGCCGGGTGTCCGACCCGCATCTGCAAATTTTGTACCACAAGGCCTACGAGCTGGAGACCATCTGCCCCACCGTGCTGACCGAGCAGGCGGTGTTCCGGGCACTTTCCAAGTAAAACAGCCCGTCTTTTCCCTTTACGGACCGTAGAATGAGGTAGTAATATGAAAGTTTGTATTGCCGGCGGCGGCCGGGTGGGGATGTATCTTGCCCAGAGCCTGCTGTCCCACCGCCATAAGGTGACCATCATCGAGCCGCAGGAGTCGCTGTGCCGTACCCTTGCGGACACGCTGGATATCCCGGTCATCTGCGGCGACTCTCTGAGCTTTGACACCCTGCGCACCGCCGACGTCGCCAGCTGCGACGCCTTTGTGGCGGTGACCAACACCGACGAGACCAATCTGGTGGCGTGCCAGATCGCCAAGCGGGAGTTCGGCGTGAACCGCACTGTGGCACGCGCCTCCAACCCCAAGAACCGGGACATCCTGCACACGCTGGGCGTGGATACCGTGGTATGCGGCACCGACAACCTGAGCCATATTCTGGAGCGGGAGATCGAGACCGATACCATCCGGCAGCTGCTTTCTCTGGGCGGCGGCACCGCCAGCCTGAACGAGATCTTGCTGCCGGAGGACTTCCAGTTTGCGGGCAAGGAGATCAAGGAGATCCCCATCCCCGGCGATGCCATTCTGGTCAGCATCACCCGGGATACCGAGTTCATCATCCCCCACGGCAACACGGTGCTGCTGCCGTGGGACCGGCTGCTGTGCCTGACACAGGACGACACCCTGCATCTGCTGATGGATGCGTGGGGTCTTTCCTCCCACAAATGAGCGAGCAGGAGCTGCTGCGCACCGCGCTGGTGCTGCCGCCCCGCGCCCGCCGGGTAGTCTGCGTCTGGGCAGCCGTGCCCGGGCTGGTCTGTGCGCCCTTTGCCTTCTGGCAGAGCGTCTGGGCAGGCGCGGTCTTTTGCATCGTATGGGCAGCGCTGGTGGCGCTTGTCCGGGTGCGCTGCTGCAGCTTTGTGGCTGCCCTGACGGCCGACAGCGTCACGGTACAGGCCGGGGTGGCTGTCCCTGTGCTGCGCCGCATCCCGCGCCGGGCGGTTACCGGGGTGCAGCTGCTGCGCACCCCGCTGCTGTGGGCGGCAGGGTGCACCGTGCTCCTTGTGCGCAGCCCGGGGCTGCAACTGGTGCTGCCCGGCATCCCCGCTGCACAGGCGACTGCGCTGGCGGCTGTACTGATGGAGGGCAGTGTATGAACCGGGAAAAGCACTTCCACCCGCTGGCGGCGCTGCATCTGCTGCGCAAGACTCTGCTTGTGTACCTTCTGCCGCTGGTACAGGTGCTTTTTGACCGCAACTGGGACGCTTTGCGCGCGGCGCTGCGGCAGGATCTTGTGCTGCTCTTCTTTATCAGCGCCGTCTGCTGGGCGGTGTACTATGGCGGCCGCTGGCAGGTGGATGCCGAGGGCACAGTACACGTCAGCTGGCGGCTGGGGGTGCGGCTGGACCGCGCCCTGCGCGCTGAGGGAGTGGCGGCGCTGGTGCTGGAGCAGCCGCTGGTCTACCGGCTGGCCGGTGCCTGCCGGGTGGTGCTGTACCCCGTGGGGCAGACAAAAACCATTACCCTGTATCTCACCCGGCAGCAGGCCGAAACGCTGGCCGATGTGCTGCTGCCGGTGACAGACCCGCTGTGGCACGCGCCCAAGGGCGGCGAAAAGCTGGCCTTTACGGTGCTGGGTGCCAACGGCCTGTCTACCCTGATTTTATGGTGGCTGGCCATTCACCAGACCCAGAGCTACGCCCCGGACGCCCAGACCGCTGCCCTTGCGCAGCTGGGACAGCTGGCAGCGCTTGCCGCCCGCTGGCTGCCGCTGGGCACGGCGTGGCTGCTGGTGCTGGCGGGCACGCTGTTCTGCATCAGTCTGGTGCGCAGCGCCCTGCAAGCGGTGCATTATACGGTCTGGCGCACCGATACCCAGCTGGGCAGCCGGGGCGGGCTTGTACGCCGGTACGAGATGCGTCTGCGGCTCAGCCAGCTGAACTACGCCGACCTGCGCCGCTCCCCCGCCACTTGGGCGCTGCATTACTGCCCGGTATTCATCTCGGCAGGGGCGTGCCGCCCGGAGCTGCCCTTGTTCGTCTGGCGGGAGGGCACCCCGCTGCTGCGGGAGCTGCTGCCCGAGATGACGCAGCTGCCCCCGGACACCCGCGCTGACACCACCGACCGCAGCATGGTGTTCTTTTTACCGGCGGGCATCCCGCTGGCGCTCTGCCTGCTGCTGACGGCGGTATCCCGCACCACCCTGCCTGCCCTTACCCTGCCGCTGCTCATCCCCACCGGGGTGTTTGCCGCCCTGCTGGGCGCTGCCGCCGTGGGCTGGCACCGGGAGGGCGTATGGCAGCAGCAGGGACAGCTGCTGCTCTGCCGACAGCACCGGTTCCACCTGCACCAGCTGTGCGTGTTCCACCCGGACACCGGCTTTACCACGCTGCAATCTCCTTGGGCGGTGACGGTGCAGCGTGCCAACCTGACCCTTGTATTCCCCGGTAAAGAGAAGGTCACGGTGCGCAGTGTACCGCTTGCAGCTCTTGATTTTCTGGAAATATAGAAGTATACTGTTGGGGCTGTTGCGTATGGATGACGCAGCAGCCCCTTTTGCATGAAAAAGCAGGTCGGGAAACTCTGCGGAGTTTCCCGACCTGCAATCTGAAAATGCGCTTTCCTCATACAGCACATACAACGGAGACTATTTTTATGATAAAGACTGTATTATTTGATCTGGACGGCACCCTGCTGAACACCATCGACGACCTTGCCGATGCCGGCAACTGGGTGTGTGCACAAAACGGCTGGCCCACCTTTACGGTGGAGCAGTTCAAGCTGATGGTGGGCAACGGCATCCCCAAACTGGTGGAGCGGTTCTCCCCCGCTGACGCCCGCACCCCGGCGCAGCTGGCGGCGACACTGGCGCAGTTCACCGCCCGGTACGATGCCCACAAGGAGGACAAGACCGCGCCCTATCCCGGCATCCCGGCGCTGCTGGACGCACTGAAAGCCGAGGGCATCCAGTGCGCGGTGTTCTCCAACAAGGCCGATGCCCTGTGCGGCGGCATCATCGCCCACTACTTTGGCACCGGCCGCTTTGCCGCCGTGCGGGGCAGCCGCCCGGGCGTGCCCACCAAGCCCGACCCCACCGGCCTGTATGCCCTGATGACTGAACTGGGCGTAGATCCCGCCGCCACCCTTTTTGTGGGCGACAGCGACGTGGACATCCTCACCGGGCACAACGCTCAGCTGCCCGCCATGGGCGCGCTGTGGGGCTTCCGCGGCCGCGCCGAACTGACCGCCGCCGGTGCCGATGCACTGGCAGAGGTGCCGGAGGATATCCTGCGGTATGTGCAGGAGAGGAACCGGTAAATCCGCAAAAGGAACACCGGACAGCTGCCATCTGCCCGGTGTTCTTCTTTATACAAAGCAAAAACGCCCTTGCGCATTGCGCAAAGGCGTTTTTATGACCCGTACGGGAATCGAACCCATGTTACAGCCGTGAAAGGGCCGTGTCTTAACCGCTTGACCAACGGGCCTTATAAATACAGAGCTTCGCTAAAACCTCCGACTTCCATCATCCACTATTGCGGACGACCGTCCCCCTTATCTTAGCGAAACTCTGTAACGTGGTAGCGGTAACTGGATTTGAACCGGTGACACTTCGGGTATGAACCGAATGCTCTAGCCAACTGAGCTATACCGCCACATATTTATCTTGCACTTGAACGGTGCTTTATTATTATATCCATAGATGCCCCTTTTGTCAACACATATTTTCAAAAAATTTTGCAGTTTTTTGATCTTTTCATTTTATTTACATAGGTGCGTTGAAATACGGATTTTCTTGTTGTTTTTGCGGTTAAAAAGCCCTCTCAGGCGCTGCGGGAAGTACCCCCTCAGTCTGCTCACTACGTTCGCAGCCAGCTCCCCCAAGGGGACGCCTTATGGCACTGCCGGAAACTTTGTCGCCGCCGCTAAAGCCGTCCTCTTGAGGGCCGACTTCCCCCGGCCGGGGGAAGATGTCGCGCAGCGACAAAAGGGGGAGTGTGGCTTGACGCGAAGCGGCAAGACGGAAGGGGTTCTTGCCTGAACTCCCCCAGTCTGCTCCCGTTGGTCGCAGACAGCCCCCTCTGGGATGGGGCCTTTGGCATAGCGGTACAGTTTCCGGCTCAAGCGCAAAGTTTGTGGGCGCGCCAGAGGCTCCCTCCCAGAGGGAGCTGGCAAAGCCGTCAGGCTTTGACTGAGGGAGTTCAGCACCCTCCTCCCACGCAAAAAGCACCGCTTCCCTGTGCGGAAAGCGGTGCTTTTTTCAACCTTTTTCTGCCCGGATGTGGAAAACCCGGTGCAGTTCTCAGTTCTTCTTATTGGTGGGGACCATGACCTTCAGGCCGCCCATGTACGGCTGCAGCACTTCGGGGATGGTCACGCTGCCGTCGGCCTGCAGGTGGTTCTCCAGGAAGGCGATCAGCATACGCGGGGGTGCCACGCAGGTGTTGTTCAGGGTGTGGGCCAGATAGGTCTTGCCGTCCTTGCCCTTGATGCGGATGCGCAGGCGGCGTGCCTGTGCGTCACCCAGATTGGAGCAGGAGCAGACCTCGAAGTACTTCTGCTGGCGGGGGCTCCAAGCCTCGATATCGCAGCTCTTGACCTTCAGGTCAGCCAGATCGCCGGAGCAGCAGTTCAGCTGGCGCACAGGGATCTCCATGCTGCGGAACAGCTCCACAGACATCTGCCACAGCTTCTCGTACCAGTCGGCGCTCTCCTCGGGGCGGCAGACCACGATCATCTCCTGCTTCTCGAACTGGTGGATGCGGTAGATGCCGCGCTCCTCGATGCCGTGTGCGCCCTTCTCCTTGCGGAAGCAGGGGCTGTAAGAGGTCAGGGTCAGGGGCATCTTGCTCTCGTCCAGCGTCTGGTCGATGAAGCGGCCGATCATGGTGTGCTCGCTGGTGCCGATGAGGTACAGGTCCTCACCCTCGATCTTGTACATCATGGCGTCCATCTCGGGGAAGGACATGACGCCCTGCACCACGTTGCCGTGCATCATGAAGGGCGGGATGACGTAGGTGAAGCCCTTGTTGATCATAAAGTCGCGGGCGTAGGCCAGCACAGCCTCGTGCAGGCGTGCGATGTTGCCCAGCAGGTAGTAGAAGCCGTTGCCGGCCACGCGGCCTGCGGCGTCCATATCAATGCCGTCAAAGCTCTCCATGATCTCGGTGTGGTACGGGATGGGGAAATCCGGCACAACGGGCTCGCCGAAGCGCTGGGCTTCCACGTTATAGGTATCGTCCGGGCCGATGGGCACGCTGGGGTCGATCATCTGGGGAATGGAGTACATGATCTCCTGAATGCGGGCAGACAGTGCCTCCTCTTCCTTCTCCAGCTCTGCCATCTTGTCGGCGTCAGCCTTGACGGCGGCGTTGTTGGCATCGATCTGTGCCTGGATCTCAGCCTTCTGTGCCTCGTCGGTGCACTTCTTCAGCTGGCCGAACAGCGGGCCGTTGGCCTTGCTCAGCTTGTTGCGGGCGGCCTTCAGGGCCTCCACTTCCTTCAGGGCTGCGCGGTACTGGGCATCCTTTTCGATGACCTCATCCACCAGCGGCAGCTTGGCGTCCTGAAACTTCTTTTTGATGTTTTCCTTTACGGCGTCCGGGTTCTCGCGGACAAATTTGATATCCAGCATGATTGACTCTCCTTAACTCTATTGGGCTTGCAGCGGTGCATCTGGGGCTTTCCGCTGCCGTTCAAAGGCGGCAGTTCCCGCCTTGGATCGCATGGTTATTCGGTTTCCATCTGGTACTGTCCCAGCAGGTTTGCAAAGGCGCGCAGCTGCTCGTCGGAGTAAAAATGCACCGTCAGCTTGCCCTTGCCGCCGTGGTAGGCCACATTCACCTCGCTGCCCAGCACCTGCTTCAGGCTCTCCTCCACCTCCACCGGCAAAGTGCCGCGGGGTGCGGGTTCGCTGGGCTCCTTGGCGGGCTTTGCCATCTTTTTGCAAAGCGCCTCGGCCTGACGGACGTTCAGCTGGTTGTCCGCGATGATCTGCGCGGCCTCGGCCTGCAGCTCCGGTGTGGGCAAGCCCAGCACCACCTTGGCGTGGCCGGTATTGATAAAGCCGCTCTTCAGCAGCTCCAGCACTGTTTCCGGCAGGTTGAGCAGACGCAGACTGTTGGCCAGTGCGCTGCGGCTTTTGCCCAGCTTGCGGGCGGCCTGCTCCTGCGTCAGGTCGCAGCGGGTCATCAGCTCCCGGATGCCGGCAGCTTCTTCCACCGGGTCCAGATCCTCCCGCTGCAGATTCTCCACCAGCGCCAGCTCCATGGCCTGCTCGTCGGACACATCCTTGATGACCACCGGCACCTCGGTAAGACCCGCCATGCGGGAGGCGCGCCAGCGGCGCTCGCCTGCCACGATGCTGTAACCGCCCATGGGTCTTGGCCGCACCGCGATGGGCTGCAACAAGCCGTGCTCGGCGATGCTGGCAGCCAGCTCACTGAGGGTCTCCTGTTCAAAGGTCTTGCGGGGCTGGTCGGGGTCCGGCTCGATCTCGCGCAGCGGCAGCGTTTCCACCGCTGCGTGCTCTGACTCAAAGACCGGTGCTGCGTCCTCAAACAGACTGTCCAGCCCGCGCCCGAGCCCTCCTTTTCCTCTTGCCATTGTTTACCTTGTTCCCCCTGTTTTAATCTTCCAGAGCGTTTTTCGCCGGCTCTGCGGCGGGTGCAGCCTTTGCGCGGGACTTTTTAGGTTCCTGCGGGCGGTTGTGCTTGACAAATTCGATGGCCAAGTCCATGTAGGCTTCGCTGCCCTTGCCCTTGGGCTCGTAGAAATTGATAGGCTGGCCGTAGCTGGGCGCTTCCGAAATGCGGATGGAGCGCGGGATGGTAGTCTTGTACACCTTGGAGCCGAAGTACTTCTGCACCTGCTCCACCACCTGCACGGTCAGGTTGTACCGCAGCGAGAACATGGTGAACACCACGCCCTCGATATCCAGATACGGGTTATACTTTTTGCGGATGGTCTTGAGGGTGCTGATGAGCTCCGACAAGCCTTCCAGCGCATAGTACTCGCACTGCACCGGGATGAGCACGCTGTCGCAGGCGCTCAGGCCGTTGAGGGTGAGCAGGTCCAGACTGGGCGGGCAGTCGATAAAGATGAAGTCGTAGTCCTTCTGCACCTCAGCCAGTGCCTTGCGCAGACGCCCCTCGCGGCCGGGCAGGTCGATCATTTCCAAGCTGGCACCGGCCAGCCGGGTGTTGGAGCCGATGACATCGGTGCGGTACTCGGTGTGCCGGATGGCCTGCGCCGCCGTTGCCCTGCCGATGAGCACCTCATAAGTGCCCGCCTCCACGCTGCGCTTTGGGATGCCATAGCCGGTGGTGGTGTTGCCCTGCGGGTCTAAGTCTACGATGAGCACCTTTTTGCCCAGTGCAGCCACACAGGACGAGAGATTGACGGCGGTGGTGGTCTTGCCGACACCGCCCTTTTGGTTTGCGATTGCAACGATTTTTGCCACGCGCGTTTGATTCCTCCCGGGAAAAAGATTTGTTCCACATGGAACATTTGAGGTCAAGGCCCGCCGTTTTCCCCTCCGCAGGCCCCTTATGAACTTTAGTATAGCACATCAGCGACCCTTTTTGAACCGCTTTCTTTACAATTATACGGAAAATAAATGGACTTTTCACACGATTTATAGAAAATCCATTGAAAAAAGGGACTGTTGCACTGGTGTCTATCCTTGTGCAACAGCCCCTTGCTGGGATCACCGATTTTGGAAATTGGGGGTCTGATAAATTTCGTATTGCTCGTAATTTACCAAGTTCCGATCAAAGTCTTTGAAAAGCGCATGGACCTGCATGGTCTCGCGGGCCGTCACGATATACTCCAGCTCCTTGGTCTGCTTATTGTAGCAGTAGGTACTCAAAGTCTTGCCCGAACCGCTCGGGCCTGCTTCGCCTGCCATAGTTTTTCCATCGTAATCCACCCACATGCTTTCTGCATGATAGGTCTTATGATTCAGTGCCAGCGTGTAATTGTCATCCACGATCATCTCATCAAAGGCATCGCTGGAAGGTTCTATTGTAACGATCTCTTCTATCGGCAAGACTTCTTCAAAGGCATATTTTTCTCCGGTTTCTTCATCCGTTTCAATCGTATAGCCCTTATAGCCAATCGTTCCTACCGGCTCCGAGAAGAGGATGATTTGTTCGATATCTGCTTCGCCCATAAAATCGTAGTGGAACTTTGCATAGCCGCGCTTCGTCTGACGGTCATAAATATAATATTCTCTCAAGCCATCTGCATCGCCGCCAAAGAACTCCCAATCCAAAAGGAGGCCGTTCGGGAACCCATTGAACTTGCTGAAATACTGATACGTCCATGTTTTTTTCCAGCTCTCCGGCTTTCCTGACGGGTTATCATCGCCATTTCCCGGCTGCTCTCCCGGATTGTCCGGGTTCGGGTTTGTGTTGTCATTGGGCGGGTCCTGCTTGCCGCTGTCGTTGTTATCATCGCCGTCGTTTTTGCCGTTGTCGTCCGAGATAGGCGGCTTATTGTTATTGGACGGGTGGCTTCCGCTGCTGCTTCCCCCACCGCTGCAGGCTGTCAGCATCGACAATGCAAGCAATGCCGCCAAAAGTCCGGCGGCGATTCGTTTGGACAATCTCATAAACAATCCTCCTGTTTGTTTTTCTCGCGGAACTTTTCCCAAAACAAAACTCCGTTTTTTAAGCTTACCCCTCTCTCCCCTCTTTGTCAAGGATTCTATTTTGATTCGGCACCTTGTCAAAAAACGCCCCGAAAAACTAGCATTTTGCAAAACGCCTTCCGGCTGTTCCACATGGAACATTTTACCGCTGGGCTGCGGCGGTGGGGATGCGCACGGTGTACTCGATGTAGCCGTCCTTCTCTTCCCGATGGGCGGTGGCGGGCACGCCGTTGTCGGTCATCAGCCGGATGGCGTGGTCGATGGTGTTGACAAAGATGCGCACGTCCCGCACCATGGAGATGCGGTGCCCGGGCTTGGGCGGGCTGTTCAGCAGCTGCTCGATGTAGCTGTCGGTCTGGCGGGCGTTCAGGCGGCGCTTGGCGATAGTGATCAGTGCTTCGCTGCGGCGGTTCTCCGGCAGGCGCAGCACCGCGCGGGCGTGGCGCTCGGTGAGGTTATTGTCCAGCACGAACTGCCGCTGGTCTGCGGTCAGCTGCAAAAGCCGCAGCTTGTTGGCAAAGGTGGGCTGCGCCATGCCCAGACGCTTGGCGGCTTCGGCCTGGGTGCAATCCCACAGCACCATCACATCCCGCAGCCCCTGCGCCTGCTCAAAGGGGTTCAGGTCGGCGCGCTGGATGTTTTCCAGCAGACCCAGCGCGGCGGTGCGGTCGTCGGCGTAGCTGCACAGGATGGCGGGGATGGTGGTCATCTTTGCCAGCTGGCAGGCGCGCAGCCGCCGCTCCCCTGCCACCAGCTCGTAGCCCTCTGCCGCCTTGCGCACCGTGACCGGCTGAAGCAGGCCATTTTCCCGGATGCTCTGCGCCAGTGCAGTCAGCTCCTGCTCGTCAAAGCTTTTCCGCGCCTGAAAGGGCGACGGGTGGATCTGGTCGATGGGCAGAGAGAGTAATTTCCCGGACGGTTTTTTGCGTTCAAACATGATGCTGCCCCTTTCCTTGTGTGATGCAGTTTTCCACATTTCTCCGGGAAATCGTGGAAAACATGTTCAGCCTCAGTGTAGCACACAAAGAAAGACCCCGCCAGAAATTTCGTTCGGCAGGGTCTTGCAGGTTGCGTCAAATCATGCGTTATTTCAGCGGGCTTTTTGCGATTTTACCGCCGTTTCTGGGATATGCTGTCGGAGTTTGCGAAATCTTTTTGCACAAGATCAAAGTGCGGGTGTCGCCGCCGGGCAGGTGCAGAGTGCGGGTCTCGCGGTACTCGCCGCCCAACTTTTTGATAGCCCCCCGGGCGGCGGTCAACTCCTCTTCCCCGGACGCGCCCTTCATGGCAAGGAAATTGCCGCCCACCTTCACCAGCGGCAGGCAGTACTCTGCCAGCATGGGCAGGGCTGCCACGGCGCGGGCAGAAGCAAGGTCAAACTGCTCCCGCCAGACTTTGCGGGCGGCTTCCTCGGCGCGCTCCTTGGCAAACTCCACCCCGGTCAGACCCAGCTGACCGCAGGCGTACTTCAAAAACTCCACCCGCTTGCCGGTGGGCTCCATCAGGGTCAGCTCCAATTCCGGCTTGAAGATCTTGGTCACGATGCCCGGAAAGCCCGCCCCTGCGCCCACGTCCACCATACGCCCGGCTACCTCCGGCTGGCTGGCAAACAGCAGGCTGTCGAGGAAGTGCTTATCCTCGATGCCCTCCGGGTCGGTGATAGCGGTCAGGTTGACCTTCTGGTTGTAGTCTACAAGGATCTGGGCAAAGGCATCCAGCTGATCCAGCTGGGTGCCGGTAAGGGTGATGTTCCATGTGGAACATTTTGCTTCCAGACGCTGTTTGTCGATCATGGTGTTATCCTTTCTTTCATTCGCCGGTCAGCCGGACGAAAATCGGCTCATGGTGGACGGCGGGCAGGAAGATTTCCAGCACATCTGCCGTGCGCAGCTTGAGCGAAGAGGTGTTGATGCAGGGGTGGCAGCCAAGGTACTCCCCTTTCTTTACATCCTCGTCCATCAGCAGCTGCACCCTGTTTTCCGTGTCGTTGGCAAGCCCCATGATGGAGGAGGAGCCGGGCGTGCAGTCCAGATACTGCTCCATATCCTCCGGCGAGGCAAAGCTCAGGCGTGCAATGCCCAGCTGGTGGGAAAGCTCTTTGGTTTTGAAGGGCTTGTCCCCGGGCATCATGAGCAGATAGAAGTTCGTTTTCTGCCGGTTGCACAGGAACAGGTTCTTGCAGACGGTGGCATTCAGGCAGGCATCGATCACATGGCAGTCCTCCATGGTATCGGCCTTCATCCAGCCGTGGTCGGTGCGCCAGAATTGGATGCCCAGCTTGTCCAGCAGGTCGTAGGTGCGGATCTCTTTTTCCAGCCGCCCGGTGCAGTCGGCAGGACGGCCCTCGTAAAGCTTGAGTTCTTCCATTGGTTGCAGCTTCTTTCTAGGTTTAACGATTTAGAATTGTCTCCGCTTCGCTCTGACAATAGCAGCGGAAATTATTATTTATATTTGCGTTTGTCGCGGCCTGCGGGCCGCTCCAAACGCATTTTCACAAGTGGGGCTGTAGCGGATAAGCAGCAGTTCTTTCGGCAGGACGGCGGGTAGTTTCTCTGAGGACCGTCCGCTGGGGTGGGACCCTGTTGCCGAAGGCAATAGGGCGGGCGATGGAATGGCCCGATTCGTGTCCGAGGAGAAAGCTGCCCGTTGTCCTGCCCCTCTTACTTCTTTGCTGCCAGTGCGATGCTCAGCTGTGCCACATCGGAGGGCGAAACGCCGGGGATGCGCCCGGCCTGTCCCAGATTGCGTGGACGGATGCGGGCAAGCTTTTCCCGGGCTTCCAGCGTAAGGCCGGTCAAGGCGGCGTACTCGAAATTCTCCGGGATCAGGGTCTTTTCGTGGCGTGCCACCTCCCGGATCATCCGATCCTGCCGGGCGATGTAACCGGCGTACTTGATCTCGGTCTCCAGCCGCTCCGCCAGCATGGGGGTGATCTCCTCGCCCCAGCCGATGATGCCCGCCACCAGCGGGTAGCTGATCTCCGGGCGGCGCAGCAGCTCCTCCGCAATGCCGCCCTCGGCGGCGGGGGCAAGACCGGCAGCTTCCATAGCGGCGCGCAGGTCGGCGGTGCGCAGATGCGCTTCGTGCAGGCGGCGGCGCTCGGCTTCCAAGATCTGCTGGGTGTGCTGGTACTTTGCCCAGCGGTCATCCTGCACAAGGCCGTATTCCCTGCCGATGGGGGTCAGGCGCTGGTCGGCGTTGTCCTGCCGCAGGGTCAGCCGGTACTCGCTGCGGCTGGTCATCATGCGGTAGGGGTCCATGACGCCCTTGGTGACAAGGTCGTCCACCAGTGTGCCCAGATAGCTGGTGTGCCGGGGCAGCACCAGCTGCTCCCTGCCCAGCGCGTTGCGGGCGGCGTTCAGACCCGCCAGCAGACCCTGCGCGGCGGCTTCCTCGTAGCCGGAGGTGCCGTTGAACTGCCCTGCCCCGTACAGACCCCGCACCACCTTGCTTTCCAGCGTGGCTTCCAGACTGGTGGGGTCTACGCAGTCGTACTCGATGGCGTAGGCGGGGCGCATGATCTCCAGATGCTCAAAGCCCTTGATGCTGTGGTAGAAAGCGTTCTGCACGTCCTCCGGCAGGCTGCTGGACGCACCCTGCAAATACATTTCCTCGGTGTTCTCGCCGCAGGGCTCTACAAAGAGCGGGTGGCGGTCCTTGCCGGAGAAACGCACCACCTTGTCCTCGATGGAGGGGCAGTAGCGCGGGCCGACGCCCTCGATCATGCCGCCGTACAGCGGGCTGCGCTGGATGTTGTCCAGAATGATCTTGTGAGTCTCGGGGTTCGTGTAGGCGATCCAGCATTCCACCTTGTTGTGCATGGGTGCATCGGTCAGGAAGCTGAAAGGCTGCAATTCACTGTCCGGGTCGCCGGGCTGGCATTCCAGCTTGGAAAAATCAATGCTGCGGCGGTGCACCCGGGCGGGGGTGCCGGTCTTGAACCGGCGCAGCGGCAGACCGGCAGCTTTCAGGCTGTCGGTCAGGGCGTTGGCGGCGTGCATCCCGTCCGGGCCGGAAGCATACCACGCATCGCCCACAAAAATTTTGCCGCCGAGGTTCGTACCGGTGGCAAGCACCACGCACTTGGCGGTGTACTCGCCGTGCAGCTGGGTGACAACGCCCTTCACATGGCCATCCTCAACTTCCAGCGCCACCACCTCGGCCTGATGGATGGCCAGACCCGGGGTCTGCTCCAGCGCGTGCTTCATGTATTCGTTGTAGCGGCGGCGGTCGGTCTGCACCCGCAGCGCGTGCACGGCGGGGCCTTTGCCCTTGTTCAGCATCCGGCTTTGCAGATAGGTGGCGTCTGCCGCCAGACCCATCACGCCGCCCAGTGCGTCCACCTCCCGCACCAGCGTGCCCTTGGCGGTGCCGCCGATGCTGGGGTTGCAGGGCATATTGCCGATGGCGTCCAGACTCATGGTAAAGACGGCCGTTTTTGCGCCCAGCACAGCAGCTGCGTGGGCGGCTTCGATGCCCGCATGGCCCGCGCCGATGACGATGACATCATAATCTCCTAAGTGGTTCATATACTTTCGGGTTTCCTCTAATAATTGATTTAAAATGCCCTCCGTTTTACTCTGGGCATATTCAGCGGAAGAATTATTTTTAATTTCGCAAATCTGGAAAATCTGCGGATTTTCCAGATTTGCCTTTTCACAGGAGGGGTCGTAACGGGAAACGGCAGCTGCTGCGCTTGCTCCCCCGGGGGGAGCTGTCGCGCAGCGACTGAGGGGCTTTAAATCGGCGGAGCCGGAAAAAACGGTTAAAAGATCTTCACGCCGAACAGGCGTGAATCTTCAGTTTTTTCCGGTGTAGCCCTCCCCTTTGGGGTTAAAAGGGGCGAGTAGCCCCTTTTTCGTGGCTCCAGCGCGTCGAAATCGCTGGCACTTTTCTGGTTCTCTTTTGGTGTCAAAAGAGAACATCCCCGCCCTTATTTCCCCACACAGAACCGCTCGAACACCTGTTCGATGACGGCTTCCGAGGCGTTTTCGCCGGTCAGGTCGCAGAGGGCGTCCAGTGCGTC
>CAKSWQ010000014.1 GCA_934512105.1 uncultured Faecalibacterium sp. | reverse complement strand
CCGCCCTTGCCCGCATGGAGCCATATCGTGGCGATGTCGATAAAGTTAGTCTGTGCTGCCATACAGCCCCTCCTTAGTTTTACAGGCTGCTGCATTGTGCAAACACGCAGCCTTATTTCATCAAAAAGAGCCGGGCCACGAGGGTCCGGCTCTACGATTGCAGTTATTCAGAAAGAAGTTACTGCTTAACGCTGCACTTCTTGCCGTTCTTGCCCACGCGCTCGAAACGGACGGTGCCGTCCACCAGAGCAAACAGGGTGTCATCGCTGCCCTTGCCAACGTTCTCACCCGGCATGATGTGGGTGCCACGCTGACGAACCAGGATGTTGCCGGCCAGAACGAACTGACCGTCTGCACGCTTGGTGCCCAGACGCTGTGCTGCGGAATCGCGGCCGTTCTTGGTGCTGCCTACGCCCTTTTTATGTGCCATTGTAATTTACCTCCTTAGCCGTTGATCGCAGTGATCTCAACCTTGGTGTAGGGCTGACGATGGCCCATACGGCGAGCACTGTGCTTCTTTGCGCGATAGGTGATGATGTTCAGCTTCTTGCCCTTGCCATTCTTGATGACCTTGGCAGAAACGGTAGCACCCTCAACAACAGGAGCGCCAACCTTCACAGAACCCTCCTCGCCAATAGCGAGAACCTGATCAAACTTCACTTCGGAGTCGGCCTCAACGTCCAGCTTTTCGATGTAGACGATGTCGCCCTGCTCCACGCGGTACTGCTTACCGCCGGTAACAATGATTGCGTACATTTTGTTCATTCCTTTTCGTTGTACTCGCTGGTCGTAAAGGCAGGCCCTTACAGCGGGCCATTTCAGGCGCCCACACCATGCGGCTAGAATATTATAGCAAAAACCAAGCCGGATTGCAAGAGGAATTTTCCCCTTTTGCGCAGATTTTTACGCTTTTTTCTGCCCGGCCTGCTCTATGACGGCTTTTACCTGTGCGTTATAAGCTTCGGTCTTTTCCAAAAACAGCTTGCGCGGGCTGGAGGCCAGCAGCTGGGTATCCCTGCCCGCAAAGGAGATGGGGCCGTCCAGCTTCTTTTGAGCCGCCTTGTTCTCGGCGTTCAGCGCCAGCGGCACAAACAGGGGCTTGCCCTTGCACTTGCGGGTAAAATACACCTCTGCCGCAATGCCCGCCACTACGGCGATGCCTGCCACCAGCTGGGATGCCCGCAGCCCGATGGAGGGCACCAGCATCAGGCTGTCGGTGCGCAGACCCTCGATCCAGAAACGGCCTGCGCCGTACCAGATCAGATACCGCAGGGTGATGTCGCCGTTGAACTTGCGCTTTTTGATGTAACGGAACAGCAGGAAGAAGCCCACAAAGCACCAGATGCTCTCATATAGAAAGGTGGGGTGCACCGGCAGGTTGGGGTCGATGACCACGCCCTTGGGTACCGTGACCGTGCTGCTCATCAGGTAAGCACGGGTGGTCTCGCTGTACATCCCCCACGGCAGGGTGGTGTTGCAGCCAAAGGCTTCCTGATTGAAGAAGTTGCCCCAGCGGCCGCAGCCCTGCCCGATTAAAAAGCCCATGGCGGTAAGGTCGAACATGGGCAGCACCGGCACGCCACGCCACTTGCAGGCCAGACCGCCGAACAAAAAGCCGCCGATGATGCCGCCGTAGATGGCAAGGCCGCCGTCGCGGATGGCGATCATCTCCCAGATGCTCTCGTATTTAAAAGGTGCCATGGCCACATAGTAGGCGCGGGCGCTGATGATGCCCAGCACCACGCCGATGAGAATCACATCCACCATGCTGTCCGGGTCTACGCCAAATTCCAGACTGTGCCGGAAGGCAAAGACCAGTGCCAGACACAGACCCACCGCAATGCACACGCCGTACCAGTAGATGCTGACCCCGCCGATGGTAAAGGCCACGCGGTTCAGCTGAAAGCTCAGTCCCAGACCCGGGAACTGCACCAGATTTGTAAGATGGTTCATTCTTCTTCCTCCTCGTCCTCTTCCGCTGCCTGCGCCGTGCCATCCGGCTGGATGTACATGGTGGCCATGCGGTCGGTGCACAGGATGTGCTGCAAGGTAGCGTCCGCATCCTCTGCGGTCAGCCCTGCCAGCATGGAGATCTGCTGTGCTACCGTCTGGCCGCTGAGGGCAAAGTCTGCCATCTGGCTGGCCGAGTCCTCCACGTTTTCCAGATTTTCGATCAGCTGGCCGTATTTTTCGTTCTTGCACAGGGTAAACACTTCCCTGTCCACACCGGCGGCGCGCACCCGGGCGATCTCGTCCAGCAACAACTGCCGCACGGTGTCCGGCACATCGCTCTCGCCGGTGAACAGGATGCAGCAGCAGCCGTCCACCCGCAGCACCTCGCCGCCAAAGCCGGGGTTCACAAGGCCCTCGTCGTACAGGCGGCGATACAGCGGCGACATCCCGCCCACGATGCAGCTGAGCACAAGGTCGTACAGCGCCTCGGTGCGCAGGTCGCCCGCAGGCAGCGGCTCTTCCTTAAAGCCCACGCCGAAGCAGGGCTTGGAGACCGGCATGGTCAGCGTTTTTTCCGTGGCAGCAAGGGTCATGGGCTCGGAGGCCCACAGCCGCTGCACCTTTTGTGCCGGGCGGGGCTCCATTAGGCCGTGCCGCTCACAGGCGGCAAGGATCTGCTCCATGGTGGTGTTGCCCGCAGCAGCCAGCACCATATTGCCCGGGGCATAAAAAGCCTTGCAGCTGTCGTACAGCATGGCGGGCGTGATCTCGGCAATGCTCTCCACCGTGCCCGCAATATCGCTGCGGATGGGGTGGCTGTGGTACAGGCACTCGAACAGGCCGGTGATGAGCCGCCAGTCCGGGCTGTCATCATACATTTTGATCTCCTGCCCGATAATGCCCTGCTCCTTGGCGATGGTCTGCTCGGTAAAATAGGGGTGGCCTACCATGCCCAGCAGCACATCCAGACTTTCGTCCAGCTGCTGGGTGGCGGTGAACAGGTAGCAGGTGCGGTCAAAGCTGGTAAAAGCATTGGCGTTGGCGCCCGTCTTTGCGTACTTGGCAAAGGCATCGCCGTCCTCGTCCTCGAACATTTTGTGCTCCAGAAAATGCGCCACGCCCGCCGGCAGGTGCACCGTTTGACCGTTCAGGCAGAAATCCCGGTCGATAGAGCCGAACTTGGTGGCATAAATGACGTGGGTGCTGGAATAGCCCGGCATGGGGCGCACCAGCACCGTCAGGCCGGAGGGCAGGGTCTGCCACTGGTCGGCTACGGTCTTTTCCAGCAGGGTCTGGTTATTCTGCGGCATGGGCAGCATCCTCCTTTGTAAGCAGATAGCTGACCGAGAGGGTCAGGCGGCGCAGGATATCCCGCACCTCGTCCTTGGTCACGGCGCGCAGGGCATTCCGCGCCTGCTCCGGGCTCTGGATGGGCGCAGCGCTGTTGGCACCGGCGCGCAGCACCTCGATGTAGTACCAGCTTTCGATGCCGCCAAGGCTGTCCTCTACCCCGTTCATGCCGCTGAGCAAGCCCCGGCGGCAATCCTCAAATTCCTCGTCGGTAATGGGGCCGGTGCACAGGTCTGCAAGCTCTTTCAGAATCGCCTGCTCTGCGCGGGCAGCGTCGGCGTGCTCTACGCCGCTGTTTACCGCCATGCTGCCGGTAAAACTCTGGAAGGAGGAGGAGCAGTAGTAGCACAGATGGTCCCGCTCCCGCACGTTGAGGAACAGGCGGCTGGTCACGCTGCCGCCGTACAGCGCCATGGCAAGGCGCACCGCCGCCAGCTGCTGCGGCTGCATGGGCTGCCCCAGCGTGAACAGCATACACAGTTTTGCCTGCACCATATCGTAGTTTTCAGTCTTGTGCACCGGTGCGATGGCGGGCATCGCCATGTTTTCCACCAGCGGCAGCGGGGCGCGGTCGATGCAGGCAAGCTCTGCCAGCAAAGCGTCCCGGATGGCGGCGGTCTGGGCGGCATTGCAGCCCAGCACCAGCAGCTCGATGTTGGCGGTGCGCAGCATCTGCCAGTAGGCAGCGGTCAGCATAGCCGGGGTAAGGCCGTCCACCTCGTCCAGATACCCCTCCTGCCGCACGCCCGCCGGGCTGTCGCCAAAGAACTCCCGGTTGGCCTGATGCAGACAGTAGATGCGTTTATCGTTGATCTCGTCCTCAAGGCCTTTTTTCAGCATCTGTTTTTCAATGCTGACGGCCTGCGGGTCGAAGCAGTCATCCACGAGATAGGGGTGAAAAGCCGCACCCAGCGCGATTTTCGTGTACTCGGCGGTCAGTGCCTCGCCTTCCAGCGCAAAGGCGTCCTTGATGCCGGTCACGCTGACGCAGAGGTTGTGGTTGCAGCCCATGGGGCGGGCATCCACGGTCAGATCTGCGCCGTAGAGCTTCGCCAGCTTTTTGGTGAGGCGGGTCATATCCGGGCAGTCTGCATAGCCGCGCTCCATCACCAGCGGCAAAAGCGCATGGGCAGTGGCCGTTTTACGCTCTGCCGGGAAAGCAAAGTGGATGCTGATGCGGCAGCGGTTGAATTTAGAAGCCGGGTCGCAGGAAAGATGCACGCCCGGTGCAATGAGAGTACGTTCCAATGATAGTTCCCTTCTCTCTGTGCCGCAGCACAGAGCATTTGATTCAGTCTGCCCGCTGCAGGGCGATGAACTCTTCCAAGCTCAGGCCGCTGGCACGGATGGCAAGGGCGTTTTCCACCCCCACATAGCGCCAGTGCCACGGCTCGAACACGATGCCGGTGGCTGCCTGCCTGTCCTGCGGGTAGCGCAGGATAAAGCCGTATTCCGCCGCGTAGGCCGCAAGCCACTCGTAGGCGCGGGTCTCGGCAAAGCTTGTGTCCTGCTGCGGGTCGTCCGCGCTGAGGATATCTGCCGCATAACCGGTGCCGTGCTCGTTGGCATTGGCGGCGGGCTGGATGGTAGCCGCCAGACGGGCGGCCTCCTCGCTCTTGCGCTTATCGCGGTAGGTCTGCACCCGGGCTTCATAGGCAGTCTGCCGGGTGTCGGCGTCCTGATAACCGGCCACAAGGGTCAGGCTGACCCCATCCGCCTGCGCGGCGGCGGCCATGCTGCGGTACTGCATGGCGGCTTCGGCCTCCAGCTGCTGACCAGTGGCCTCGTCGGCGATGTCCAGCAGCGGGGTCGGCTCGGCAGTATAGGGCAGGTTGGCATTCACCAGCGTAAGCCGCGCATCTGCGGCGTTGAACACATAGTCTGTGCCGTCGTACACGCTGGCTGCAAATACCTTTGGCCCGGTCAGCAGGCCGTGCACCTTGGGCAGCAGCCACAGGATGCCGCCGGTCAGCAGCGCCACCACCGCAGCGCAGCCGGCCAGAAACAGCACCCAGTTGCGGGCCAGCCGCAGCATTTTGCGGCGCTTCCATTGTTGATAGGTCAGGCGCTTATCGGCAGGCGCTCTGGAGGTACGGGTGGGTTCACTCATGCGGCGGGGCTCCTTTTCGGCGTTGTTGCAGCGCCGGTGCGCCGCACAGATTCAAACTATATTATACACCCCTTTGCAATTTGTGTAAACGCCGCCGTGTGTAAAAAAATTATGACCCGCCCGCTCCCGGCAGGGAGCAGACAGGCCATAACCAAAAATTTTACACAGATCAGTCAAACAGCATATCGTGGATAGCGCTGACAGCCTTGTCGGCGTCTGCACGGTCGATGATGCAGGAGATCTTGATCTCGCTGGTGGAGATCATCTTGATGTTGATATTGTTGTTGGACAGTGCCTCGAACATCTTGGAAGCAACGCCGCTGTGGCTCTGCATACCGGCACCCACGATGGAGACCTTGGCGCAGGTGGTGTCCACGCTGACATCGCTGAAGTGTGCGCTGTCCTTCAGCACACGCATGGCCAGTTCGGCTTCGCCTTCGGAACAGGTAAAGCTGATGTCCTTCTTGCCGTCGCGGCCGGTAGACTGCAGAATGATGTCCACGTTGATGTTCTTCTGTGCCAGCAGACCGAAGATCCTAAAGCTCATGCCCGGCTCATCGGGAACGTTGAGAATCGTGATAACGGCAACATCGGTGTCCTTGGCGACACCCTTGATCAGCATACCTTCCATGTCCTTTGTAACCTCCTTAACCACCGTACCCGGGATGGGGTTCAGGCTGGAGAGCACCTCCAGCTCCACATTGTACTTTTTAGCCAGCTCCACGCTGCGGTTGTTCAGCACCTGTGCGCCCAGAGATGCCAGCTCCAGCATCTCGTCAAAGGTGATCTCCTCCAGCTTGCGGGTGTTGCGCACCTTGCGCGGGTCGGCGGTGTAAACGCCTTCCACATCCGTGTAGATCTGGCAGCGGTCAGCGTGCAGGGCAGCGGCAATGGCCACAGCACTGGTATCGGAGCCGCCGCGTCCCAGCGTGGTGATATCGTCCAGCTTGTTCAAGCCCTGGAAGCCTGCCACCACCACCACACGGTTGCGCTCCAGCTCGGAGGAGATCCGCTCGGTCTCCAGCCGGGTGATGCGCGCCTTGGTGTAGGCACGGTCGGTGCGGAAGCCCGCCTGCCAGCCGGTCAGGCTGATGGCATGGCAGCCCAGCTCGTTCAGCGCCATGGCCAGCAGTGCGATGCTGATCTGCTCGCCGGAGGCCAGCAGCATATCCATCTCACGCGCCGAGGGGTTATGGGTGATCTCCCCTGCCTTGGCGATCAGGTCATCGGTGGTGTCGCCCTGTGCGGAGACTACCACCACTACGTCATTGCCCGCGTTGTGGGTGTTGGCCACGATCCGCGCAACGTTGAAGATACGGTCACGGTCCTTTACGGAAGAACCGCCGAATTTCTGTACGATCAACGCCATATCTTGTCACTCTCCTCTTTACGCCCCGCATTTGCGGGGGCTTGCCGGGCGGAAGCGTTCTTGCACTTCCCTTACCCGTTTATCATTCCACGGTCGCGCCGGTGTTATCGGCATCCAGCTGCAACAGTGTAAATGCTTCACATCCGTCCAGACCTTCCAGCAGCTCCAGACCTTTTTCCAGCTTGGAATAGAACTTTTCGGCCTCGGCCTTTTCTGCCACAGCCATTACGGTGCTGCCTGCACCGGAGACATACACGGCCTTTGCGCCGCACAGCCGCGCCATATCGAATACCTCGCGGGAGCCGGGCATCAAGGGCATCCGGTACTGCTGGTGCAGCTTATCCTCGGTGGCAATGGCCAGCAGGTCGTGCCGACCCTCGCAGAAGGCTGCGGGCACCAGCGCCGCACGGGACAGATTATACACCGCGTCCTTATGGGATACCTCCTTGGGCAGGGCTGCACGGGCTGCTTCGGTCAGCAGCTTGTAGTCCGGCACGATGGCGGCAAAGCAGAGGCTTTCGTCCACATTCCGCTTGACCGAATACACCTTGCCGTCCTCGAACACGCTGCTGGTCAGGCCGCCCAACAGGGCCGGAGCCACGTTATCGGGGTGTCCCTCAATGGCAGTTGCCAGCGTGAGCAATTCCTGCGTGTTGAGCACATCGCCCAGCATCCGGTTTGCGCCCAGCAGACCCGCGATGATGCAGGCCGAAGAAGAGCCCAGACCGCGTGCCATGGGGATGGGGTTCGTCTGGGTGATCTTGAGGGGCGGGATCTGCTTGCCCACTTTTTCGAACAGACCCTTGGCAGAGCGGTACACGAGATTCGACTCGCCCCGGGGGATGCGGGTGCCGTCCGATGCCGAGATCTCCAGCGCCTCGCTGTCCTCAAAGGTGACCGTGTTGTACAACGTTACTGCCAGACCCAGCGCATCGAAGCCGGAGCCCACATTGGCGCTGGTGGCAGGGACCGAAACCTTGATTTTCATTGCCGCAGTTCCTTTCCGTTACACTTCCTCGGGCAGACGCTTGAGCACCAGCTTCACGCTGCCGCCCACGGCCTCCACCTTGCGCGCGGCCTCGGCCAGCGCACGCTCGTCGGCGCGCTCCACAAAGTAGGCGCAGCCTTCGTACCGCTCATCCACCACCTTGCCGTAGCCGTAGATGGCCTCCACCACAGCGGGTGCAATGCCCGCCACACGCACATAATATGCAGCGGGAGCCGGGTCGGTGAGCATTCCATCCACCGGGTCCGCAGGCTGCCAGAACAGGCTGTCGTGCACCTGTGCGCCGTTTTTCAGGGCGTCCACCACGTCTGCCACCACAGCGCTGGCGGTGGGCAGCTTGCCTGCGCCCTTGCCGTAGAACACCACATCGCCCAGCATATCGCCCTTGACCAGCACCGCGTTGAACACATCGTCCACGCTGGCCAGCTGGTTTGCCTTGGGCACCAGACACGGCTCTACACCGGCGGCTACGCTGCCGTCCTTGCCAAGCTTCATCCATGCGATCAGCTTGATGACGCAGCCCAGCTTTTCGGCGCTGGCCACATCGGCGGTGGTAATGGCCCGGATGCCCCGGGTGGGGATGTTCTGGGGGTAGATCTGGTGGCCGCATACCATGGAGGACAGGATGGCGATCTTGCGGCAGGCGTCGCGGCCGTCCACGTCATCGCTGGGGTCCTTGGTCTCGGCGTAGCCCAGCTCCTGCGCGATGTGCAGCGCATCCTCAAAGCCGAGGCCCTCCCGCACCATCTTTGTGAGCATGAAGTTGGTGGTACCGTTCACGATGCCCTCCACCTCGGTGATGACGTTAGCCGCCAGACACTGGTGCATGGGGGTGATGATGGGGGTACCGCCGCCCACAGAGGCCTCGAACAGGAAGGCGCAGTCGTGCTCCTTGGCCAGTGCCAGCAGCTCTGCGCCGTAGGTGGCCACCATCTCCTTGTTGGAGGTGCACACGCTGCGGCCGCTCTCCAGACACGCCTTGACGTAGGGGTAAGCAAAGCGGGTGCCGCCGATGGTCTCCACCACCACCCGGATCTCCGGGTCCTGCAGGATCACATCAATACTCTTCACCACCAAAGGCTCCACCGGGTTGCCGGTAAAATCCTTCGGGTCCAGAATGTACTTTACCTCCACCGGTTCGCCAGCCCGGCGGGAGACGCTTGCAGCATTGTGGCACAGCACCTCGTATACGCCGCTGCCCACCGTGCCAAAGCCCAGAATTGCAATTTTAGCCATACTCTCTTTCCCTCGTTTCCTGTTTTGTTACAGGTTATACCCACAGCGCACACCCACGACCATGCGCTGGCGCGAAAGCTTTTCGGTCAGTTCCTCCGGGGACATCTGCATGGTATCGGTGCGGATGGTGACCGCCACCAGCGCAGCCCCATTTTCCGGGGTGGACTGGTTGATGGTCACAATACTGGCACCTGCGGCGCTGATGCCCGCCAAAAGGCTTTGCAGCGCACCGGTCTCATCCCGCAGGGTAGCCATGACCGTGATGACCTCACGGCCGTTCTCAGAATCAAAGATACAATCCTTATACTTATAAAATGCGCTGCGCGAAAGCTCTACGGCACGGGTCGCAGCCGAAATGCTGCGGGCTTCTCCGCTGGCCAGCAGCTCCTTGGCGCGCACCACCTTGAGAAAAACTTCCGGCAGCACCTGCGCATCCACCAGATAAAAACGGCGTTCCAACTTGTTCACCTCTCAAACACAAGTGTTCTTGCAGAAAATATAATAGCATCCGAACCCCTGCAATGCAAGAGCCCGGATGCTATTTTGTCACTTTGTCCAGTTTTGTCTTGTAAAGCGCGCCCTGTCCTTGCCGGATTTTTCAGCAAAGGGGCGAAAAAGTACGATTTTTGCCCTTATTCCGTATCCAGCGCACTGGTGTCGGTGGGGATGACCGGCTGGGTGGGCACAGCGCCGTCTGTGTTCTCGGTAGAGGCAGCAGCCCGCGCTGCACCGTGGGAGTAGGTGCAGGTATCGGGCAGATCATCGGCACGGTAGAAGCCCACAGCAGTGTTCGGGCAGTGCGCACCGGCCAGAAGGCCGCTCTGGGTGCAGTAGCGCTGCTCCACCACACCTGCGGAGGTGGGGAATGCCTTATAGGGCAAGTCTGCCTGTGCCTGTTCCATCAGTGCCTTCCACGCCATCACACAGGTGCGGGTCTTGGCCTGCTGCTTGGACAGAGTCCTGGTCATATCGTAAGGTGCATCGTAGCCCCACCATACAGCGGTGACATAGTAAGGCGTGCCACCCACGAACCACAGATCCTTTTCGTCGCTGGCCGTACCGGTCTTACCAAAGGCCTCCATGCCGTTGGAGTTGGGGTAACGGCCGCTGGCAGTACCTACGCTGGAGAACAGAACGTTCTTCAGCAGACGGTTCATGACATAAGCGGTATCCGGGGTCAGCGCCTGATAGCTGGTGGCGTTGTTTTCCAGATAGATGTTGCCTTCCCGATCCAGCACACGGGTGTACAGGTGCGGGGTGGTGTACTCGCCGTCATAGAAGATCTGGAAGGCTGCGGCCAGCGCCATGGGCGTAACGCCCTTGGTCTGGCTGCCCATGACCATCTGCGCCAGACCCACGTCGTTGGTGGGATTCAGCGTATTCAGCTGCAGGGTGTTGTAGACGAAGTTGAAGATATTGCTTGCGCCCACAAGGTCGCCCACGCGCACCGCGATGGTGTTCAGCGAGCGGGCAAGGCCATTCCACAGCGGGATATCGCTGCCGTCGCCGTAGTTGCCGCCATAGTTGCGCGGCCAGCTGCGCCATGCGTTGGGGTAAGCGCGGAGCTGCTTGTCAGAAAGGCCCATCAGGCCGTTGCGGCGGCAGTAGTCCTCGTCCCGGATGATCATATCCTGCTTCTGGTACAGGGGGGAGTTGTTGAGCATGGTGGACCAGTTGACCAGACCGTACTCGATGCCCAGTGCATAGGCGCCGATGGGCTTGATGGTAGAACCGGTCTGCCGCTCCACGTTGTAGGCGCGGTTCAGGGAAAGGCTCTTGGTCTTTTCGCCCAAGCCGCCCACAATGGCCAGCACGTTGCCGTCATAGTCCAGCGTGACCATGGCAGCCTGCGTGCGCACGTTGCGGTAATAGTAGATGGTGCCGTCCTCGCCGGTACGGGTCTTGGGGGTACCATCCTCATTGAACACCTGCACATCATCGTCCGAGATGGAGGTGACCTCTTCCTCATGCCAGCCCGCCGGGAAGTAAGCATCGTCGGTGTTGAGCATCAGGTTTTCCATCTGGGACTGCAATTTGGTGTTGACAGTCGCCTCGATGGTAAAGCCGCCGGTATAGAGCAGCTTCTGCGCCTCGGACTCGGTGATGCCCTCCTTGGCCATGATATCCTGCACGACCTCGTTGAACAGTGCATCGGTAAAGTAGGAGGTGACGGTGCTGGGCTTTTTGCCGCTGTCCTCTTCGGCCAGCACAAGGGGCTGTGCAGCGCCGTTGCGGTAGTCTTCTTCGCTGATCACGCCCTGCTGCCACATATTGTACATGATAAAATTGCGGCGATTGATCAGGTTTTCAGGGTTCGTATAGGGGTTATAGTTGGTGGGGTTTTTGGTAATAGAGGCAATGGTGGCGCACTCCCACAGGCTCAGCTGGCTGACATCCTTGTTGAAGTACTCGTTGGCCGCTGTCTGCACGCCCTGAATGGTACCGGTAAAGCTGATGGTGTTCAGGTAGGCTTCCAGAATGGTTTCCTTGGAGTAGCTGCGGCTCAGGCAGAGGGCGCGGTAGATCTCGCGCACCTTACGCAGTGCACCATCGATGCCGCTGGCGCTGTTGTCATCGGTCAGGTTCTTGATGAGCTGCTGCTCCAGCGTGGATGCGCCCTGCTTGGAGCTGTAAATGGGCAGCAGATACTCGTTGATCATTGCACCGATGGTGCGCTTGAAGTTGACGCCGGGCTCTGAGTAGAAATCCTTGTCCTCGGTGCAGATGAAGGCATACTGCAAGTTGGAGGGGATCTGCTCAAGGTCTGCCCAAACGCGGTGGCTGTTGGAAGAGCGCAGGGTAGCATACTCCACCTGTGCGCCGGTATCCGGGTCGGTAGCTACCACCACACTGGACTGACTCAGCTGGATGTTGTCCAGGTCCAGCAGGTTTCCGTCGTTGGCAGTAGCCTGCACCACATAGTACACCATGCCCACAGCCACCACGCTGCCCAGCATGATGCCAAGGCAGAGCACCGTGGCAATGGTGCGGCCGATGAACCGCAGAATAGGGTGCTTGCTCTTTTCCTTCGGCGGCTTGGGACTTTTGGGTGCCTTTGGCCCGCGGGTACGGTTTTCCGCTGCGGGGCGTGCCTCGCGGCGGCTCTGGGAAACATTGACCTTACGTCCCACCGGGCGGGCAGACTGCTCCTCGCCGCTCCGATGGATCTTTCTCATCTCATTGTTGGAGATAGGGATCGCCTCCTGACATTTCAAGACTGTTGCCGGGCATTGCTGCGCCGGACTTTATCCACATCGCTTGTGACACGAAACTTCAAACTGCAATACCATATTATAGCACGCAAGCCCCAGCCGGGCAAGAACCAATCTTTGCGCGCTGAGCAGATATAAATAGTATAACACACTCCGCCACGGAAAGTACAGTGCCCGCGTGTGAAAATTGTCTGCTATCCGCAAAAATGGGGCATACTTACCGGAGAAGGGAGTGTTTTTTATGCGCAAGCTGTCTGTCTGCCTGTTCTACGGGCTTTGCGTATTCACCATTGTATTCAGTCTGTTCTGGATGGCGCTGCCAAAGCTGCCGCTGTCTCAAAGCCCCGCCGGGTCCGAGACCGACCCCGCTTCCCCCCTGAGCCTTGCCGCGCAGGCAGTGCCCCAGACGGATGCTGCCCGCTACTGCCTGCAAGACTGCGGCGGGCGGGTGGCGGTGTACACCTGCCGCGCCGACGGCACCCCGGGCACCCTGATCCGCGTGACCGGCATCTACACCAATCTTCTGCCGGAAAACGACGCTTTGCGCATCAAGCGCGGGCTTGTGGTCAACAGTCCCCGGGAGCTGGACCTGCTGCTGGAAGATCTGGGGGAGTAAATGCAGGCACAAAACCCTCTCAGTCAAAGCCTTACGGCTTTGCCAGCTCCCCCGAGGGGGGGAGCTTGATCTGCCTTTGCCGAAAACTGCAAAAAGCTCCCCCTTCGGGGGAGCTGGCGCGTCAGCGCCTGAGAGGGTTCAGGCACTAAAAAAGCGTCTGCAACAAAATTTCGCGGAACTTTTAGGATCCAGACGAAATTGTTGCAGACGCTTTTACTTTTGTTTGATATAACGTTATGTCAAAACGTCAATGCACCGTCGAAACGCATTTTACGCTTCCATTTCTTCCAGCGGCACAAGGTATTCCTTGCGGCACTGCTCGTATTCCAGCATATAGTCCTTGCTGGGGCTGTGGTGCATGATGTTTTTCAGGGTGTGAGAGTCGTAGTCGTCGCCGGCCTCCATGCCCACCATGCGCACTGCAATGTTGGAGCAGTGGTCGGAGATGCGCTCGGCATTGTTCAGCACATCCAGGAAAACCACACCGGTGTCGATGGAGCAGATGCCGTCCTTCAGGCGGCGGATGTGCTGGTCGCGCAGGCGCTCCACCATCACGTCAATGATCTCCTCCAGCGGCTCCACCTGTGCAGCCTTCTGGGTATCGTCGTTTTCAAAGGCCTCGTCCGTCAGGGCCAGAATGCGCTCCAGTGCGTCATCCAGCAGCTGCAGCTCCTTTTTGGCGCTCTCGCTGAAGCTGGCCTCCTTGTCGTACAGCTCCTCGGCCTTTTCCATGATGTTCACGGCATAGTCGCCAATGCGCTCGAACTCGGTGACAAAATTCAGCAGCTCAGTCACCGCATGGCTTTCGTCATCGCCCAGCTCCTGATCGGTCAGCTTGATCAGGTAGTTGGTGATCTCCACCTCCATCCGGTCGATCAGGTTCTCGCGCACCTTGATGGCGCTCACGGTCTCCTCGTCCATCTTCAGCAGCAGCGGCGCGGCCAGACCCACGTTGCGGGCGGCACGGCGGGACATCTTGATCACCGCATTCTTTGCCTGCTGCAAAGCCACAGCCGGGCTCTTATACAGACGCTCGTCCAGCACCGGCATGCTCAGTTCCTGTGCTTCCTCCACGCTGCTGGGCACCGTGAGCATCGCCAAGCGGCTCAGTACCCCGCTGCAAGGCAGGAACAGCAGCATGGCACACACGCTGGACATGGTATGGATGTTTGCAATGGAGCTCTTGTTCATCACATCGCCCCACATGGGGATGCCGATGGTAAACTGCACCGCGTAGATCAGCGCCAGCAGAATAACGCTGCCAATCACGTTGAAGTACAGGTGGATGAGCGCTGCCCGCTTACCATCCTTGGAAGAGCCGCCGATGGTGAGCAGCGGGGTAAACGCCGTACCGATATGTGCACCCAGAATGATGGGGATGGCAGAGCTGAAGGTGACAAGCCCTGTGCTGGACAGTGCCTGCAGAATACCCACCGAGGCAGAGGAGGACTGGATGATCACGGTGACCACCACGCCCACCAGAACGCCCAGAATGGGGTTGGTCATGGTGACGAACAGATCCTGAAAGACTGCACTCTCCCGCAGAGGCGCCACGCCGGTATCCATCAGGCTCATGCCGGTAAACAGAATGCCGAAGCCCAGCATGATCTGGCCGATATTCTTCTTTTTGGCATTGCGCAGGAACACATAAAAAATGCAGCCAATAAACGCCACCACGGGGGCAAAAGTCTTGGGCTGGATCAAGGTCAGCCACAGGCTGTCGCCTGAGATATCCGCCATGCGGATCAACTGACCTGTTACCGTAGTACCAATATTTGCACCCATGATCACGCCTACCGACTGCGTCAGTGTCATGATACCGGAGTTGACAAGGCCGACACAAATAACCACCGTACCAGCCGACGACTGGATGACGCCGGTGATCAGTGTGCCAAAGATCACGCCTTTGATGGTAGAGGAGGTAAGCTTTTGCAGTACGCCCTGCATCTTGCCGCCTGCCAGTTTTTCCAGTCCGGCACCCATGATGGACATACCGTACAAGAACAGCGCAACGCCGCCCAGCAGAGAGGTAATGTGTGTGATATCCATAACGATACTCCTAATATGAAACTTCCCTTTTAATCCTTTACAGCACACAGCCGCCGGAGCCCTGCACGCACAGCGCCGCTCTGTTCCGGAAGCCGCTTATTTTTATTATACCATCAAAGGGGGCGTCTCAACAAGGTTTATTTTACAGGAAAGTTACTTTTTTCACACATTTCGCAACATATTTCTGGGTGTAAAACCAAAAGCTTTCTTTTATTTTACATACATTTTACATTACATCTTCCCGGATGCGGTATGCCGCCGCTTACCCGGCCAGTTCCTCCATGGCCTCCCGCACCGTGTCGGCCGAAAACAGGAACACACCACTGCCGGTGTATACCTCCACATGACTGCCCACATAACGTAACTCAAAATCCTTCATGGTGTTTCCCTCCTGTGTGTCTGTTTTGTTCCCGGGACTTCCCCGGTGAACACAGTATCGCACAATTCAGATACTATAAAAAGGACCTTCAAACGTTTTTGCGGATTTTTTGCGCAAAAAGCAGCGTATGCTCCTTATCCTTCTCGTAATGGGGGCTTTGGCAGTTCCTCTCCACAGCGCCGCGTTTCCGCAGGAAACAGGCGCTGGAGCTACCGTTTTCCGTCACAACCCCTTCCCGTAAAAATGGGATAGCGGAGCGTCCGCAGACGCTCCGCTATCCCGAAATTAAAATAATTTTTCCTCTGACAATGGCTAGCAACGACGACGACCGCCGCCAGCGGCGGAAACAGGGAGGAGTTGTTGGGGCAGCGGCCAGCAAGACGCGAGTGCCGCCCAAGGCACGAAGCGGATGCTGGGTGCCGCAACCCGTAAGAAGCGGAAGCCATTCCAAATCGTCCTGTCCCACAAGAGCTGGAATCACTCTGCCATGTCCGTCACACGGACCGGGTAGCCCGTCCGCACACAGCGCACGGCATAGCGGGCGTTGCCGCCGGAGGTGCAGGTGAACAGGGTCAGATCCCAGCTGTCCGTCTCGGTGGCGGTGGTCATCTCCTCGATCTGGGTGGGGCGCAAAGTCTCCACGCTGTCCACCTCGTAGCTCCAGCGCAGACCGTCTGCATCCGTAAAATAGACCGCACTGCCGATGTCCAGCCACTTGATGGGGCTGAAGTGCATTGCGTAGTTGTGGCCGCAGATCACAAGATCATCGCCATAGGTGGTGCCGCTGTACCGCCCGGGGGCAATCTTCAGCCCGGCGTAGCTCCACTGCGCCATCACCGGCAGCTCCCGTCCTACCGCCGGGATGGAAAGCACCCCGATGTAGTCCCGCCCCTCCACCTCCACGGTAGTCATCTCCTGCGTCGGGTCCAGCACCGGCTGCGGTGCTGCGGTCTCATTTTCCTGCCGGTGCTCCGTGATGGTCTTTTGCATGGTCTGCTCCAGCTCGCCCAATACTTCCTGCGAAGCCTTTTCTGCCCGGGCGGCATCCCACCGGTTATAGCCCAGCAATCCAGCGGCACATAAGATCAGCGCCGCCCCCAGCACCATGCACAACCTGCCGATTTTCCGTTTCATTGCATTCCATCCCTTATTATATAATAGTATCCTCTGCTTCAGTATACCATTCCCCGCTCCGGTTTACAACCGTTCTTTCGGTCGTTTTTTATCGGGCAGCAGGGCGCAGACCAGCCGCACCATCTGCCCGGTCAGGGGAAGCCACACCAGCGCGCACAGTACGTTGAACAAGGTATGCGCGTTGGCGATCTGCCGGGCGATCACGGCACACTCCGCCCCTGCGGGCGAGCACAGCCGCACCAGCGCCGCAAAGGGCTGCAAGAGTGCACAGCACACCGCCGCACCGCTCAGATTAAAAATGGCGTGGGCTGCTGCCACCCGCTTGGCGTCTCTTCCCTGCCCAATGGCGGCAAGCACCGCCGTGATGGTGGTGCCGATGTTGTCCCCCAGCAGAATGGGAATGGCAGCCGTCAGCCCCAGCAGGCTGTGTACGCCATCTGCCCCGGGCTGTGCCGCCATGCTTTGCAGCAGTGCCACCGTGGCAGAGCTGCTCTGCACTGTTAAGGTCATACAGACGCCCGCCAGCAGCCCGTGCAGGGGGCTTTGCTGTACCCGGGCAAACTCCTGCCGGAGCAGCGGGCTTTGCAGCAGCGGCTCCATAGCACTGCGCATCACTGTAACGCCCTCAAACAGCAGCCCGAAGCCGAACACTGCCTCGCCCACGCAGCGACCCCGCCAGCCCTTGCAGGCCAGACAGAACAGCACCCCGCCAAACAGCAGCAGATACCGCCAGCTTTCCACCCGGAAGGCCAGCAGCTGCGCCGTGACCGTGGTGCCGATATTCGCCCCGAACACCACCGGCACCGCCTGCCGCAGCTGCAACAGCCCCGCTGCCAGAAAGGCAATGACCATGACCGTGACCGCCGAACTGCTTTGCAGCACCGCCGTTACCGCCGCACCGGTCAGCAACCCTGCCGCCGGGTTTGCGGTGCACCGCGCCAGCAGGCTGCGCAGCCGCCTGCCCGCCCCCTGCTGCACCGCCCGGCACAGGCTGTCCGTCCCGTACAAAAACAGCGCCAATCCGCCGAATACCTGCAACAGCACTTGTGTTCCCTGCTCCATCCGCACCCTCCGTTTCTGCCTGTCCTTTATTTCTATGCAGCGAGAGCCGGTTTCCACCCTGACAAAGCCCACAATTTTTTGTGAATTTTTGTTTAATATTTCCCTACCCCCTTGCAATCCGGCTGCAAAAGGAATATTCTTATCAGGCATTAATACTTAACAGTTGTTAAGTATTTAAAAATGCAAACGAGGAGGGACTGTTGTGTCTGAGCCAAGCACTCCCAGCTTTCAGGGGATGTGCCACTATATCGGGCAGCTGAGCAAGGCATCCAAGGCCGGGATGCGGGCGGCGCTGGCCGATTGCCCCAAATGTCACTTTAATCTGCTGGAAGGCCTGCTGCATTCCATCAACTGCCACGGAAAGGACGGCGCCATCTATGTCTCCGACCTTGCCCGGGAGATCCGTCAGCCGCTGTCGGCGGTCTCGCGCGGGCTGCGGCTGATGGAACAGGACGGCACCGTGGTGCGGGAGCCGGACCCCGCCGACCGCCGCAAAACGCTGGTGCGCATCACCCCTAAGGGGTACGAGCTGTGCCATCAGTGTGAGCAGGCTCTGCGCGATTACTTTGCCAGCGTGCTGGCACGGTTAGAGCCGGAGCAGGTGGCCCAGATGAACGCGCTGCGCGGCGTGCTGATGGACGCCATTCTTGCGGAAAATGCCGCGCGCAACATTGACTCGAAGGGAGAAACGAACCATGATAAAGATCTTTAAGCAGCTGGCCCGGCACTGGGCGGTCTGCCTTGTGGTGTTCGCACTGCTGTTCGTGCAGGCGTACTGCGACCTTGCACTGCCGGACTACACCAGCAAGATCGTGGACACCGGCATCCAGCAGGGCGGCATTGAAAGCCCCCTGCCCCAGACGGTGCGCCAGAGTACGCTGGACGCACTGAGCCTGCTGATGAGCGAGGAGGATGCACAGAAGCTGCAAAACGCCTACCAGTACTATTTGCAGGACGATGGCGTATTGCAGCTGCGCTCCGACCTGACCGAGGACGAGCGCACCGCGCTGGAAGACGCCGTGACCACCCCGGACATCGTGCTGTATATGGCTGCCGCACAGGCCGCCAACACCCCCGCCGGGCAAGACATGATGGGCATGACCGGCCTTGCCGAGATGCCCTCTGCCGCTGCAGACGCGGACACTGAGACCGTCACCCCCACGGCAGCAGATCTGGACACCGTTTGCAGCCAGTTTGCCGCCATGAGCCAGATGCCCGGTTTTGACCGCAGTATGCTGCAAAAGCAGCTGGACGGTGCCATGAGCCAGCTGGACAGCACCCTGCTGGAAAACCTGAAAAGCCAGTCTTTGCTGCTGGTGCAGCTGGAATACGAAGCACAGGGCGTTGCGCGGGATGTGCAGATGGGTTACCTCTTCCGGGTGGGCGGCCAGATGCTGGCACTCACCCTGCTGATGGTGGCCGTGGCTGTGGCCGTGGGCTTCCTTGCCTCCCGGGTATCTGCCGCCATCGGCCGCGACCTGCGCCGGGAGACCTTCTCCAGCGTTATCGGCTTCTCCAACGCGGAGATCGAGAATTTTTCCACCGCTTCCCTCATCACCCGCACCACCAACGATATCCAGCAGGTGCAGTTCGTCTGCGTCATCCTGCTGCGCATGGTGGCCTACGCGCCCATTCTGGGCATTGGCGGCGTGCTGCACGTTGTGGGCAGCAGCAGCGGCCTTTCCTGGATCGTGGTGCTGGACGTGGCACTGCTTTTGTTGCTGATGCTCTTCCTGATGAACGTTGCCATGCCCAAATTCAAGGTGATGCAGCAGCTGGTGGACCGGCTGAATCTGGTCAGCCGCGAAATTTTGACCGGCATCATGCCGGTGCGCGCTTTCAGCCGCGAAAAGTTTGAGGAACAGCGCTTTGACAAGGCCAACCGGGAGCTAATGGGCACCCAGCTGTTCACCAACCGCGCCATGGTGGCCATGATGCCCTTTATGACCCTGATTATGAACGGCACCAGCCTGCTCATCGTCTGGTTCGGCGGCAAGGCTATGGATGCCGGTACCATGCAGGTGGGCGAGATGATCGCCTTTATCACCTACACTATGCAGATCGTCATGTCCTTCCTGATGCTGGCCATGGTGGCCGTTATGCTGCCCCGCGCCGGTGTGGCTGCGGATCGTATCGACGAGGTCATCTGCACTAAAGCCACCATCCACGACCCGGACGAGACGACCGCAAAGGCTGCACAGGCGCACACCGACTGGCAGGGCGTGGTGCAGTTCGAGGATGTGAGCTTCCGCTACCCCGGTGCGGACAGCGACGCACTGGAACACATCAGCTTTACCGCAAAGCCCGGCGAGACCACCGCCATCATCGGCTCCACCGGCTGCGGCAAGTCCACCCTGCTCAACCTCATCCCCCGCTTTTACGATGTGACCGGCGGCAAGGTGACCGTGGACGGCATTGACGTGCGCGAAATGCCGCAGGCACAGCTGCACGACCTGCTGGGCTATGTGCCCCAGAAGGGTGTGCTGTTCAGCGGTACCATTGACAGCAACCTGAAATTCGGCGGCGAGGATATTACCGATGCACAGGTGCACAAGGCCGCCGCCATTGCGCAGGCCACCGATTTTATCGAAGCAAAGCCCGAAGGCTACCAGAGCCCCATTGCACAGGGCGGCTCCAATGTATCCGGCGGCCAGAAGCAGCGGCTTTCCATTGCCCGGGCAATTGCCAAGAATCCCAAGGTCTATCTGTTTGACGACAGCTTCTCGGCACTGGATTACAAGACCGATGTAACCCTGCGCCGCGCCCTGAAGGCACAGACCGACAACGCCACCGTGATCCTTGTGGCACAGCGCATCTCCACCGTGCTGCACGCAAATCAGATCCTTGTACTGGACGAGGGCAGGCTGGTGGGCAAGGGCACCCACGCCCAGCTGATGGTCAGCTGCCCGGAATATCAGGAGATTGCCCGCAGCCAGCTGAGCCAGAAGGAGCTGGCGCTGGATACCCTGAATACAGAAAAGGAGGGTGAGTGATATGCCCAGACCCGGACGTCCCACCACCGAGCGCGCCAAGGACTTTAAAGGCACGCTGCGTCAGCTCATCCGCACCATGAGCCACTACAAGCTGCCCCTTGCGGCAGCCATGCTGTTTGCTGTTCTGTCCACCATTTTCAACATTGCAGGCCCCAAGGTGCTGGCAAAAGCCACCACCGCCCTTGCCACCGGCTGGATCGCCCGGCTGCGCGGCACCGGCAGCATCGATTTTGTGTATATCGGCCGCATTCTGCTGTTTTTGCTGGGGATGTACCTGCTGAGCAGCGCCTTCAGCTTTATTCAGGGCTGGCTGATGACCGGCCTTTCCCAGAAGGTCTGCTACGACTTCCGCCGCCAGATCAGTGAAAAGATCAACCGCCTGCCGCTGGCGTACTTTGAAAAGCGCACCGTGGGCGAGGTGCTCTCCCGCATCACCAACGATGTGGACACGCTGGGCCAGAGCCTGAACCAGAGCATCACCCAGCTGATCACCAGCGTGACCACCATGATCGGTGTGCTGGTGATGATGCTTTCCATCAGCCCCCGCATGACCCTGATCGCCCTGCTGATTTTACCGGTATCACTGGCGCTGGTGCTGGTGGTGGTCAAATTCAGCCAGAAGTACTTCAAAGCACAGCAGGCTACGCTGGGCGTGGTCAACGGTCAGGTGGAGGAGGTCTACGCCGGTCACAACGTGGTCAAGGCCTTCAACCGCGAAGCCGTGGTGCTGGCAGACTTCAACGCCGCCAACGATAAACTGTACGAATCCGCATGGAAGAGCCAGTTTCTCTCCGGCCTGATGATGCCCATCATGAACTTTGTGGGCAATCTGGGCTATGTGGCAGTGGCCATCGTGGGCAGCATTTTTGCCGCAAACGGCGTTATCACCATTGGTGATATTCAGGCCTTTATCCAGTACGTCAAAAACTTTACCCAGCCCATCCAGCAGCTTTCGCAGGTGTCCAATATGCTGCAGAGCATGGCCGCTGCTGCCGAGCGGGTGTTCGAGTTTTTGAACGAGCCGGAGGAAGAGCAGCTGGCAGACCCTGCCCGCCGTGCCGACCCCGCCGACATTGACGGACAGGTCACCTTTGACCATGTGCGTTTCGGCTACACTCCGGACAAGACCATCATCCACGACTTCAGCTGCACGGTGCAGCCCGGCCAGAAGGTAGCCATCGTAGGCCCCACCGGCGCGGGCAAGACCACCATGGTCAAGCTGCTGATGCGCTTTTACGATGTGGACGCCGGTTCCATCACCCTGAACGGCCACAATGTGCGGGACTTTGACCGCAGTGCTCTGCGCGAGGGCTTTGGCATGGTGCTGCAGGACACTTGGCTGTTCAAGGGCACCATCATGGAGAACATCCGCTACGGCCGGCTGGACGCCACCGATGAAGAGGTGATTGCCGCCGCAAAGGCCGCCAACGCCGACCACTTTATCCGCACCCTGCCCGGCGGCTACCAGATGGAACTGAACGAGGACGCCTCCAACGTCAGTCAGGGACAGAAGCAGCTGCTTACCATCGCCCGCACCATTCTGGCAGACAACCGCATCCTGATTTTGGATGAGGCCACCAGCAGTGTGGATACCCGCACCGAGCAGCGCATCCAGACCGCCATGGACCGCCTGATGGAGGGCCGCACCAGCTTTGTGATTGCCCACCGCCTTTCCACCATCCGGGACGCCGACCTCATCCTTGTAATGCGGGACGGCGATATTGTGGAGCAGGGCACCCACGACCAGCTGATCGAGGCCGGTGGCTTCTACGCCGACCTGTACAACAGCCAGTTCGAGGACGTGGTGGATTAAAGCACCTGTCATCGCAGTATCATTGCAAAAAGAGCACCTGTCGCCTTTTCTTCCGAAGGCAGCAGGTGCTCTTGCTTTTTTATTCCTCCGCCGGTTTCAGCTTCAGGCCGAACAGCTTTTCTGAGAGGGACGGCAGCTGTTGCTGCAAGGCGCGGACATAGGCCATTACTACCGGGTCCTCGCGCTTTTGCCCCAGCACGATGCCGAACCGGTGTCCTTTATCCCAGTCCAACACCCGGACAAAGCTGAGGTCCGGCCTGCGGTAGTAGACCGCCGGGACCATCTTGAGCGCCGGTTCGCCGTAGGCTGCGCTGCGGATGCCGCCTACCGGCGTAAAGCTCACCCCGCGTTCCAGCCCCTCCTGCAAAAGGCTGGTCTCGTAGACGGTCTGGTACATCTCCTTGATGGGCAGCCAACGGTATTGCAGCGTCTGCTCCAAAGTCAGTCTGCCCAGCGGCATATCGGCGGGCGGGTGGATGGGGATGCAAAGCTCCGGTACATAGAGCAGTGGCACAAAGGTAAGCCCCTGTGCGTAAAATTCCGCACTTTCCAGCTGGAAGGAAAGGTCTGCGTCCCCTTTTTTCAGGCTGCGCCAAACCTCGCTGCGGTTGGCGCACTGCATCATGATAGATGTGTATTGCAGGCACAGTTCATTCGTCAGAGAAAACAGGTCGTACCCGAACATCCGCATGGCCTCATGGCTCCACGCAATGACCAAATGCCGTTCCGGCGGGTTTTCCTGTTGCTGCATCGCGCGGGCATGGCGCACTGCCTGCTGATACAGGGCTACAAGCTGCTTTGCCTTAGGGTAAAAATCCTGCCCCGCCGGGGTCAGCACCACCCGGCGCGGTATATGCTGGAACAGCTCAAACTGCAACTGCCCTTCCAGCGTGCGGATCTGCTGTGAAAGTGCCGACTGTGAAAGATACAGCGCCTCTGCCGCCGCAGAAAAGCTGTTCAGTTCCACAATCTTTACAAAGCCTTCCAATGCGCTCTCGTTCATGCTTTTCTCCCTCCCGCAATACATTAGGATATCCTAAATTATAATATAAAAAATATGAATTGTAAACAGCACCCTTCTACGCTACAATTGTTAAGGATTCGGCAAAGTACCTTTTGCTTTGCTGCGCGATAAGAAGGAACACGAAGAAGAACAAAAAGAAAGAGAGCGTACCTATGAACAAGATCTCCCGTAAGGGCTTTATCAAGATCGCCGCTGCTGCCGCCATGAGCGGTGTGACCGCCGGTGCTCTGGCCGCCTGCAATTCCGCTTCCAGCTCTGCTTCCACCTCCGGTGCTGCCGGTCAGTACATCCCCGGCACCTACGAGGGCACTGCCGAGGGTATCTCCTCCACTGTCAAGGTCACCATGACCTTCTCCGACAGCGCTGTCACCGACGTAGTGGTGGACACCTCCGGCGAAACCGCTTCCTTTGGCGCTGCTGCTGCCGATGAGCTGCGCGAGCAGCTGCTGGCTGCCGGTTCTGCCGAGATCGACGGCGTTTCCGGCTCTACCATCACCTCCGATGCCGTGATGAAGGCCGCCAAGAGCTGCTACGCACAGGCCAAGGGCGAGGCCGTGGTCTCCAGCGTGCAGCTGCCCACCGGCGACGCAAACGACTGGCTGGGCAAAGAGCCTGACATCGACGAGGCCGCCATTACCGAGACTGTGGACACCGATATCCTCATCGTGGGCGCAGGCAACGGCGGTATGTTTGCTGCCGCCTATGCCGCCAAGAATGGTTTGAACTTCCGTGTCATTGAGCAGAACGCCAACGTGCAGGACACCCGCCACTGGGTTGGCGCTGTTGATGGCTTTGGTGCACAGGAGCAGGGTATCCAGATGGATCGTGCCAAGCTGCTGAGCGAGATTTCCCGCTATGCCTCCGGCAAGTGCGACCAGCGCGTTGTCAAGACCTGGATCAACGAGTCCGCCGAGATGATCGGCTTTGTACACGAGATCATGACCGAGAAGTACGGCGTAGACATGATCTACACCTACGGTGACGAGGCCAAGTGGCCCGCAGAGAACGCCGAGCATAACACCGATTTCATGTATCCTGAGATCGAGTACACCTACGACCGCAGCAGCGGTGTTGCCCGCAACGAACTGCTTCTGCAGTATATTCAGGAGCTGGGCTACGATGTGGACTTCAAGACCAGTCTGGCCAAGCTGGAAAAGAACAGCGAGGGCCGCATTACCGGCATCATCGCCCAGAGCACCGAGGACGACCACTTCATCCGCTACAACGCCAATCAGGGCGTGCTGCTGGCCTGCGGCGGCTTCCCCGGCAACCCCTACATGATGGAGCAGCTGGACCCGCTGGGCACCAGCGTGACCACTGCCTGCTCCTACTCCCCCGCCGACAAGGGCTACGGCATCCGCGCCGCTGTGTGGGCAGGCGCTAATCTGGACAAGGAAGCCGCTCCCATGCTGTTTGACCGCGGCATCGTGGCCCCCGGTGTGGATGGCGGTTATGTGGACAGCGACTCCGCCTTTGGCGGCAAGGCCTTCCCCGGCAAGATTCGCCAGTACAACCCCGGCACCCAGCCCTTCCTGAAGGTGAACCGCAACGGCGAGCGCTTTGCCAACGAGAGCTGCCCCTACAACGATATCGTCTACGCTGCTGCCCACCAGCCGGGCCGCGTCTACGCACAGATCTGCGATGCCAACATTCTGGAGGACGCAAAGCGTTTCCACACCATCGGCTGCTCTGCCCAGACCCGCAACGGCGGTGAGAAGTACATTCAGGGCAAGATGGACGAGGCTATCGAGGCCGGTGCATTGTTCAAGTGCGATACTCTGGACGAGCTGGCCGACAAGATGGGCTTTACCGGTGCTGCCAAGGACACCTTCCTTGCTACCGTGGAGCGCTACAACGAGCTGTACGACAAGCAGAACGACGAAGACTTCGGCAAGCCCGCTTACCGTCTGAGCGCTATCCGCACTGCGCCCTTCTACGGCTGCTGGCTGGGTGCCTCTCTGCTGACCACCGAGCAGGGCATCGCCATCAACGAAAAGGGTCAGGCTCTGGATACCAACAACCAGCCCATGGAGGGTCTGTACATCACCGGCGATATGTCCGGCAGCTTCTTTGCCAACAACTACCCCTGCCTGATGGCCGGTGTGGCGATGGGCCGCACCCTGACCTTCGCCATGAAGGCCGTCAAGCAGATGGCCGGTCTGGAGAACGCCTGATAAAGCGCGTCTCTCCGGCATACTCTAAGCGTTTCTTCTTTTCTTCTTTTTCATGTGAAGAGGGGCAGCCCCGGTCGGGGCTGCCCCTCTTTGCGTTTTTTGCCCTTCACGCCCCCTACACAAATGGCCGCGATTGTGCTATGATAAGGCTGAAAACCGGGCAGTTCATCCCACCCGGTCAGAGATCGAGGTGTTTGTACAAATGTCGGATATTCTGGATACCTTACGGCAGGAAGGGGTGGACCCCGCCCTGCTTGCGGCGGTGCAGGAATACCGCGCCGCCCATCCGCTCAGCGAGGCGCTGCGCCCGCGCATCCCCGCCCCTGCCTTTATCTACTACGGCAAAGAGGTGTGGGAGCAGGCGCTGGCGGCTATCCTCTGCGGCGAAAATCTGCTGCTGGCCGGCGGAAAGGCCACCGGCAAAAACGTGCTGGCAGAAAACCTTGCCGCTGCCTTTGGCCGCCCCGCGTGGGACATCTCCTTTCATGTAAACATGGATGCCGCCTCCCTGATCGGCATGGATACCTTTGCGGGCGGACAGGTGGTGTTCCGTCCCGGGCCGGTGTACCGCTGCGCACAGTGCGGCGGCTTCGGCGTGCTGGACGAGATCAACATGGCCAAAAACGAGGCGCTGGCGGTGCTGCACGCGGTGCTGGACTTCCGCCGCGCCATCGATGTGCCCGGGTACGACCGCATCCCGCTGGCCGAGGAGACCCGCTTTATCGCCACCATGAACTACGGCTACGCGGGCACCCGGGAGCTGAACGAGGCGCTTACCTCCCGCTTTGCGGTGGTGCAGATGCCCACCATCACGCAGGATAATCTGGAAAAGCTGCTGCGGGCGCAGTTCCCGGACCTTGCCGCAAAATATGTGCACCAGTTTGCGCTGCTGTTTCTGGACCTGCAGAAAAAGTGCGACAGTGCCGAAATTTCTACCAAGGCGCTGGATCTGCGCGGGATGCTGGACGCGCTGCGGCTGATCCGCAGGGGCATCCCGGCCGGGGCGGCGCTGGATATGGGCATCACCAATAAAGCCTTTGACTCCTACGAGCAGGGGCTGATCCGGGACGTGATTGCCGCGCGCATCCCGGCCAAGCTGGATGCCGGAAAGCTGTTTGCCTGATGGACGCCCAAAGCTACACCGCGCAGGAGCGGCGCGCGGCCAATCAGGTCTGGGCCGCTGCCGGAGCTTACGGCTTTGAGCCGCTGTTTCTGGCCCGCAATACGGACGGCACCATTGATTTCTACATGAACTGCATCGTCGGGCTGGTGCACAAATACTACGGTGACGCGCTGATCCGGGACGTCTTTTCCGCTTGGGAGGGCGACACGCGCCAGCCCATGCTGGACGATATGGCGTGGCTGTACTTAGAAAACGCCGCCTACCGGCTGGAGCTGCCCTGCCGCCCGGTGCTGGAAGCGCTGCGGTTTTCCCATGCGGATTACTTTTTTGCCATCCAGTACAAGCTTTCGCGGCAGGAGTGGATGGCGAAAAACCAGCTGGTGTACACTATGCAGGCTGCACGCTGGCGCAAGGTGCTGGGACGCACTGCCCCGGTCATGACCCCCTACGAGAGCAGCCTTGCCGCAGCGCTGGCACCGGAGAACGTACCGGATGCCGCACAGCTCAAAAACAGCCTGCTGGCGCTCTTTGCAAAATTTGCCCTGTTTGACGGCGAGGTACGTCAGAAGCCCGCGCTGCACCTGCGGTTGCAAGGCTTCTGGGCAAAGCTTGCCACCAAAACCATGCCCACCCAGATGATCAAGACCGACCGGGTGACGGTGGAGCATTCCGGTGCGGTGGATGCCGCAGGCAGCGGGTTGGCAGTGGACAAGCGCCGGGCAAATATCACCCTGAAGCAGCGCGCCGCACAGGATCGCGCCTACATTGAAAGCTGCTTCGGGCGCTGCTTCTACCCGCCGGAGCAGCTGCGCAAGGCCGAGCAGGAACTGTGCACCGGAGTGCATCTGGGCTGTCATTTGTGGTTCAGCGCCGGGGTGCCCAGCCCGGAGCAGGCGCCCACCCCGGAGGCGCGGCAGCTGGCGCAGCAGGCCGAATTGCAGGCCGAGCGCAACCGCGCTTACTACGCAAAAAATCAGGAGCTGCACCGCAGCGTGGTGCTGCGCCTTACCGAGCAGATCCGCAACTGCATTCTGGTGCATCAGCAGCCCGACCAGCGGGTGGCACGCAGCGGTGATCTGTGCGCTGGGCGGGTGTGGCGCGCCCCTTACCTGAACGATAACCGGGTGTTTTTGTGCCCGGAGGAGGAGAACTGTCCCGCCTTTACGGTGGATCTGCTGCTGGACGCCTCGGCCTCCCGCCTGCACTGTCAGGAGGTGATCGCGGCGCAGGGTGTCATTCTGGCCGAAAGTCTGGCCAACTGCGGCATTCCGGTGCGGGTAAGCGCCTTTAGCAGCCTGCGGGGCTACACGGTGCTGCGGGTGCTGAAAACCTTTGCGGACAAGAACCGGCAGAACATTTTCCGCTATTTTGCCTCCGGCTGGAACCGGGACGGTCTGGCGCTGCGGGCAGCGGGCGATCTGATCCGGTACGCCCCCGGCCCTGCCCCGCGCCACCTGATGATCCTGCTGACCGACGCCAGCCCCAACGACAGCCGCCGCATTCCGCCCACAGCACAGAACCCGCTGGGCTGTGCCTACGAGGACGCCGCCGGTGTGGCCGATACCGCCGCGCAGGTGCGCACCTTACAGCGGCAAGGAGTGCGGGTATCTGCCGTTTTTATGGGCGAGGATAGCAGCGCCGGTGCCGCCGCGCAGATCTACGGCAAAAATATGGCGCGCATCCGCGGCATGGATCAGCTTGCCCGCGCTGCCGGACGGCTGATCCAGAACGAGATCCGGGAACTTGGCGATTAAAGAAGCAAAACGACCCCTGCGGGAGCAGATCCGGCCTTTGTCGGCATTTCCCGCAGGGGTCGTTTTTACAACTGTGTATCTCAAGACACAACCATATTTTGAACTTCCGCTTGCTTTGTACCGTAGATTTTTGCAAAAATTTGTTGTTTTGAAAAACTTACAGTTGTTTTTCGCCCGAAAGTATGCTATACTACGTTCAGAGAAGTTTTATGCAGCCTGTCGGCCTGATTACCCGGCTGGCATTTTTACAACGTTTCGCTGTTTGCTTTCAGGAAGGAGATCAACCATGGACGCTTCCCGTTATTTTGACGCCATGCACAACGCCATGTCCACCCTACACACTGGTGCACAGCTGCTGCTCACCGTCCGTTTGCAGGACACCTGCGGCAATGACGCCTACCTTGAAGTAAAACAGCTGCCCGGGGAGCAGAGCGCCCTTGTGTGCTATTCCACCATGGGGCGGCGCTGCCTGAATTTCCAGCTGTTCCGCAAGGGCTGGCAGCTGTGCCACAATGCCGATGGGCAGTTGACCGGGCGTTTTCCGTCCAGTGCAGACAGCCTGCTGAGCCAGACCGACTTCCGCACCTACTGCCGTGAGGACCGTCTGGATGCTGCCCGCACCCAGCGCCTTGTGGAGGAGCTGGGACAGCGTGCCGGGACCAACTATGTTGGCTCCATCCCGCAGAATGCCCGCACCGGCGCACAAATCACGGTGGAAAGTTACCTTGGCTGCGGTGCACGCTGGAATTACTGGAATCAGGACGCTTCCCCCTGCCTGCCGCTTGCTGCCATTTTGTACTGGCTGGCAGATTTTCTGGCCGGGAACGAGCGCCGTACCCTGCAGTCTGACCCGCAGGCCGCCGCACTGGCGGCGCAGTGGCTGGCAAGGGACACCGCTGTGTACTTCTGCCCCTCCCCTGCCCTGACGGTAGCCTCCGGAGCCTGCCATACTGCTCCGGCTGCACGGCACACCCGCCCCGCACCGGTGCCTGCCGCACGCAGCAAGAGCTGGCAGAGCGTTCTGGCTGCTATGGCTGCGGTGTAAGCAAAGCCCGCTATATCATTATTTTGTATAAAAAGACGAGTGCTCGGTTTTGCCGAGCACTCGTCTTTTTTGCAGGATAACAGCAAAAAAGCACCCCGCCAGCCGTTTCCGGTCAGCGGGGTGCTTAGTGCTTATGATTTACGGTTCAACTTACGCTGCACAGCACACAGAGGAAATTACTCCTCGATGTAGCCGTACTGCAGGTACCAGTAGCCGTAGGGGCTGTGCCAGGTGCCCTTCAGAGAAGAGGTCTGCAGCCAGAAGTCGTTGTAGTAAGCAACGGGGATGCAGCCCATATCCTCCATCAGGATGTCCTCAGCCTTGTGCAGCTGTGCAAAGTGCTCGGCGGCATCAGCAACGCGGGAAGCCTCGACAGCAGCATCGAAGTCAGCGTTGGAGTACTTACCATCGTTGTTGCCGTTGCCGGTGCAGAACAGCTCGACCATGTTGGAAGGATCGTTGTAGTCCATGACCCAGCCGTTACGGGCAACATCGTACTCGCCTGCACGGCGAGCAGCGGTGAAGGCAGACCACTCCATCTTGCTGATGCTCAAAGTGATGCCCAGATCGCCCCAAGTCTGCTGCAGGTACTCTGCCAGAGGCACATGGTAGCCGGAATCGTTGGTGCTGTACTCGATGGTGGGGTAGCCCTCGCCATTGGGGTAGCCAGCCTCTTCCAGCAGCTTCTTAGCCTCGGCCATATTTGCCTCGTAGTCAGCTGCAATGTAGGGAGAACCGCCGTTTGCGTTGTCGTAGAAGTAACCGTTCTCGTCCACGATGCCGGGGCCAACCAGGTTGGAAGCAGCAGTGTAGGTGCCCTGCATGATGGTGTTGGCAACATAGTCGCGGTCGATGGCCAGAGCCAGAGCCTTGCGGACCTTGGCATCCTTGAAGGCATCGTGCTGCAGGTTCAGGCTGACGTAGTAGGTGCCCAGAATGGTGTCAACATAGAAGTCGCCGCCGTCCTCTGCCTTGGTCAGGCTGGGGATCTCGTCAGTGGGCACGTCCTTGATCAGGACAGCCTCGCCGCTGTTGTAAGCAGCGAAGCAAGCGGAAGAGTCCTCCAGCAGCAACAGGGTGATGCTGTCGGAAACGATCTTGGAGTTATCCCAGCCGCCAACGTAGTTGGGGTTCTTGGACAGAACGATACGCTCGGAAGGAGTCCACTCGGTGATCATGTAGGGGCCGTTGGAGACGAAGGTCTCAGCGGAGGTGCACCATGCGTCGCCGTTGGCCTCAACGGTAGCCTGCTGCACAGGGCTCATAGCTGCGAATGCGGCCATCTTGTCGAAGTAGGAGCAGGGGTAGGACAGCACGATGGTCAGGGTCTTGCCGTCGTCGCTTGCCTTGACGTTCAGAGCGTCGGTATCACCAGCCTGAGCTGCCTCAAAGCCGTCGATCATGCCCAGGCAGGTCTCTGCGTAGGGAGCTGCGGTGTCGGGGTTGACCATACGCTTGAAGGTGTACTCAAAGTCCTTAGCGGTAAGGTCAGTGCCATCGCTCCACTTCAGACCGTCACGCATGGTGAAGGTCCAGGTCAGACCGTCCTCGCTTGCTTCCCAGCTCTCAGCCTGGCCGCCAACAACTTCGTTGTTCTCGTTGATGATCAGCAGGGGCTCGAAGATGGTGATGATGGTGTTGGCGCCATCAACAGCGTTGTTCAAAGAGGGATCCAGAGTCTCGGGGTTGGGGCCGTACTGGACGGTAAAGCCAGCGGTGTTGACACTGCCGGTAGAAGAACCAGCAGCGGAAGAAGCAGAACCGGAGGTTGCGGTAGAACCGGACTTGCTGCCGCCACAGGCTGCCAGACCCAGAGCAGCGGCACCCACGCCTGCAACCTTGAGGAAATTACGACGAGAAATGCGTTTCATAATAATATCCTTCCCTTATATCAAATTTGAGTGTGCCAGGTTGCCCCAGCCGCCTCTATATTCGATCCGGTGCAAATAATTTGTACACCGGAGGAACACGAATGATTATAATGCGTTCTCATGCCGGTTACAAGTCCAAAACTTGGACTGTAACCATTTTGTGACAACATTTCAGTGCTAAGTTGAATTGTTTTCATCTCTTGCCGGTGTGAGGTGTTCTTACTTCACGCGGTCAAGGTGATGGCAGGCAGCCCAGTGGCCGGTGGAGACCTCCTTGAACTCAGGCACCTCGTTGGCGCACTGCTCGTCTGCATAGGGGCAGCGGGTGCGGAAACGGCAGCCGGACGGCGGGTTCAGGGGGCTGGGCACATCGCCCTGCAGCACGATACGCTTGGACTGGCGGGCCGTAATGGGGTCTGCCACCGGAATTGCGGAGATCAGGCTGCGGGTGTAGGGGTGAATGCTGTGGGCGATCAGCTCGTAGCTGTCGGCCAGCTCCACCATCTTGCCCAGATACATGACGCCGATGCGGTTGGAGATGTGCTTCACAACGCTCAGGTCATGGGCGATGAACAGGTAGGTCAGACCCATCTCCTGCTGCAGATCCTCGAACATATTGACGACCTGTGCCTGAATGGAAACGTCCAGTGCAGAAACAGGCTCGTCACAAACGATGAACTCGGGGTTCACGGCCAGTGCACGGGCAATGCCCACGCGCTGACGCTGACCGCCGGAGAACTCGTGGCAGTAGCGGTTTGCGTGCTCGCTGTTCAGGCCAACGCGCTCCAGCAGAGCGATGATCTTATCATGGCGATCCTTTTCGTTCTCGGCCAGATGATGGATATCAATGCCCTCGCCCACGATGTCGCCAATGGTCATGCGGGGGTCCAGACTTGCGTAGGGATCCTGAAAAACGATCTGCATCCGGCGGCGGTAGGGCAGCATATCCACTGCAATCTTGTTGTCCTTATCAAACAGCAGGTTGCCGTCGTAGTAGATCTTGCCGCCGGTGGGCTCGTACAGGCGCAGCAGGGTGCGGCCGGTGGTGGTCTTACCACAGCCGGACTCGCCTACCAGACCAAGGGTCTCGCCCTTGCGGATGGCAAAGCTTACGTCATCCACAGCCTGAACGTACTTGCGGTTCTTGCCCACACCGCCGGCGGGGAAATACTGCTGCAGGTGCTGGACTTCGACCAGCGTCTTGTTTTCACTCATTCTGCCTTTTCCCCTTTCTCAAATGCAGCCTTCTGCTGCAGCCAGCAGTAGGTATAGTGGGTATCACTGAGCTCGGTGCGCGGAGGCATCTTGCTCAGACAGATCTTCATGCAGTTCTTGCAGCGGGGCGCAAAGGGGCAGCCGGCCGGCGGATTCAGCAGGTCCACAGGGGTACCCTCGATGGGCACAAGGCGCTCGTGCTCTGCGGTGTTCAGCTTGGGGATGGAGTTGATCAGACCCTTGGTGTACTCGTGGCCCGGCTGGTAGAAGATCTCGTCGGTGGTGCCGTACTCCACAATGTGGCCGGCGTACATGACGGCGATCTTCTCGCACATGGAAGCCACAACACCCAGATCGTGGGTGATCATGATGATGCTCATACCCAGCTTCTTGCGCAGATCCTGCATCAGCTCCAAGATCTGTGCCTGAATGGTCACGTCCAGTGCGGTGGTGGGCTCGTCGGCGATCAGCAGCTTGGGCTCACAGGCCAGTGCAATGGCGATCATCACGCGCTGGCGCATACCGCCGGACAGCTCGTGGGGGTACTGCTTCAGGCGCTTTTCGGGCTCGTTGATGCCAACCAGCTCCAGCAGCTCCTTGGCGCGTGCCCATGCGTCGGCCTTGTTCTTATCGGTGTGCAGGCGGATGACCTCCACGATCTGGTTGCCGATGGTGTACACCGGGTTCAGGCTGGTCATGGGGTCCTGGAAGATGATGGAGACCTCGTTGCCGCGGATCTTGCGGAAGTCCTTCTCCTTCATGTTCTCGATCTCGTGGCCGTTGAACCACACCTTGCCGCCCACCAGCTTGCCGGGGTAAGCGGTCAGACCCATAACGGAGTAGGCAGTGACCGACTTACCGGAGCCGGACTCGCCCACAACGCCCAGAACATCGCCCTGATTCATGGTAAAGGAAACGCCGTTCAGTGCCTTTACTTCGCCCGCAGGGGTGAAGAAAGAAAGGCGTTCATCTTTGATATCAAGAATTTTCTCGCTCATTTCTGTTCACCTCATCAATTCTTCAGCTTCGGGTCAAAGGCATCGCGCAGGCCGTCGCCGAACAGGTTGAACACAAGGATCATCACGCTGATCATCAGTGCGGGGGCGATCAGCAGATGGGGGTAGGTGTTCATGCCCTTGACGGCATCGGTAGCCAGAGAACCCAGAGAAGGCAGCGGGGCTGCAACACCCAGACCAATGAAGCTCAGGTAGCTCTCGGTAAAGATGGAGGCCGGGATCTGCAGGGTGGTGGTAACGATCAAGGTACCGATGCAGTTGGTGAGCAGATGCTTTTTGATGATACGGCCGCCGGATGCGCCCAGTGCGCGGGCAGCGGTAACGTACTCGCTCTCCTTCAGGATCAGGATCTGGCTGCGGACGATACGCGCCATGCCGACCCAGTACAGCAGAGCAAAGATGATGAAGATGGAGATCATGTTGGGGCCAAGGGTCTGCATCCACTTGAAGCCGGGTTTGGAAGCCAGTGCATCCAGCGGATCCTTCAGAGCCATGCCCAGCAGAATGATCAGCAGAATATCGGGGATGGTGTACAGAATATCTGTAATACGCATCATGATATTATCCACCCAGCCGCCGGCAAAGGCCGCAACCGCACCGTAGGTGGCGCCGATGATCAGCACCAGCACAGAAGCGATCAGACCAACGGACAGGCTGACGCGGGTACCCATCATGATACGCACAGCGAAGTCACGGCCCATACGGTCGGTGCCCAGAATGTGCGGGAACACCTTTTCGCCTGCGTCGATACGCGCCTGCTCGGAGGCAGAGTACTCAAAGGGCTTCAGGTTGTTGCTGCCCTTCATCTGCTCGGAGTAGCTGTAAGGCCAGACGGCGGGCAGCAGGTAGGCAAAGATGGCAATGGCAATGATGAACACAAAGCTGACCATGGCGATTTTGTTCTTCTTCAGGCGGCGGATACCGTCCTTCCAGAAGTTGACGCTTTCGCGCATGACCACCAGGCTCTGCTTTTCCTCATTGCTGGCGGGCAGAAAATCCTCCGCGTTGAGCTGCAGGCTGAGCGGATTCTTTTTAATGTTTTCCATGAAAATCGCTCCTTTCTCTTACTGCAGCTTGATGCGCGGGTCGATGATCTTATAAAGGATATCCACGATCACGTTTGCAATGATGACCATGCTGGACAGCAGGATGGTAGTGCCCATGATCATGGTGTAGTCACGGTTGGTGATGGCAGACACGAAGTCGCGGCCCAGACCGGGCACGGAGAAGATCTTTTCCACCACGAAAGAACCGGTCATCAGGCTGGCCAGCATAGGGCCGACGTAGGTGATGACAGGCAGAATGGCGTTGCGCAGAGCGTGCTTGAACAGGATCATGAACTGAGACACGCCCTTTGCGCGGGCAGTGCGCATATAGTCCTGACCCATAACGTCCAGCAGGCTGGAGCGCATCAAACGGGTGATATAAGCCGAGGGATAGATGGCCAGTGCGGTGACCGGCATGATATAGGCGGCTGCGCTGTTCAGGCCAACGGTAGGCAGAACCTTCAGGTTCATGCCGAACTGGTACAAAAGCAGCACGCTGGAAATAAAGCTGGGGATCGCGATGCCACAGGTAGCAAACACAATAATAACGTTATCCAGCCACTTACCGCGGTTGTAAGCGGAAATGCAGCCCAGCGGGATGCCCACGCACAGAGCCACCACCACTGCAATGCCTGCCAGACGGCAGGAGACCGGCAGCTTGCTGGCGATGATCTGGTTCACGGTACGGCCACGCTGACGCAGGCTCAGACCCAGATCGCCATGCAAAAGGCTCTTCATGTAGTTGACGTACTGCACACCCAGCGGCTTATCCAGGCCATACTTTTCGGCCAGAGCCTGCTGAGCAGCGGCGCTGATGGACTTTTCTGCCACGAACGGGCCACCGGGGACCAGGTTCATGACAAAAAAGGTAACCGTAGCCACAATGAAGATACTGAAGATACCCATTGCGACACGCTTGATGATGTACTTTGCCATCGTTTGATGCCACTCCAATCCTATCAATGAATTACTGTTTTTGCTCTCAGGCCGAGCCACACTTTCCCGCAGTCCGCCAGCCTCACACATAGCGGACGTCTGTCCTTGGCACGCGGACAGAAAAAGCGAATAATAAAACGATGGTATCTTGCGGTTGCATAAACACCATCGTCCATACCCGAGAAACACTCTATCTATTATAGAGAGTACCACGAATTTTGTCAATTCACATGAAAATAATTCACTTTATTTTAGCAAAGCGTGAGCGAAATCTTATACTTTATACAAATTTCCTGTATATTTGTAGGTAAAAGTGCTACTTTTCCGGTCTTTTGGGCAGCTGCTCCGGGACGCGCATGGTCTGTTCAGCTCTGCTGCGCGCAAAAGACAGTGTCTCTCCCCCAGAACCATCTATCCATGTCACCGGCATTTTTCTCCATATTACAGGAAACTTGGCAAAAAAGACCACCCGCAGTCCCCTTCTCCGGCACGGTCGGTGCCCGGGAAATGTGCTGCGGGTGGTCATAGGTCGTTTTGCGGGTCAGGAATACAGCTTTGCGGTCAGCTGGGAGTACATGGCGCTCTTCTGTGCCTTATAGGAAGCCATGGCCTGATCGGCCAGTGCAGTGCTCTGGCCGTTTGCGGTCAGTACGGCGCGCATCTGGTTGACAATGCTCGCCACTTCCTTATCATAAGATGCCTGCATCGCATACAGTCTGCCGCTTCTGGCCAGCGCAATGGAGATCTTGCGGGCCTGTGTCTGCTGAGACTCCGGCAATGCCTTGAACTCTGCCTTTGCTCCGGCAATGCAGCTGTTCAGCTCTGCCTCGGCACGCGCCTTGACGCTGTACAGCTGTTTCAGCAGTGCCTTGACCTCAGCCTCGTAGCCGGCCTCCTGTTTGCCGGACGAGGACGCCGGTTTTTCGGAGGCAGACGTTGTACTGGAACCGGATGTTCCGGCCGCAGTCTCCTGCTTACCGGAGGAAGCAGTACTGCTGCTCTCCGTCTGGGAGTCAGCGCTCCCCGAAGAAGCAGAAGAACCTGCCGGAGCGGATGCCGAATCCGCTCCCTCCTGCGGAACGCTGGCTGCTGCATCCTGTTCCCCACTGCTGGACGAAGCGGCTTCACTTGTCAGCTCCTCCAGCGTGATCTCGCCGCTGAGCAGCTTATCCAGATCCTCATCCGTCAGGGTGAGCTGTGTGCTGTCTGCCGGGGCATCCGGCAGCGTTTCCGGCAGATTGGCTGCCATACTGCGAAGATAGAACAGTACCCCAAGGACAGCCGCTGCCAGCAGAACCACCAGCGTGCCCAGCACGATCAATACGATTTTCAGGACCTTATTTTTCTTCATATCAAAATCCGCTGCCCGGGCAGAGTACTCCTCCACCCGGGCAGTTTTCTCCTTACTTTAGGATCAGACCCACATTCCCAAAAACTTTTTGGGCTGATGCAGGGTCGCAGCGTCCAGTTCCTGATCGTGGAACAGCTCATCGCCGTTGCGCACGATACGGGCAGCAGTTTCCTTGCCAAGCAGCTTTTCCAGCTGCTGCACACCCTGTGCCATGCAGGGCGGGCGCTTGTCCGGTGAATGGGTATCGGTGGAGATGACGTGAACCAGTCCCCACTGGATGAACTTACACAGCTTTTTGCAGAGCTTGGGTTCCAGCAAGGATCCCACATTGATCTGCGCATAGGCACCGGCGGCTACCCAGTCGTACAGCAGGGTGGGATCTTCCAGCACATAGGGGTAGCGCTCGATATGCGCGATCAGCGGCACGATGCCTTGCTGCTGCAAATTGTACAGGGTCTGCCGGATAAAATGCGGCTTGTGGGTGGTGGGAAACTCCATCAGCAGATAAGCGGTGTCCCCCATACACAGCGCCCGGGTATCCAGCTCGCACAGACCGGGCGAGAAAAACACCTCTGCGCCCAGCTTGAAGTCGAACTGCATGGGCTGCCCCTCCAGCGCGGCGGTCAGCCGCGCAAAGGCAGCCTGCCGCTTTGCCGTAAAAGCTTCCACCGTGGTGCGTTCGCTGTTGAAGTGGCTGGTGAACGCGATATTGCGCACACCGTCCTCATATTCCCTGCGCAGCAACTCCAGCGAAACCTCTGTATCTTTTGCGCCGTCATCAATGCCGGGCAAAATGTGACAATGCAGATCAGTCATAGCAGTGCTTCCTTATTCAGCAACATCAGCCTTCTGTTTTTCGTAGGCATAGTTGTAATTATAGGCATAGCTGTATGCGTAGCTGGAGCCCTTGAGTGCCTTCTTCATGTCGTAGCGGGTCAGCACGCTGCCCAGCACCTTGACACCGGCTCCCTGCAGCTTACGCACTGCGCCGCGCACGGCATCGGTGGGAGCGTAGTCCGAGCGCACAACAAACATTGCGCCGTCCACATAGCGGCCAATGACGGCTGCATCGGTGACTACCGATATCGGGGGTGCATCAAAGATGACCACATCGAATTTCTGACGCAGAGCATCCACCATGGCCTGCATCTGCGGCTGGCTCAGCATCTCGGAAGGGTTCGGCGGCGGGGTGCCTGCGGGCAGGAAGGTCATGTTCATTTCCTTCAGCTCCTGCAGTGCCTCGTCCAGCGTGCACTGGTTGGACAGCACGTTGGAAACGCCTTTTACGTTGTGGCCTGCCTTCAGGTAGCGGTGCAGCACCGGCTTACGCAGGTCACAGTCCACCAGAGCTATCTTTTTGCCGCTCTCGGCCAGCGTCAGTGACAAATTGACTGCCACGTTGCTCTTGGACTCTTCCGGCACGGTACTGGTGAGGACCAGCGTGTGCACGTCCATGGAGCCTGCCATAAAGTCCAGATTGGTGCGCAGAGACTTGTAGGCCTCCACATAGCCAAAGGGCATCTTTTTATCGGTGATCAGCTGCAGGGTGCGGTGCTCGCCGCCAGTTTTGTTCTTTTTGTTAAACAGATTCCACATCGTCTTACACCTCCGGGATCAGGCCCAGCACAGGCAGGCCGAGTTTCTTCTGGATATCTTCATCGTCCACAACGGTATCGTGCAGCAGGTGTGCCAGCACCAGCACACCACACACCAGAATTGCGCCCAGCAGACCGGCCAGCACAACGTACTTCTTGGTCTGGGGGAACACCTTGTTGGGATTGATGGCCACATCGCTCACCGTCTTGCAGGAACCGGCTTCCACCTTCTCCACCAGCACGTCAGGCACGATATCCGCAATGGTCTGGGCGATCTCGCCTGCACGCTCTGCATCGGTATCGGTAACCGTGACCTTCATAATCTGGGTAGAGTCCACATCGGCAACCGTCACCATGTTGTACAGCTCGGCGTAGGTCATGTCCAGATCCAGCTCATCAATGACCTTGTTCAGCACGGTGTTGCCCTTGATAATGACCGCATAGGTGCTGATCAGATTCTTGGCCGAATTAAAGTTATCGTTAGTAAAGGTAGCCGTACCCTCCTGGCGGGTATTCACGATCATATTGATGGATGCCTGATATTTCGGCGTAAGTACAAACATGCATACCAGCAGGCAGATCAGTGCTGCCGCAACTGCTGCTGCCACGATCTGCACAATATGCGCCCACAACAAACGCGCCAGTTCCATCAGATCAATGGTCTCCTCGTCCTCCATACTCCGGAGCGACTGTCCCATAGTTGTTTTTTCGTCCATAATAGAGAAACTCACCTTTCTTGTTTTTCCGCAGTGCAAGAAATGTACACCGGGTTCCCATAGATACACATTCGTTTTTTAATGATAGCACATCTTGCCATATTTTACAAGTGGAAAATGCCATTTTTTGCTTGTAAGCAGATGGATAAATTGTGCCTTACCCCGTATAAAAAAGGCATCCGCAGCACCTTGTTGGCTGCGGATGCCCTGATTTTATGGAATTTCAACAAAAGCGCTTAACGGGAGCCCTTATCGTAGGGGATACCTTCGGCCTTGGGGGCCATGCTGTTTTTGGAGGTGAATGCCAGAATGACCATGGAAGCCACGAAGGGCATCATATTATAGATGTTGCTGGACCAGTGCAGCTGCGCGAGGAAGGTGGAGTCTGCAATGTTGGCAAGGCTCTTGAACACAGCAAAGAACATTGCTGCGCCAAAGATGTGGAAGGGTTTCCACTGGCCAAAGATCATGACTGCCAGCGCCAGAAAGCCTGCACCGGCCACGCCGACTTCAAAGTTCCAGGTCTGCACCGGGGGCACGATATAGGCCAGACCGCCGATGGCGCCCAGCGCACCGGAAAGGATGACACCGGCGTAGCGCATCTTGTAGACGTTGATGCCCACCGAGTCCGCAGCCTGCGGGTGCTCGCCACAGGCACGCAGACGCAGGCCGAAGCGGGTCTTGTACAGCACGATGTAGCTGACCACCAGCAAAATCAGCCCCAGCGGCACGAACACGCTGAGTTCCAGCCCGCCGATGCTGAACAGGAAGGGCTTGTTGGAGTAGTTCAGCTTGGCGCTGCCGCTCTCGCTGAAGTACTTGGAGATGACCACGGCAATGGCGGTGGCCAGCAGGTTCAGCGCCGTGCCGCCGATGGTCTGGTCGGCCTTCAGGTTGATGGAGGCAAAAGCCAGCAGCAGACTGTAAACCACACCCGCCAGCGCTGCCACCAGAATGGAGATGAGCACCACAAGGAAGGGCGACAGGCTTGCAGGCAGCATGGTCAGGGTAAGCACACCGGCCACACCGCCGATGACCATGATGCCCTCCAGCGCAATGTTGATAATGCCGGAATGTTCGCTGAACATACCGCCCAGTGCCACCAGCATCAGCACGATGCCGTACAGCAGGGTATATTTGATCAGAAGCAGCATATTACTTGCCCTCCTTTTTGGTCTTTTCTGCGGCAGGCGCAGGCTCTGCGTTCACGTTGGTCTTTTCGGCGTTCCTGAACAACAGGCTCTGGATCTTGCCCCGGAACAGCATGGAGAATGCGCACAGGTAGATGATGATGCCGCTGATCAGATCCGAAATCTCGGTGGGGTAATACTTGGTGGACAGGAAGGAGCCGCCGACCGAGATGTGGGAGATGAACATTGCAGAGAACACGGTGCCGATGGGGTTGGAGCTGGCCAGCAGTGCCACCGAGATGCCGTTGAAGCCCATGGCCGGCAGGCTGGTGGAGTTCAGCGGGTTCCACTGGGACACGTTGGACAGATAGAACAGACCTGCGCCGAAGCCTGCCAGCGCACCGGCAATGGCCATGGAGAGGATGATGTTCTTCTTCTCGTTGATACCGGCATAGCGGGCGGCGTTCTTGTTCAGGCCAACGGCCTTGAGCTCGTAGCCGAAGGTGGTCTTGTTCAGCACCACCCAGATCAGCACAGCCACCGCTGCCGCCAGAAAGATGGCAATGGTGGTGCTGTTGGTCTGGAACAACTTGTTCAGGCCGAAGTCCGGGATCAGGGACTGGGCAAAGTCGGCGTTCTTGCTCAGGTTCAGGGTACGGGTGTTGCGCACGTCGTACATGGGGCCGGTGCCGTTCTGGTAGATGAGCTCGTTTACCAGATACAGGCCGATCCAGTTGAACATGATGGAGGTAATGACCTCGTTGATGTTGAAGTAGGCTTTGAAGAAGCCGGGGATCGCGCCCCACAGGCCGCCCAGCACTGCTGCGGCCAGCAGGCAGACGAACCAAGGCAGCTTGAGCATAATAGCGCAGTACAGTGCGCCGTAAGCGCCCAGCGTATACTGACCGGCTGCGCCGATGTTGAACAGGCCGGTCTTAAAGGCAAAGGCCACGGACAAGCCGGTCATGATCAGGGGCGCAGCATTCGCCAGCTCCTTGCCTACGCCGTAGGGGGCATCGTGGAAGCCACCCTTGAGGATGCGCACAAAGCCATCGCCCCATGCGTGTGCGGGGTTGATGGCTACCAGCACCAGAAAGCCCACCAGCAACCCGATCAGGATGCACAGCAGTGCAGCCAGCACGCTGGTAACAGAGCTTTGCAGGCTGCCGCCGCGGGAAAGTTTTTTCTTATTCATGTGTTACTGCTCCTCCTTTCCCTGCTTGCGGGCGCCTGCCATATACAGACCCAGCTCCTGCACGGTGGTGGTCTTGGGATCAAACTCGCCCACGATCTCGCCCTCGTACATCACAAGGATGCGGTCAGAAAGGTTCATCACCTCGTCCAGTTCAAGGCTGACCAGCAGCACGGCCTTGCCCTTATCGCGCTCGGCCACGATCTGGCGGTGGATGTACTCAATGGCACCCACGTCCAGACCACGGGTGGGCTGCACTGCCACCAGCAGCTTGGGGTCGCGGTCGATCTCGCGGGCGATGATCGCCTTCTGCTGGTTGCCGCCGGACATACTGCGCACGGTGGTCACACTGCCCTGACCGCTGCGCACGTCGTACTGCTCGATCAGCCGGTCGGAGTACTCGCGCACCTTATCGGCACGGATAAAGCCGCCCTTCTGGAACTCCGGCTGCCAGTAGCGCTGTAATACGATGTTGTTTTCCAGACTGAAATCCAGCACCAGACCGTGCTTGTGGCGGTCCTCCGGGATGTGCCCCATGCCATCCTTGGAGCGCTGGCGGATGCTCTCGTGGGTGATGTCCTTGCCATCCAGCGTAAGCTTGCCGCCAGACAGCTTGCTCAGACCGGTCAGGCCGTAGATGAACTCGGTCTGGCCGTTGCCCTCGATGCCCGCCAGACAGACGATCTCGCCGGCGTGCACCTTGAAGGACACATCCTTGACCACGTCCTTCTTGCGCTGGTCGTTGTGGATGGTAACGTTCTCCACGTCCAGCACCGTCTCTCCGGGGTGCGCGGGCTGCTTTTCCACCTGCAGCTGCACGTCACGGCCCACCATGCGGCGGGAAAGTTCTTCCTTGGTGGTGCCCTTGATATCCACCGTGCCCATATACTTGCCCTTGCGCAGCACGGTGCAGCGGTCGGCCACAGCCATGATCTCGTTGAGCTTATGGGTGATGAACAGGATGGACTTGCCCTCCTTCTTGAACCCGCGCATGATCTCCATCAGTTCGTCGATCTCCTGCGGGGTCAGCACAGCGGTGGGCTCGTCAAAGATCAAAATCTCGTTGTCGCGGTACAGCATCTTCAGGATCTCCACGCGCTGCTGCATACCCACCGAGATATCGCTGATCAGTGCGTCCGGGTCTACCCGCAGGCCGTACTTTTCGCTCAGCGCCATCACCTTTTTGCGTGCCTCGGCCTTCTGCAAAAAGCCCATCTTGTTGGGCTCCACGCCCAGAATGATGTTGTCCAGCACGCTGAAGCATTCCACCAGCTTGAAGTGCTGGTGCACCATGCCGATGCCCAGTGCGTTGGCATCGTTGGGGTTGCGGATGGCGACCTCCTTGCCGTTTTTCAGGATCTTGCCCTGTTCCGGCTGATACAGGCCGAACAGCACGCTCATCAGCGTACTTTTGCCCGCGCCGTTCTCGCCCAGAAGGGCGTGTACCTCGCCCTTGCGCAGCTGCAGGGTGATATCATCGTTTGCCTTGATACCGGGGAATTCCTTGGTAATGTGGAGCATCTCGATCACATAATCCTCTGCCAATCTGCTCACTCTCCTTTCGTGCCGTAACGACACCTTTTCTATTCTACAAACCATTATACCTGATTTTTTGCAGTTTGCACACGGCTTTTTGATTTTTTGTCAAAAAGCACAAGTAAAAGTATTACTTTTGTAGGGTCTGCACGATTTCCCGGCTGTTTCTCTTACACAGGCATACAAAAAGGGCGGGGTGCCCCTGCATGAGCACCCCGCCCCTATTCACGGGAGTAATTCCGGGAAAGCGATTACTGGATGTAGTTGACCTTGGTGAACTCGCTGACGGTGGGCTTGGTAGCGTCGTCGGAGCTGTTGTCCACAACGAGCTCGCCGGAAGCGATCTTGGTCTTCAGGGTCTCGTACTCGTCCTTGGTGAAGGTCTTGAAGTTCCAGCTGTCATCAGCAGTGGGCAGACCGACGTACTCGCCGTCCTCCAGACCGAAGTTGCCGTTGGTGGCAGCGATGTTGCTCCACTCGCCGGCCTCGATATCGCCCAGAGCGGTGCTGACAGACTCAGACAGACCCTTCATAGCGGAGGTGACGAACGGGTTGTAAGCGTAGCCGTCCTTTGCCACGCCGTTCACGCCGATGTAGTTCTGGTCAACGTCAACGCCCACAACGTAGCCGTTGTTCTTCAGGGCAGCCTCGACAGCGGAGGTGTAGATGCCGCCGCCGCAGGCAAAGACGATCTGGGTGCCGTTGGCGTACCAGCCCTCCATACGGGAGGTGATGTTGGCATCGCCGTAGAACTGGCCGCCGTAGAAGTAGTTGATGTCAATGTTGGTGCCCAGCTCCTTTGCAGCAGCGTCAGCGCCCTGCACATAGCCGTAGCCGTAACGGATAACGGCGGGCACAGCCATGCCGCCCAGGAAGCCCAGCTTGGTGTAGCCGTCCTTAACAACGGCGTAGCCTGCCAGATAACCTGCCTGCTCCTCCTTGAAGGTGATGCAGTAGCAGTTGGCGGGGATGCTGTCGGTGCCGATATCGCCCTGGGTCACATCGATAGCGATGAACTTGATGTTGGGGTACTGCTCAGCAGCCCAAGCCAGAGAGGCGCCGTACAGGTAGCCAACGCAGACGATAACATCAGCGCCTTCGTTGACAGCCAGACGGATCATGGTCTCGCGGTCCTCATCGGAAGCATCGGACTCGGGGATGTAGTACTGGCAGTTGGCGCCCATGTAGCCGGAAACAGCAGCCCAGCAAGCCTGGTTGAAGCTCTCATCATCGATCGTGCCGGTATCGCAGGTCAGAGCGACCTTGGCGATCTTCTCAGCGCCGTCTGCTGCACCGGAAGCGGCGGCAGAGCTGGCAGCTGCGGAAGAAGCAGTGCTGGTAGAAGAAGCGGAAGAACCGCCGCAGGCGGTCAGAGCAGCGGCAGCGGCAGCAGCACCGGCCACAGCCAGAAAGTTACGACGAGAAATCTTCATAAGAAACTCTCCTTTATTTTAAAAAATTGCGTCAAATGAATGAAATGTGCACTCTGGCACATTTACTGGCTCAAGTATAGCGGGTGGATGTGACAGATGCAAGCAATTTCCGATTACAAATTCTTTACAAATCCCTTGTATAATTTATAGAAAAGTAATGCTTTTTAACCAATTTATCCCTGCTTGCGCTGTTTTTCGCAGAAAGACAGTTATTCCCCTTCCACGGCGCTGTTGCCCGCCACGTTGGAGGGGCCAAAGCCGAAGGGCAGCAGCTCGTCCATGCTGCGCTCGATGAAATCCTCCGGGGTCTTTGCCATGATAACATTCAGCTCCGGCCCACCGAACTCAAACAGTGCCTGACGGCACACCCCGCAGGGCGAGGTGATCTGCCGGTTCACTTCGCCCCGGCGGCTGCCCACCACGGCGATATCCGTAAACGCGGTCACTCCCTCCGCCACTGCCTTGAACAGGGCGGTGCGCTCGGCGCAGCTGGTGGGGGTAAAGGCGGCGTTCTCCACGTTGCAGCCGGTAAAGATGCGGCCGTCCGCAGCGCGCAGCGCAGCGCCCACCATAAAATCGCTGTAAGGCACATAGGCCTTTTCCCGCGCGGCCAGCGCCATGCGGATCAGCTGCTGCTTTTCTTCCATGGTCAGTTTTGTCATGCTGTTCCCTCCTTTTATGGGCAAAAACAGCGCGGCTGTGCCTTGGGGCGGCAGCCGCGCTGGAAAGTTATGCGATCAGTACTCTGCGCCCAGAGCGACCTTCATCATGTCGGTAAAGCTCTTCTGGCGCTCCTCGGCGGTGGTGATGCCGGGGGCCACAAAGCTGTCCGAGATGGTCAGCAGGCAGGCAGCATTCTTGCCCAGCACCTGCGCGTTGGCAAACAGGGCAAAGCTTTCCATCTCCACGCACAGGCAGCCGTCCTCGTCCCGCAGCTTTTCCCAGTAGGTGGGCTTTGCGTCCGAGGGCTGGCGGTAAAACACATCCGAAGAGTGGATGTTGCCCTCGATCAGGGGAATGCCCTGCTTTGCAGCGGAGGCACGCAGCTTTTCGTTCAGGGCTGCGCTAGGCAGGGTGATGTTGCCAGTAAAGCCGCTCTGCACCCGGGCGTAGTTGCTCTCGCTCACAGCGCCGGTAGCCAGCACGGTGTCGAACAGCTTGGCCTTTTCGGTATAGCTGCCAGCAGAACCGATGCGGATGATATTTTCCACGCCATAGAAGCTGAACAGCTCGTAGGAGTAGATGCCGATAGAAGGCATACCCATACCGCTGCCCATCACGCTGATGGGGCGGCCTTCGTAGGTGCCGGTAAAGCCCAGCATCCCGCGCACGCCGGTCACCTGCCGGACATCCTGCAAAAAGGTGTCGGCAATAAATTTGGCACGCAGGGGGTCACCCGGCATAAGGACTGTCTTGGCGAAATCGCCCATTTCTGCGCTGATGTGAGGGGTAGACATAGATGATCTCTCCTTTTATCTTATTGTAATTTATCGGTTGCGATAGCTGCTGCGGTTGAACACCGTCTGCGGCGAGATATAGGAGCCATTGCGCCGGATCTCAAAGTGGCAGTGGTTGCCGCTGGAGCGTCCGGTATTGCCCACATAGCCGATGAGCTGCCCCTGCTTGACCGACTGACCGGCATGTACCACCAGTGACAGGCAGTGGGCGTACACGGTGGTGTAGCCATTGCTGTGGCTGATGATGACCGAGTAGCCGTAACCGTTGCCCGCACCGGCGCGGTTGTAGCCGGCCTTGGTCACCGTACCGCCTGCCGAAGCGTAAATAGGCGTACCGGCGGCGGCGCAGATATCCACGCCCTTATGGCTGCCGCCATACCAGCGGGAGCAATATTTGTAACCGGGCACCGGCCAGATGAACTGTCCGCTGCCTTTGATATAAGAGGTTGCACCGGAGGATGCCTTTTTGGTGCCCACCGTAACTTTTTCCGTCACAGGTTCCTTGGTCACCACGGTGCTCAGGATCTGCTGGGAAAGCTGGTTGCCGTTTGTATCGTATACCCGCTGTGCCGTCACGGTGCGGATGCCGTTCTCGCCCGTCTGGGTAACGCGCTTGGTACCGGAGTTCAGCTCGTTGGACTGGGTGGTCTCGGTGGTATAGGCGATCTCTTCCTCCCAGCTTTCCACCTTGGTGATACGCACTTCCAGCGTCTCCTCCTCCCGCACCACAGTCAATGTATCGCCGGGCAGGATCTTGGAGTTCTGGGTCAGGCCGTTTTCCCCATTGGCGGTAAAGCCGGTGTTCATATCGCACAGTTCCTTCACGGTCAGGCCATTTTTCTGGGCGATGGCCCAGATGGTGTCGCCGCTTTGCACGGTGTAGGTCTTTTGTGCCTGCTGCACACCGGAAAGCAGCTGCTCCACCTCGGCTTCCTCCTGAAAGCTCTCGGTGAAGTAGATGCCGTTTTCCAGCGTGACATCCTTGTTGAAGCCCACAGTGGTGTTAGGGTCGTCCGGGTTCTCATAGGGCTCCAGCAGGCTGCTGATGTAGCTTTGCAGACTGGTGCCGTCCGCGCATACGGCCGTAAGCTCGCCGTCCAGATACAAAGCTGTGCCCTCGCTGATCTGGTCGCCGGAATTTTTAAGGATGGCGTCAGCCACGTCATTTTCGTCCATCACATCGTGGGCGACTGTCACGGAATAAGTAGGTTCCACGGTAAAGCGTGCCTGCTCCGTACCGGAATAATTGATACGCTGCTGCACAGCTTCCAGCGCAGAATTAAACACCTCTTCGTTGGCCACATAGCCCACAGTCTTGTTGTCCACCTGCACCTCCAAGGCGTAGGGCTGGCGGATGGTGGTCTGGAACACCGTCAGCATAACAGCCAGCGCTGCCATGGGCAGCACATACATAGCCATACGGGGCACAAGACGGATGTTATCGGTGATACCCTCTGCAAGGAAGTGCCCGCTTGCGCACAGCGCAGCGCCAAAGCCTTTTTCCTTGCGTACCCGGTGTGCGTGGCGCAGCAGCGCCCCGGTGCCCCGCAGGGCAAGCACTACCGGGCCGAAGAGATCCCGCAGCAGCTGCGCCGCCCCGGGGAACGCCATGGATGCGATATTTTTCAGCAGGTCTCTTACCGTTTGCAGCAGACGGCGCAGCCCGTGCTGCAAGCTGCGTCCTGTGCGGACAACGGCATACTCGGCGGAAAAGCCTACGGCGTACAGCGTCTCGCCCACCATGGGCGCTACGGGGTTGTGCAGCAGCTTACGCCACAGCTTTTCCCAGCGGTGCTGACGCTTGCGGCGCATCCTGTGCCGCCGCAGCACACCCCGGCACTGGAGCTGTGCCCACAGCGAGCGCAGCTTCTGGCGGCGGGGCTGCCGTACCGGCTGCGCAGCGGGCTGCTGCTCCTTTGTTTTATCTTCAATCAACGGGATTTTCTCCTTCCTGCGCCGCTGCAGGGCATTTTTTCGGCCCGGAACACAGCAGCTAGATGGTGTACGTTCCCCTGTTCAAAAGGCCAACAGGGCCTGTACACAATACGCTCTCTTTTTATTATACACTTTGCATGGTTTGAAACAAGCGCTTACATAAAATTTGGCTACTTTTTCACGCAGTTTTCACGAAAAAAGCGCTTCCATATCCGGCGGCAGCGGGCTTTCCACCGTGACGGTGCGCAGCTGCAAGGGCATTTCCACCCGGATGCCGTCCGGCAGCGGGGTGTATACAGGCACCGCAAAGCTCTGCTTAGCGCAGTGCAACGCCTGTCGGCCAATGCGCTCCCGGCTGCCGCCGTAAAGGTCGTCCCCGGCAAGCGGATGGCCGATGGACGCAAAATGCACCCGGATCTGGTGGGTGCGGCCGGTCACCGGCACGCA